>CAKTZP010000009.1 GCA_934636045.1 uncultured Oscillospiraceae bacterium
ATCGTGACGAAAATCAATCGCACGACCTTCTCGCACATCATCAAATCGATGGATCTGGGCAGCGTTTTTCACCCGCGTTACATTGCGGCGGATCACATCGTCCGCTATGTCCGCGCGATGCAGAACTCCCTTGGCTCGAACGTCGAGACGCTCTATAAGATCGTCGGCAACAAGGCCGAGGCGCTGGAATTCCGCGCGACGGCCAAGTCGCTCGTGTGCGGCAAGCCGCTGATGGAGCTGCGGCTGCGGCCGAATCTGCTCATCGGCGCGATCAACCGCGGCGGCAAGATCCTGACCCCCGGCGGCCGCGACACCATCGAGCCGGGCGACACCGTCATCGTCGTCACCTCCGTCACCGGCCTGAACGACCTTGACGACATCATTCGCTGAGCGGAGGGCGTCATGAATTTTCGAATGATTCTCTCCCTCTTGGGGTACGTTCTGTTAATTATCGGCGTCGCGCTGCTTCTGCCCTGTATCGTAGCGCTGTGCTATGGAGAATCGGCGCTGGCGCTGCTGGCGACCATCGGCATCTGCGCCGTGGTGGGCATCGCGCTCATTTTGCTGCGGCCGAAGCACAACCGCCGAATGCACGCGCGCGAGGGCTTCGTGATGGTATCGCTGGCATGGATCGTCATTTCATTGGTCGGTGCGCTGCCGTTTTACTTTTCCGGCGCGATTCCCTCGTATCTTGACGCGGTATTCGAGACCGTCTCCGGCTTTACGACCACGGGCGCGAGCATCCTGACCGCGCCGGAGGCCATGCCGCACTGCCTGCTGTTCTGGCGCAGCTTTACGCACTGGCTGGGCGGCATGGGCGTGCTGGTGTTTATGCTGGCGGTCGTCCCGCTCAGCGGCGACAGCATTTACCTGCTGCGCGCGGAGTCCCCCGGTCCGTCGGTCAGCAAGATGGTGCCCAAAATGCGCACCTCGGCGATGATTCTTTACGAGATTTATTTTGTCATCACGCTTTTGCAGATTCTGGCCTATCGGCTCGGCGTGTGGTTCGGCTGGGGCGAAATTTCCTTCTTCGACAGCCTC
Source organism: uncultured Oscillospiraceae bacterium (assembly GCA_934636045.1). Classification (GTDB taxonomy): domain Bacteria; phylum Bacillota; class Clostridia; order Oscillospirales; family Oscillospiraceae; genus JAZOXB01. Next base: position 1,042 of record CAKTZP010000009.1, read on the forward strand.
TGCCTCGCCTTCGGCACGGCAGGCACGGGCGGCTTCTCCCTCTCCAGCGCCGGCCTTGCGGCGTATTCTACCTATGAGCAGGCCGTCACGACCGTGTTCATGCTGATGTGCGGCGTGAACTTTTCGATCTATTTCTTCCTGATCCGGCGCAAATTCAAGCTGATCTGGAAGAATTCCGAGCTTCGGGCCTATTTGGCGATTGTTTTTTCCGCGGTCGCCCTCATCACGGCAGATCTGATGCTCAAGGGCGGCTATTTTACAGGGCTCCGTGATGCGATCCATCATGTGTTTTTCTCCGTCAGCTCGGTCATCACGACCACCGGCTTCGGAACGGCGGATTTTGCCATCTGGCCGGAGTTTTCGAAGGCGATCCTGCTCGGGCTGATGATCATCGGCGGCTGCGCCGGCTCGACCGGCGGCGGCATGAAGGTCAGCCGCGTGATGATCCTGATCAAATCGGTGCGCTCCAGCATCCGCCACATGCTCCATCCGCACTCCGTCGAGGTCATAACGATGGACGGCAAGCGCATCGACCGCGACGTCATCGACGGCTCGTTCGCCTTCCTTGCGGTCTACGTGCTGGTTGCGCTGTTCTCCATGGTGCTGCTGTCGCTGGATAACCTCGGCACGGAGACGACCGTCAGCTCCGTTATGGCGACGCTGAACAACATCGGCCCGGGCGTCAGCCTGCTGGTTGGCCCTTATGGCAGCTATAGCGTCTTTTCCGGCCTGTCGAAGGTGGTCATGATTGCGGATATGCTCTTTGGCCGCCTCGAGCTATTCCCCATGATCATGCTCCTGCGCCCGAGCACGTGGCGCAAGCACGGTTGACTGCCGCGCGGCTGCTTCGCTACCCCTTACACAGGGGAGCCTATTGGGGTGCACAAGCTTCGGGCTCCCCCCCTGTGTAAGGGGAGCTGGCACGGCCGTAGGCCGTGACTGAGGGGTCGTTTCCCGCCACAGCGTTTTTTTCACGCATTCCCCTGCCAGCGCGGGCGGATGCACCCGCAAGGGGTACGCCGCATCCGTAAGGCGGCAGAGCAGCCAACGGCTGCGCTATGGGCATCCGCCCCTACGGCACGAAACGGGGCTGCCCCGGCGCGACATTGACCATTTCCCGAAAGGAGTCTGATTTTTTGGCGCTGTTATATTGGCTCGAGGGTCTCCGCAGTCCGGTTTTGGACGCGGTGATGCAGTTTTTCACCTATTTCGGCGAGGAGCTGGTCTTCACGGTGCTGGCGCTGGTCGTTTTCTGGTGCGTGGACAAGCGCGAGGGCTATTATCTGCTCTTTGTCGGCTTTGTCGGGACGATTTTGAACCAATTCCTGAAGCTCCTGTGCCGCATTCCGCGGCCGTGGGTGCGTGACCCGTCGTTTCCCATCGTCGAAAGCGCGCGCGGCAGCGCGACCGGCTATTCCTTTCCCTCCGGCCACACGCAGAATGCCGTCGGCACGCTCGGCGGCCTCGCCCGGTGGAACAAAAACCGTGCGCTGCGCGTCGTCTGCATCGCCGTCGCGCTGCTGACGAGCCTTTCCCGCATGTATCTCGGCGTGCACACGCCGCTGGATGTCGGCGTGTCCCTCGTCATCGCCGCCGTGCTCGTCTTCGTCCTCTATCTCCTCGTGCGCCGCTGCGCCGACGCGCCGAAGCGCATGCTGGCGCTGCTCGGCGTGATGCTGGCGCTGGCCGTCGCCTTCGTCTGCTACGCAAATTTTGCGCGCTTTCCCGCGGACGTTGACCCGGACAATCTCTACGAGGGACGCAAAAACAGCTTTTCGCTGCTCGGCGCGCTGCTGGGCTTCTTCGTCGCCTACCCGATCGAGCGCAGGCACATCCGCTTTGACGAGCGCGCGGCGTGGTGGGTGCAGTGCCTCAAGGTCGTGCTCGGCCTCGCCGGGCTGCTGGCGATCAAGGAGGGGCTGAAGGCCCTCTTTGCCGCCGCCGGCTTCCTATGGGTCGGCGCGAACGCCATCCGTTATTTCGCAGTCATCCTGTTTGCGGCGCTGGTCTGGCCGCTGTGCTTTCCGCTTCTGCGCCGCTTGGAGAAAAAGAAGTCATGAAAATTGCCATCCTTATCGCAGCGGGTCTTGTGCTGCTGCTTCTGTTCGGCGGCTCCTTTGCCGCCATGTGCTTCGCCTGTCTGCACGCGCGCTGGCTGACGAGCAACGCCGACCGTGCCATCCAGCACTCCAGCCTGCGCCGTTACGCGAAGGAGCTGAGCGCCGGCTTCCAATGGATCGCTGCCCAGCCGAGTGAGACGGTCACCATCAAGGCCTTTGACGGAGTGCGGCTTGTCGGGCGCTATCTGCCGTGCGACAAGGCGCGCGGTACCCTGCTGCTGTTTCACGGCTGGCGCAGCCTCCCGGAAATCGATTTCGGCTGCGCGCTGCCGTTTTACCAGTCGCTCGGACTGAATCTCCTGCTCGTGAACGAGCGCGCGCACGGCGCGTCCGGCGGGCGCTTTATCACCTTCGGCATCCGCGAGCGCCGCGATGTGCACCGCTGGGTCGAATGGCACAACGCACGCTTCGGCGCGGAAACGCCCGTCCTGCTCGGCGGCCTGTCGATGGGTGCGGCGACCGTGCTGATGAGCTGCGGGGAGCCCTTCCCTGCAAACGTCCGCGGTGTCGTGGCCGACTGCGGTTTTACCTCGCCGCAGGACATCCTGTCCAAAATCGCGCGGGAGCACCATATCCCGCAGTGGTTTTTGCCCTTTGTCAGCCTCCAGACTCGCCTGTTCGCGGGCTTTGGGCTGAAGGAATATTCGACCCTGACGGCGCTCGGGAGCTGCCGCCTGCCGCTGCTGCTCATCCACGGCGAGGCCGACGCATTTGTGCCCTGTGAGATGTCCAGACAGGCCTTTGCCGCCAGCGCAGCGGAGGACAAGACCCTCATGACGGTCCCGAACGCGGGGCACGGCCAGAGCTACCTGCTGGAGGGCGACCGCTATCGCCGGACGGTGGCGGACTTCGTGGCTCGTGTCCTGCCGCCCATTGAAACTGCTCAGAAAGGAGCCGCGCTATGAATTACGCTGCAATTAAGACTTATGATATTGCAAACGGCCCCGGTGTCCGGTCGGTGATTTTCGTCTCCGGCTGCACGCGGCACTGCAAGGAGTGCTTTCAGCCGCAGACGTGGGATTTCGACTTCGGCGAGCCGCTGACCCCGGAGGTCACGGACTACCTGCTGCAAACCCTTGCGCCGCCGGAGATCGCCGGGCTGACCGTCCTCGGCGGCGAGCCCTTTGAGCCGCGCAATCAGGCCGGCGTGCTGGCGCTGCTCGAGACTGTCCGCGCGGCTTATCCGCAAAAATCCATCTGGGCGTTTACCGGCTACCTGCTCGACGAGGAGCTGCTGGCCGGGAAGGTCGGCGACCTCGCGACGGTGCAAAAAATGCTGGCGCTGCTCGACGTGCTCGTCGACGGGCCGTTTATGATCGAAAAGAAGAACCTGACGCTGCGCTTCCGCGGGTCGGAAAATCAGCGCCTGATCGATATGAAGAAAACATTGCAGGCGGGCACAGTCGTTTTATGGGACGACGGCTACACCCGGGGGAGGAGAAGCTGAGGATGCGCGAGGTAAAGGTCAAAAAACTCCGTGAGACCGCGAAATTGCCTGTTTACGGGACGGAATTTTCCGCCGGGGCGGATCTGTGCGCCTGTCTCGACGCGCCGGTGACGCTCCAGCCCGGTGAGACGCGCCTGATCTCCATCGGCATCGCCATGGAGCTGCCCGCGGGTTACGCCGGGCTGGTCTACGCCCGCAGCGGCCTTGCGTCCAAGCGCGGCCTCGCCCCGGCGAACAAGGTCGGCGTGGTCGACTCGGACTACCGCGGCGAATTTTTCGTGCCGCTGCACAACCACGGCAGCGTCCCGCAGACCATCGAGCCGGGCGAACGCATCGCGCAGATGATCATCACGCCTTATCTGACCGCCAGCTTCGTGGAAACGGACACGTTGTCCGATACGGTGCGCGGCGAGGGCGGCTTCGGCTCTACGGGGAGAACGTGATGCGCTTTTTACCGCTGAGCCGCCGCGAAATGGCGGCGCTGGGCTGGCAGCAGCCTGATTTTGTCTACGTCATCGGCGATGCCTACGTCGACCACCCCTCGTTCGGCCATGCGATCATCAGCCGCGTGCTGGAGAGCGCGGGGTATCGCGTGGCAATTTGCTCGCAGCCGGACTGGAAAGACCCGGACTCCGTCAACGAATTCGGCACGCCGCGCCTGGGCTGGCTTGTCAGCGGCGGCAATATGGACTCGATGGTCAACCACTACTCCGTCGGCAAGCACCGCCGAAAAACCGACGCCTACACCGACGGCGGCGCGATCGGCAAGCGCCCGGACTATGCGACCGTCGTCTACTGCAACCTCATCCGCCGCACGCATCCGCATGAGCCGATCATCATCGGCGGCATCGAGGCCAGCCTGCGCCGGCTGGCGCACTATGATTATTGGTCGGACAAGCTAAAGCGCTCGATCCTGCTCGATTCGCAGGCCGACCTCCTGCTGTACGGCATGGGCGAAAAGGCCATCGTCGAGGTGGCCGACGCCCTGAACAGCGGACTGAGCGTCCGCGACCTGACCTTCCTCGCCGGAACGGCCTACCGCACGACCGCGCCGGACACCGACGGCGCGCTCGTCCTGCCGTCCTACGCCGACCTGCTGGCCGACAAGCGCCGCTACGCCGAAAGCTTTTATCTGCAATATCAAAACACCGATCCCTTCTCCGCCAAGCGGCTGATCGAGCCCTATGGACGCGAATTTGTGGTGCAAAACCCGCCGCAAAAGCCGCTGACCACGGCGGAAATGGACGCGGTCTACGCTCTGCCCTACGAAAATGCGCCGCACCCGTCCTACAAAAACGGCGTCCCCGCGATCGCGGAGGTGCAGTTTTCGCTGGTTTCCAACCGCGGCTGCTTCGGCGGCTGCTCGTTCTGCGCGCTGACGTTCCACCAGGGACGCATCGTCCAGACGCGCAGCCACGAATCGCTGCTGGCCGAGGCCGAGCGCATGACGAAGCACCCGGATTTTAAGGGCTACATTCACGATGTCGGCGGCCCGACGGCGAATTTCCGCCACCCCGCCTGCGAAAAACAACGAAAAACCGGCGCCTGTCCGAACCGACAGTGCCTGTTTCCCAAGCCTTGCAAAAACCTGCGGGCAGATCATACGGATTATGTAAACCTACTGCAAAAGCTCCGCGCCCTGCCGGGGGTAAAAAAGGTCTTTGTCCGCAGCGGCATTCGCTTCGACTATCTTTTGGCCGACAAGAGCGACGCGTTTTTGCGCGAGCTGGTCAAGTATCACGTCTCCGGGCAGCTCAAGGTCGCGCCGGAGCACGTCTCCGCGCCGGTGCTGCGCCGTATGGGAAAGCCCGAGCACGCGGTCTATGAGGAATTCTGCCGCCGCTACCGCGCGCTGAACGAGCGCCTCGGCCTGAAGCAGTTCCTCGTGCCCTACCTCATGAGCTCGCACCCCGGCTCGACGCTGCGCGAGGCGGTCGAGCTGGCGGAATACTGCCGCGACCTCGGCTACATGCCCGAGCAGGTGCAGGATTTTTACCCCACGCCCTCCACGCTCTCGACGGTCATGTACTACACCGGCCTCGACCCGCGGACGATGGAGCCGGTCTACGTCCCCACCGACCCGCACGAAAAGGCCATGCAGCGCGCCCTGATCCAGTACCGCGACCCGAAGAATTACGCGCTGGTCTACGAGGCGCTGGAAAAAGCGCACCGCACCGACCTCATCGGCTACGACGCAAAATGCCTGATTCGACCGCGCGGCGGAAAACGCCCCGCAGGGCAGCCGGAGGCGCCGAAGGAACGGCCCTCCGCGAGGTCGAGCGGGAAGCCGTCCGCGAAGCCGGCCGGAAAAATACCGACAAGGCCGAGCGGAAAACAGCCCGCGAAGCCGAGCGGAAAGCCGCCGTCAAGGTCGGGCCGGCAGCGACCCGAAGCGCGCGGCGCGGCAAAGCCCGCGCCCCCCAGCGCCGAGGCGCTCGCCCGCGCGGAGCGCTATCTCAAGCGCCGGAAAAAGTAGAATAGAGCGCTTTGCGTGAGCAATTCTTGCCCGCGGCGACTGCCGGATGGCGTCTGCCGCGGGCATTTTTGCGCCCGATCCGTCGCGCTCCCGCAGAGGGCGGGCAAGCTGCTCCTTGAAAGTTTGGCGGTTTGCACAAGCTGCTCTTTGCGCTGCAGCGCAACAGCTTGGCGCGATATGAATAGGGGGAGGCTGTGCATAAAAAAGCACGCCGGAGGGTGTCCGGCGTGCTTCAGACTGTCAAAAAAGTACCGAGGCTGTCATTGCGAGGGTGCTTGCACCCGTGGCAATCTCGCAGAATTGTTTTGAAACTTCGATAAGCTTTGGCGAATTCGAAACATTTCACATGAGATTCCCACGTCGCTTCGCTCCTCGGAATGACACAGGGGAGGTTTTTCGACACGCTCAAGCACGCCGGAGGGTGTCCGGCGTGCTTTTGAGACTGGTTTTTTCGGGGCTTGCCGATGCCTAGCCCGCATCAGAGGATTCGGGCTGAGGGGTAGGGGCCTCGGTGGGCGCCTCGGTAGGCGCCTCCGTGGGTGCCTCGGTCGGAGCCTCCGTGGTGGGCGCTTCCGTGGGCGCCTCGGTCGTCGGGGGCTCGGTGGTCGGCTCGGTCGTCGGCTCCTCCTTGACGAGGTGGGCGATCTCGCGGTCGCGGCGGTCGTACTTCGAATAGCAGACGATCTCGGTGGAGATCAGCTTGCCGCTCTTGTCGTACTTATACATATAGGTCGTGACGTTTGCGCCGTCGTAGGCGGTCTGAATCACGTCGCCCTCGCTGTAGCCGCTGTACTTATAATAGTTCGGCATGTCGGGGGAGATGTCGATGACCTTTTCCTGTGCGCTGAAATAATCGGTGACCTCATAGTCCAGCTCGACGGTGTATTCCTTTGTCTCCGTGCCGACAAAGCGGACATGGACGTAGCCGTCGGAGACGGATGCGTCGATACGGATGGGGAAGGCGGTGTTGTTGCGGAACTTATAGTCCAGATAGCCCCAGTAAACGGTGGCGTCCATGCCCCAAGGCACGTAGGACGGGGTGAACTGGTGCTCGGCGCGCTCGACGACCTCCAGGTTTGCCTTGATCGTGCAATAGAACAGAGTCGAGGCGACCTGGCAGACGCCGCCGCCGAGCTGGTTTTCGGTCTTGCCGCCGACGTAGACGCCGGCCTCGCCGTAGCCCTTTTCGGCGGTGCGCTCGCCGACCGTCTCGTTGAAGGAGAAGGTCGCGCCCGGCTTGAGGATGTAGCCGTTGACGGCCTCGGCGGCCAGCTCGAGGTTATGGGTACGGGTCGGGTTCCAGACGTGCGGGCTGTCAAAGGAGGACAGGGTGTCGCAGAAGAGCTGCTTTTCCAGCGTCTCGCGGGTAAACTGCGGCTTGAGGTCGGTCAGCGTCAGAGTGATGGTCTTGCCGGGCTTTGCGCCCTCGAAGGCGGCAACGGCGTCGGCCATGCGGAAGCCAAAGCCGTCCTTGCCGTCGGTGACCTCAAAGGTATCCTCGTCGCACTTGGCGTTGACGGGCGCGGAGCAGTTGTAGTCCTTGTAGAGCTTGTCGAGATCGACGGGCTCGGGCAGCTCCTCCTGATAGAGATATTGCAGGTCAAAATTGCCGCTGACATAGGCCGCGACGATCTCGTTATACAGCGCGTCGATGTCGATGTCGCGCTTGAGCGTGCCGAGGGTGATCTTGATGCAGTCGACCTGCTTGGGGTTGCCGTTTTCGTCGTTGACGGTGGTGGTGCCCTTCTCAACGGTGGTCTTGGTGCCGTCGCAGATCACGTCCTCCAGGTAGCTGGTGAGCACCTCGCGGATATACGTGCCGTTCAGGGTCAGGTACTTGGAGACGTCCACGTCCACGCGGGTCTCGCTGTCCTTCTTGCCGGTGAGGGTGCGGCCGTATTGATAGGCGGCGTCTGCCGCGGCCTCGGCGTCCAGCGTTGCGCCGACGTCCTGCGCCAGCAGGGTCAGCTTGCGGTCGAGCAGCGTAGGCTTGCCGTTTTCGTCCAGCGGCGCGTCGGGATCGGTCTGGACGGTCTTGTCATCCTTCGGGATCGCGACGGTCTGCTGCACGTTTTGCAGCGGCTTGCCATAGATATCGACGCTGACTTCCTTCGACGCGTCGTAGGTGGTGGTGTAGGTGGAGAAGGTCTCGCCGCGCGTGTAGAGGCGGACGTTCATATTGTCGTTGAAGGTGACGTTTTTCAGCGCCTCCGCGGCTTCCTCCTTCGTCATGCCGCTCAGGTCGACGCCGGCGACAAAGACGTTCTTGGCGATCTTGCCGTCATCGCTGCGGATCCAGAGGAACGCAATGACGCAGCCGACGAGCACCACGGCCGCGCAGAGGATGCCGATCACGACCGGCAGGCGGCTGCGCTTTCTCTGCTTTTTGCGCGCGGCGCTCTGGGCGCGCGTGGGCATCTGGCCGGGCTGCTGCGCCGCAGAGCGGCGCGCACGCGCGGCGTTATCGGCGGCGGCCTTGCGCTGCTGCTGGCGCTCCCGGCGCTGCTGCTCGGCGCGCTTGGCAGCCTCCTGTGCCTGCGGACGGTTGGCTTTTTCAAATTTTCCCATAATCGTATTCTCCTATGCAGAGCAATTTTGCCCCGGACGCGCCGGAGGCGCGCTGCCGGAGCAGCTCCGGTATGCCTCACGCCGGACAAGGTCGGGCGTGCTGATTTCCTACATTAATTATACCGAAAGCGGGCAAAAATGCAACAACGATTTCATGACGAAGTCTTACAAATTTGTAATATTATGTAAACCAATCGTTGCGCATTTCGCATTTCGGCGCCACTTCTTCTTTCGACGAGAAATTCAAACGAAAGTTCCGCGGAAATCCACAGAAATGAGAGATTTTTACGTTATCGCATGGCGGGCTCTGCCCGCCGTCCTTGCTTCGCAAGGACGCAATCCCCAAAATTGTCTCTGCCGAGCCAATTTTGACTGAGGGGTTGTCTTCGCGCCAAAGGCGCGAATTTTGATCGTGCCGCAGGCACACCACCATGATTCACTATTCATCATTTATCATTCATCATTCACTATTCACGAAATCGATACTGCCAACAGCGGCGGGCTGAGGGCAGCCCGCCCTACGGCATTTATCGACGCTGCCAGCAGCGGACGGAGGCGGGCATCTGCCCCTGCGGCGTGGTATGGGCGATGTCAGCACAAATAAATCACCCGGAGGAAGCGTTACCTTCCTCCGGGTCATGGATGCGCGGCGTGCGGGCGGCGACGGCGCAGGCTGCCCGGGCGCGCGTTCAGATCGCCATGGGCTGCAGGCTTCGCAGCTGAAGCTGGAGCTTATCGGCGATGAGTGCAATGAATTCCGAATTGGTCGGCTTGCCCTTCGTGTTCGAAACGGTATTGCCGAAGAAGCGCTGCAGGGTCTCCAGATCGCCGCGATCCCACGCAACCTCGATGGCGTGACGGATGGCTCGCTCGACGCGCGAGGGCGTGGTGGCAAAGGTCTTCGCCACCTGCGGATACAGCACCTTGGTAATGGCATTGATGACCTCCATGTCGCGAACGGCGATGATGATCGCCTCACGGAGATACTGATAGCCCTTGATGTGCGCCGGGACGCCGATCTCGTGGATCATGGAGGTGACCATTGCCTCCACGTCGATATCCCGCGAGCGGCCATACGGCCTGCGCTGCATGGCGTTGCGCATCTCGTCCAGACGCTCCAGCACGGCGCGCGTGGGGCAGGGCTTGAGCAGCACGTACTGCACCCCGAGCGACACCAACAGGCTGGAAACAAACTCGGTCATAAAGTCCGCCAGCACCAGCAGCATGGGCGGCTTCTCCATTGCGTTGGCGGTTTTGATCACGGAGATCCCGTCCGCCTGCGGCAGCATCATGTCCACCACAAGGATCTCCGGGTCGACCTCGTGCAGCATGTCCGAGGCGCGAACTCCGTCATTCGCGTAGCCGACCACCGCGTACCGGTCAGATTGCTTGAGCGTAGCGGTGAGGCTGATCGAGTAGTCCTCGCTGCTGTTGGCAAGCATGACACGATACATCTTTTCCATCTGACAACATTCCTCCTCCTTGAATCCGTGTTTGCAAAACGGTAGCTATAATCTATCATACCATTCGATCTATTGCAATAAAATTTATGCGAATTCAACGAAGTTCTGTTCGACAAATTTCGCATATTTGGCAATAATACACAAATTCCAGAAGCGCAATAGAAAGCGCCACAGCCCGAGGGGAACAGAAAAGACGCTATCTTATTGCGCATGGAGAAAGAAGCCTGAGGCGGCATATCGGCCTCCGGCGGCAGCGGAAAAGGCCGCGCAGGCGGCGCAGACCGTCAAAAAAAGCGAAGGCTGCCATTGCGCGGGTGCTTACACCCGCGGCAGACGGTCAAAAAAGTCCGCAATCGTTAAAATCGGTTTTCTTTTTTGAAGCCTCGTTCTCCGCGCTTTGATGATCAAAAAAGCAGAGCCTTCCAAGTTTTATCGTCTTCAAAGCAGCTTGCTTCGTAAGGTTTTTGTCCTTGCGAGGCCGCCCGCGGCAAGCTCGCAGAATGGTATTGATTTTCCGCTATTTTTGGCGAATTCGAAACATTCTGCATGAGCTTCTCACGCCGGGCTACGCCCGCCGGCCGGCAAACGGTGTGTCCCTACCCGCGGGGCGCCCCCGGCGCTTTCCCCTCGCGGTGCTGCAAATAAGGCGCCCGCCGAATGTGCTGAGGGTGGTCAACACATTCGGCGGGCAGGGAAAAAGGGGAAAGGGGAGATAATGGAACGACAGCAGGTCTGATCCGGGGACTGTCGGTCAGCGCTCTTTCAGCAGGTCGCGAATCTCGGTCAGCAGCTTTTCCTCATTGCTCGGCTCCGGGGGCGCGGCGGGCTCTTCTTCCTCTGCCTGTTTTTTCTGGCCGAGGGTTCGCAGCTTGTTCATGCCCTTGACCATCAGGAAGATCACGAGGGCCAGAATCAGGAAGCTGATCACGGAGGAAAGGAAATCGCCGAAGCGAAGGTAATTGACGATCGCCTCGCCCGTTTCGGGGTCGAGCTTCTCGCCAAAGAGCGAGGGGAGCGCGATCTTCCACGAGGAAAAATCTACGCTGCCGGTAAAGATCGAGATGATCGGCATGATCAGATTTTTCGTAAAGGAATCGACCAGATCCTTGAACACGCCGCCGATGATGACGCCGATGGCCATATCGAACATGTTCCCCTTGAGGGCGAATTCCTTAAATTCCTTGATAAAACCGCGGGCTTTTTCTGCTTTTGCCATGGGGGAGCCTCCTCCTTATTTTGCGAAAAACGGAACTGCCAATGCAGCGGATGGGGCAACTCCCCGGGGCGGGGGATCCGCCGCATTGACAGTTTCATTATAGCGCATTTGCATAAAAAATCAAGTGATTTCTTTCGAAAAATATACAAAAATAACGGTTTTCTTTCTTTTTTTCGGAAACCGGGGGGAATTTGCGGTTTTCTGCGGCGGTCAGGCGCCGTATTTATCGCGGATGCGTTGGAGCTTGCTGCCGATCGGCTTGGCCAACACGAGCAGAAACACGACATTCGACGCACAGTAAAGTGCTGTGAAACTTGCCGAGCTGGCGACCGCTGCCAGATAGCGGCTGAGGACGAAATGTCCCTCCGCCCAGAGCACCGTCCAAACGTCCATCAGCACCGAGTAGACTACGCCGCTCAGCGCGCCGAAGACGCACAGCCACACCCGGCTGGCGCGCAGCTGCTTGGCGAAAAGACCCGCCAGCAGGCCGACCATGCCCCACGCGAACATCTGAAACGGCGTCCACGGGCCTTGGCCGAAGTAGAAGTTCGACAGCACGGCCGTCAGCGCGCCGGTCAAGAAGCCCGCCTCGCTGCCGAAATACATGGCCGTCAGGATGACCATGGCCGTGACCGGCTTGAAGCCCGGCAGGGCGGCGAACAGCAGCCGGCCGAGCACGCTCAGCGCCGTGAGCACCGCGATGAGCACGAGGCGAATGCTGCCGTTTTCACCGCGCTCAAAGCGCAGGAAGAACGGAATGCACGCCAAAATTGCAACGGCAAGTGACAAAAAAGCGTACTGCTTGCCGTCAAATACGTAGTTGCCCAGCAAAACGACCGCCGGGATGGCCAGCACCAGCAGCGCGTAGGACAGCCAGCTTTTCCAGTGCTTCATGCGCGCCCTCCTTCCCGGCAGAGCGCCGTGACCTCCTCACACAGCACGGCGTTCGGCAGAAGCGCCCGCGCAATGCGGCTGGCGGCGGTGGTGTAAAAGTGGTTGCCGGAGAAAAACTCGTTCGGCGCGCCGTCGGCAATGACCTCGCCGTCGAAGAACAGCGCGCAGCGGTCGGCCACGGCGGCGGCAAATTCAACGTCGTGCGTGACCATGACGATCGTGCGGCCGTCGGCGCGCAGCCGGTGCAGCAGCGCGCGCAGGCGCTCCTTGTATTCGGCGTCGAGCCCCTTGGTCGGCTCGTCGAGCAGCAGGAGCTTCGGCTCGGTCAGCAGGAGCTTGCCGAGCGCGCATTTTTGCTGCTCGCCGCCGCTGAGGTCGTAAGGGTGCCGGTCCAGCAGCGGCGCAATGTCCAGCTGCGCGGCGAGGGCGTCGATTTTTGCCGCCTGCTCTGCGGGCTTGACGCCGTGGGCAGTGAGCAGGTGATGATAGTCCTCGCGGACGCTGTCCTTTAAAAAAACCGTGCGCGGGCTCTGCGGCAGCAGCGCAAGGCAGCCGCGGTAGAGCGCACCGTTTTTGTAGTCCTTCATCCGTTTTCCGAGGATGCGGATCGTCCCGCGGTAGGGCCTTTCCAGCCCGGCCAGCAGGTGGAGCGTGGTCGTTTTGCCCGCGCCGTTGCCGCCGAGCAGGGCAAAAATTTCCCCTGCGCGGACGGAGAGCGACAGCTCGCGCAGTACGTCCGGCGCGTCCTTTTCATAGCGGAAGCAGAGGCCGTCGGCCTCCAGCACCGGCGGCGTTTTCGGCCGCGGGCGGACGGGAACCAGCGCCCCGGCGCACTGGGAAAAATGCTGCTCCAGCAGCTCGCGTCCCTCGCGGACGGTCAGCGGGCACGGCACGTCCGGCACATCCAGCCCCGCCCAGATGCGGCTGGCGCTGGGCAGACCTGCGGCCAGCGGATGCCCACGCAGTGCCGCGCAGAGCTCCCGCGGCGTCCCGGTCAGGCAGGGCGCGCCGCTGCGCTCCATCACGATCACGCGGTCGGCCACGGGGAAGACCTCCTCCAGCCGGTGCTCAGACAGCAGGATCGTCAGCCCAAGCTCGCGGTTGAGCTTTTGCAGCGTGGCGATAAAATCCGCCGCAGCGATGGGGTCGAGCTGGCTCGTCGGCTCGTCGAGCAGCAGCAGCTTCGGCTGCATGACCATGACGGCTGCGAGGTTCAGCAGCTGCTTCTGGCCGCCGGAAAGATGGTCGGTGTCGCTGTGATACCACGACTGGATGCCGAAGAAGCTGGCCATCTCGCCGACGCGGCGGCGGATGTCGCCGTTTTTCAGCCCGAGGCTCTCGAGGCCGAAGGCCAGCTCGTGCCAGACCTTGTCGGTGACGAGCTGCTCGTCCGGATCCTGCCGGACAAAGCCGATCTCCGCCGCGCTGCGGCGGTCACCGAGCGCGGAAAGCGGCGCGCCGCCGTAGAGGATCTCGCCGCTCCGCGTGCCGTGGGGCGCAAGCTCGCGCTTGAGCAGGCGCAGGAGGGTCGTTTTGCCGCTGCCCGAGGGGCCGCACAGAACGGTAAAGCTCCCGCGCTCGACGGAAAAATTCAGCTCCGCCAGCGCCGCCGCGTCGCGGTTGGGGTAGGTAAAGCTCAGATTCTTGACTTGCAGGAATTCCATTGCAGCGTCTGCCCTCCTTCAATCAAAAATGGCGCGAACGCCAGCGCGCCAAACGCCGCGTAACCGGCCAGCGCCAAGGGACGCGTGTCTGCGCCGCTCAGCGCGGGGTAGTAGGTAAAGCCGCCGTAGCCGAGGGCAGTGACGGTCAGATACACGCCCGCCGCGCAGACGACGAGCGCCAGCAGCGCGGCATCGCGCCGCGTAAAATGAAAGTTTGCATAGGCGGTGCGTCCCTTCAGGCCGTAGCCGCGCGCCTTCATCGAGCGGCTGACCTCCACGGCGTTTTCCAGCGACCAGCCGACGAGGCCGGAATAGACCGCGAGCTTGGCGCGCAGACGGTCAAGGTAGCTGTCCGAGGCGTACAGGCCGAGGGTCTGCTGTGCGCGCTCGAGCTTTTTCGCCTGACGGCGCAGCAGCGGAACATAGCGCAGCGCCATCGACAGCACGAGCGACAGCTTCGGAATGGCGCGGCCGAAGAGGTAGAGCACCTTTTCGCTCGTCATGATGCGGCTCCAGCAGCGGCACCACAGCAGCACCGCCCAGAGCGTCACGCCCAGCCCCGCGCCGTAGACGATGGCCTCCAGCGTGACCGCGCGGCCGTTCAGGAAGAACAGCGGTGTCACACCGTTGTGCGAAAACAGGGGATTCGTGATGGTCACGAGGAGCAAAAGCGGAAGATAAAACGTCAGATCGGCGCATTTTTCCCGCCAGGTGGTCATCGTGGCGGCAAAGCCCAGCCCGCCCGCCAGCGCCAGCAGGACGATGACGGGACTGGCCGAAAACATGGCGATCAGCAGCACCGCGGCAAAATACGCCAGCAGCGCCGCCGGGTGAAAGCGTTCAAAAAATCTCATGCCGCAAAGCCCACATCCTCTCCCAGCGCGCAGGTATAGACCCACTCGATGACGTCGCCGTCGGCCAGCTCGTAGGCGGAGCAGCCGCGGTCGGGGAAGCTGCCGTTGACGCGGTAGACCCATCCCGAGGTCGGGCCGCACGAGAATTCGTAAAGATACCCCATTCCCTCCACGTAAATCGTCCCGTAAAGCGGCGATTTCTGGTATTCCAGCGGGATGCGCTCATGGCGCACGGCGCGATAGAGCACGTCAAAGACGGTGTCGCCCGGGCGCAGGACGTACTGCGTCGGCGGCAGGATCGCGCCGTCGGCAGGCAGATAGTCGATCAGGCCGGGCGTGAGGTCGTCCGCGTTCTCCAGCGCCGTATCGCAGCGGATGGACAGCGTGACCACCGGGTCGCCCGGCGCGATGTCCTCGAGGTGCTCGAGGTAAAATTCATCGACTGACTGAATGTCACATGTCAGCAGCACCACGCCGGCGACCACAAGGAGCACCAGCAGGAGCAAGAGGTTTTTCTTCATAATGGCTTCCTTTGAAGGGATTTGTTTTCAATCTTACGCAGGGCGCGCTGCCCTTAGCGCATCCGTAAGGCTCCCTCGTCGCCAACGGCTGCGCTATGGGCATCCGCCCCTACGGCGGAATACGGTAGCCGGTGCAAATTCGCGGCGGGGTGAGGGCACCCCGCCCTACGGAGTCGCGCGGCACATTATTTCAAAACATTCTCAATATACCGCATCAAAATGGCGCTGACCTCGGCGCGGGTGGCGTGGCCTTGGGGATTGAGGGTCAGCGTCGCGCCGTCCTTGCTGCCGCCGATGATGCCGGAGGCGACCGCCCAGCGCAGGGCGTCGGCGGCGTAGCCGCTGACCTTGCCCGCGTCGGCAAAGGCGGAAAAATCGCCGCGCGCGTCGGTGCTCAGGCCGAGGCTGTTTGCGTACCGGAACAGAATGACTGCCATCTGCTCGCGGGTAATCTTGCCGTCCGGAGCAAATTGGCCGGGGGCGACGCCGTTGACCACGCCGTTTTCCGCCGCCCACGCAACGGCTGCGGAATACCACTGGCCGGCGGGGACATCGGTGAAGCCGGCGCCATCCGCACCGGGCTGCCCGGCGTAGCGCCAAAGCACCGTAACGAGCATTGCACGGGTCATCGAGCCGTTCGGGTCGAACGTTCCCGCGCCCAAGCCGTTCATCAGGCCGTTCGCGACGGCGTAATTCACAGCACTTTTGTACCACGCATTGGCCGGAATGTCAAGGAATTCGACCGGTTTCGGCTCGATGGGGCGGTAATTCGGGTCTTTTTCGCCGCAGCGCGTGCAGATGCCGTCCTGATAAGCATGCCCAAGCGCGGCGACGGGCATACCGCGGTAGCTGTCGCCGCAGACGGCGCAGGTATAGGTCGTGTAGCCGTCCGCCGTGCAGGTCGGCGCGGTGACGACCGCTTCGTAACGGTGCGTGTGGTTCAGGCGCGGGATCTCTGTGTTCTCGCTCCGGCGGTAGCCGCAGTAGCATTCCTCGTGCTTCAGACCGGTCGCGGCCTCGGTCGCCTCGCGGTCGATGATCCACGTAAACTCGTGCGGCTGGAGCTCCGTTTCGACCGTGCCGCAATAGGCGCATGTGCCGCGGTGACCGTTCTCGGTGGCTTCAACCGTCGCGTAAATATGCTTTTGGACGCGGAGGGTCACGACGCCGACCGGCGAAGGATATGCCGTCCCGGCGACGCCGTCCTTGTCTTGATACAGAACGTTTTGCAGCGTCAGCTGGAACGCATCGTCGTCCGCCGTCAGCGGCGCGGCGGAATAGACGAGCTGATCGGTCACGTCCCGCGTTGTTCCGTTGGCGTAGCCGGCCGAGACGGTCAGCCCGCTCGGGTCAAAGACCTCGCCGACGTGGTAGACGGTCTTCTCCGGCGGTGCCGTGACGGAAAGCGCCGTGGGCGCACTGCCGACGGCCATGAGATAGGCCGAGTCATTTTTGAAGTAGATTGTGCCGTCCGCGTCGACGATGGGGCTGCAGATGGCGTACTGCGCCTGCTCGCCCGCGGGGGTGAACAGGACGTAGGCGGTGTCATAGGTGGCGGTTTTGCCGTCGACAGTCGCCGTCTCCTGCGTGGTCAGCAGCGGCGCGGTCTGGCCGGGACGGTCGCAGAGGACGCGCAGCTTGCCGGGGGTGAAATTGTCGAAGAAATACACATAAACCGTTCCGTCGCTGCCGCCGTACGTGGTCGTCAGGATGCCGCTGGTCTGCGCGTAGCCTTGCGTGGGGACGGAGTAGGCCACGGACATTGTTGCAAGATCAATGACGGTCAGATTGTGGCCGGAGTACGCGCCGAATTGGGACGTACCGGACACGCCGATGTAGGCGCGGCCGTTGTAGACCGTCGGGGTGCAGGTGCTCATGGCGGGCTTTTTCGGGTCGTCCGCGCCGTTGGACAGGCGCACGGCGCGCAGCTTGCCGAAGCGGCCGTCTGCGTCGACGGCGACGGCGTAGAAATAGCCGCCCTTGGTGGTAAAGTAGGCCGTTCCGGCGGCGCTGCCTTTGCGCTCAGGCACAAAGGTCACAGCGCTGCGCGCGTCGCCCGGGTCGGGCAGGGTCAGAGTGTCCAGCAGCGCGCCGGTGCGCGGGTCAAAGGACAGCAGACGGCTGTGACCGGTCAGATAGCCGGACGCGCCGTCGTCCGTGGGCACCAGCGCAAAATCGTCGCAGACATAAGCGCCCGCCCAGTAGAAGCCGCCCTGCGACGTGTAATACCACGTGGCAAGCTTCGTCTCGTCGGCACGTGTCGGATCCTCATCTGTTACGCTGAGGCAGACAAAATTGGCCGATTCCGTCTCCTGCCGCCAGAAGCCGGTGTAAAGATAACCGTTATGATATACCAGCGGGCAGTTCGGCTGGCCGCCGAGCGGGTCGCGGTAGAGCCAGAGCGGCGTGAGCGTTGCGGCGTCGAAGGCCTGCACGCAGCCGTCGGCCAGCCCGACGAAGAGCATGCCCTCGGCATAGGTCGGCGTATTGATCGCGTAGCTGGACTTGTGATCCATTGTGCCGACGGCAAGGGTTGCGCCGGTATGCTTGTCGAGCTTATAGAGCCGGTTGCCGGCGTAGGTGTAGAGGCAGTCGTCGACCAAGATCGGGCAGCCTGCGGCGTCGGCGGAGTAGCCCTCGCCGACCTGCGCCGCCCAGTACAGAACGGCGTCCTCCGCCCGCGTGGGGATCGGCGCGTCGACCACGCCGTTGTTGTATCCGTCGGCGCGGAAGGACGGCCATTCGACGGGGAGATCCTGTAGGCTGCTGTTTTCCGGCGCGGTGGTGAGCACAAAGGTCAGGCTCGTGTCGGCCTCCGGCGCGGTGAAGCCGGCCTGCTGCGTGCCGACATAGCCCGGCGCGGTGACGTTGAGGCAGTAGCGCTCGCCGGGCGTCAGCGGGAAACGGCCGTCCTCCGCGCGCGTTACGGCGCGGCCGGTCAGCTCGCTCACGACGAAAACGGTCGCGTCAGCGGGCGTCGTGCGGACGGTCAGATACGTCGGCGCGGTCTTTCTTATTACGATAGTATAGTCGGTGGGAACGGCGGCCGCATCGGTGTGGCAGACGGTCAGGCGCAGAGTCTCCTCGGCCAGCGTCGGCTCGAGTGGGAGCGTGATATCGCGCAACGCGTCATACGATGCGCCGTTCACGGCGACGGTGTAGCCGCCGCTGTTCGGGTTGCCCGCAGTCAGGTCGCTGCGCAGCACGCCGGAAAGCGTCAGCGCGCGGGTGCTGTTGACGACGCGGGTATAATATTGCGTGACATCACGCTGGAAGCTCAGCGCCGTGCCGCCGGCATCCGTCAGGGGCAGGGAGACGCCATCCAGGGAGAGCGAAAGCTCCCGCAGGGTCAGGCGGCGAACGAGGCGGAGCGTGTAGTCTTGGTAATATGTCACGCTTCCGGAAGCCTTGCGCAGCCGCAGGGTGAGCGTGTTGGAATTGCCGCCGACGGTCAGCAGCTGGCTGCAAATCATGGCGTTGGCGGCCGGGTCGACCGCCGCGGTGATTTCACGCTCGTTCGGTGTGCCGTTGGTGGCCGCCTGCGCCGTCTGGCGCGCGTAGCGGGCAAAAACGCCGTAGCTGCGGTCTGCGCAGGTCGCCTGAAGATACACGGCGGAGTTGGCGTCGGGCACCGTCACGGTATACTCATATTGCCCGGCCGCCGGCGCGGGGTCGACGGGGAAGGCGAAGCCCTTGGCGGGGTTCATGGCGCTGTAGAGCGCGAAATCGGTCAGCAGCGGCGCGGTCTCCGGCGCGGCCGCCGCGACGGTCAGCCCTTCGGCTGCCGTGAATTCGGCTGAGGTGTGGAAAATCTCGTTTTTTGTGGCGATATAGGTATATTTTTCACCCGGAATGAGGCGGAAGGTGGTGCCCTCGATGGGAGCGATCGTGCAGCCGGCGGCGTTTTGAACCGTCGCGGTCGTCTGCGCATCGGGCAGGGTCAGGCGGACGGTGACCGCCTCGGCCTTATGCACGCGGAGCGTGTAGGTCGCGGCCGCGCCGCCCTCGTGCGCCACGCGGACGGCGATCTCGCCGCCGTCCCGCACGGGCACGGTGGTGGTGGGCTGGCCGTTCACCGTAACGGTATATCCGGACGTGCCGAACGGTACGGCATCCAGCACCAGCGTGTCGGAAACCGTCGTTACGTCGTAGGCGGTTGTCTCCGGCGCAAAGTCCAGCGGCAGGACGGTGCCGTCGGCGGTCACAGTCAGCGCGGCCAGCGTGGGCGCGCGCGCGATGCGGACGGTGTAGGACTGGATCTGTGTGGTGCCGTCGGGCGCGGGATAGCGCGCCTCGAGGGGGAAGCTGCGGCCGTCCATTCCGGCGGAAAGCAGCGCGGGCAGGAGGGTCTGGTAGCTCTCCCAGCTGCGGCGGTTTGCGCTGACGGAGGCATCGCCGTAGTCGCGGCCGTCCGCGCCGAGGTAGCAGGCGTAAAGCGCGGTGGTGTCCTCATCGGGAACGTCGCCCATCCGGGCGTTCAGATAGACCGCGGTGCGGAAGTCTTCGACGGTGTAGGCCGCGGCGTTCGCGCCGTCCGGCGCGGCGGGATAGGCATAGTCCCCCGCCCCGGAGGTGTGCCGCAGGGCGACGGTGCCGAACCAGCTTCCGGTGGGCAATTCGACAGATTTCGTGACATTTTCAGTGACGGTCAAGCTGCCCTCCGTGCGATTTGCGCCGCCGTCGCTCACGGAGAAGGTGTATTCGCCCGCGATGACCGCGGCGCTCGTGCCGTCGGCGGCGGTGACGTTGCCGTAGGCGTCGGTCAGTGTGAGGGCTTTTGCGCCTGCTGCGTTCACGGTAACGGTAAATTTTTCACCGGAGAGCAGCGCCTCATAGGCGGCGACGGCCTCGTCGAGCGCGGCGCGGAAGGCCTCGGCCGCCGCGGCGTCCGCCGTGCGCAGGCCGTTCAGCGCCTGTTCATAGGCGGTCTTCGCAGCGGGGTAATTCTGCGCATGGTCGCTGCGGCAGTTAAATTCGCCCAGCGCCCCGGCCAGCTCCAGCAGCGCGTCGGGGCAGGTCTCGCGCTCGGAGATGACCAGCGTTGTGACGCCCGCAGCGGGTATGTCGAGGGAGTAGCCACCGCTGTGATAAATCGTAAAATTGCCGCTGACGCCATTGACGTCTGTCAAAAAGCCGCTATCCAAGCCGCCGAAGGAAAAATCGGTGGCCAGCAGCGCCTCGCGGAGCGTCTGTCCGGCCTCGTATTCGACGGCGCAGGGCGCAATCAGCGTCCGCCCGGCGGTCAAGGCTGTCAGGATAAAGTGGTCGCTGCCCGCCGCGGCGCCGGTCGGAACGACCGCCAGCAGCAGCGCGGCACAGAGCAGAACGAGCAGGGCTTTGCGCATTTTGGTTCCTCCTACCTTAATAAATACAGCGGATGCAGCGGTCAGAAAACCGCTGCCATGGCTTGCGCGTCCGGCACAGCGCGCGGACGGCGTCGGCATAGCGGCGCGCCTGCGCGGCCTGCGCGGCGGTGATGGGATGGTCACTGAACAGCGCCTCGCGGTTAATCGCCGCAGCGGCCTCATCCGGCAGGGCAAGGCCGGTTTTTTGCTGCAAATACACCGCGTAACCGTACCATCCGGCCGCCGCGTCACGCGGCGGCGCAGCCTCCAGCGCGGCAAGGCGCCTTTTGAGCCTGCGGCGCTGGAAAACCGTTCGCAAAACGGCGGCGATCAGCAGCAGCGCCGCCAGAAGCACCGGCGGCAGCCACGCATTCGCGTGCGCGCGCCGCGGCTGCTCGCGCTCCGGCTGCTGCTGCACGGGCGGCGGCAGCTGGTGATTTTCATATTCGCGCTCGGCTGCGACGGACGAGGTGCATTCCTCGTCATCCATATAGCCGGGCGTCACCTCAAACGGCACCCAGCCGACGCCGTCGAGATAGTACTCCGCCCACGCGTGGGCGTTTTGCTCCGTGAGCACCACGCTCCGGTCGGCGGAAAGCGCTGCAGCGTCGGCGGCGGAGAGGTAGTAGCCCTCCACATACCGCGCCGGAACGCCGCACGCACGCAGCAGCAGCACGGCAGCGGAGGCATAGTGCACGTCGTAGCCGCGCGCGCCGCTGAGCAGCAGCGCCTGCAGGAAATCTGCGTCCCCGCAGTGGGTCACGGCAGCTTCGTCATAGGTCATCGTCGCCTCAAGCGCGTCCAGGACCGCCGTGCGCAGCTCCGGCAGCGTGCGGCCGGTCAGGTGCCCCTCGAGCAGCTGCGCCGCAGCGGCGGCCGCCTCCGGCGTGAGCTGGAGGTAGCGCTCGGAGGCAAAGCTGCGGTACTGCTGCTCCTGCGCCAGATAAGCGGCGACGGCCGGTGTCTCCTGTGCGGCGGCGAGGGCGTCCTGCAGGGCGTACCACTCCGGCACGCTGCCGGGAAGATATTGCAGCGTCACCGTCTCGCGCGTGCCGACCGTGCGGTTGTCGCCGATGACCTCGGGCGAGAGCGCTGCGTCGCCGACGAGCGCATAGGGCAGGTACTGCTGCCCCGCACAGGCGGCGAGGTTTGTGACCGTGAGGGTCGAGGACGATGTTATGTCAACCGATTGCGCCGCACAGCCGATGCTGCTTTGGGCGTAAAAGCCGCCCCGGTGCAGCCAATAAAAGGTGTCGGCGTCGTCGGTCAGGGTCGCGTTTTCCAGCGCGGCCCAGCCGCTGCCGGTGTAGCGCTCGCCGAGAAAGCCACGAAGATACAGCTTCTGCGGCGTTTGCATGGTAATTTCCAGCGCAGGCGCGGCGCTCGTGGTGCGTGCGGGAACGTTGCGCAGCTCTCCCTCAGGGAGGGACTGTGTTGCCGTGTCATAGCGCAGAGAATGCATCGCGCGCGTCACCGCCGCAGGCAGGCCGCTCGCCGAGGTCGGCAGCAGCGCAAACGGCGCGGCCAGCAGCGCGCAGGCCAGCGGCAGCGCCAGCGCCTTCCATGAGAGCGCGCGCGCCCGGCGCAGCGCCAGTGCTGCCGTTCCCGCCAGCAGGAGCAGCAGCCCCGCGGGAGCGAAAAAGCCCAGCGCGCAGCCCGGCGCGAGCAGCAGCCAGCACGCCGCGCAAAACCACAGCCGCCCGCGCCGCGCAGTAAAAACGGCCAGCCACGACAGCAGCAGGCACAGCGGCGCAAAAAACCAGCCGAGCTGCGGCACGTCCGTCGCTTCCAATGGCAAATGAATACGTCCGGTCAAGGCGGTCAGCTGCAGCAGCAGCGCATTTGCATATTGCAGCAGCCCCGCGCCGACGGCGCGATGGCACGCGGCGCAAAATGCGGCGGTCAGCGCCAAAACAGCCGCCGCTGTCCAGCGAAGGCGCGCCAAGGCTGCCAGCCCGGCGCACAGCGCAAGGCATGCCAGCACCCAGACGGGCGCGGTCTTCGCCGCCGAGCCGAGCGCCCACGCCGCCCCGGCGGCAAGCAGTCCCGCAGCTGACGCTGCGGAAAAATCGTATCCGGTTGGTTCCGGCGCGGCATGGCGCGCCGCAGAAAAGCCGGTCGGTCGTTTCATCTTCATAGCTCCAAATGCCGCAGCGCGGCTTCGTAATCCGTCGGGGAAAAGCAGACGGTGGGCAGCGCTCCGTCAGTGGCGGTACCGCACAGCAGCACGGTCGTCGCAGCGCCGGTCAGCTCCGCCAGCGCGGGCGAAGCAGCGGCGCAGAGGCAAACCGTCTTGCCGAAGGCCAGCGCGCCGCCTGCAGCCAGTGCTTCGGCCAGCGCATCGCCCGCCGCGGGCGCGTCGCGCAGGGTCAGGCTGAGCGCCTCAAGGGCCGCGTCCGTTTCCGGCGCGGCGTCGGCAAAGCGCAGTCCCTCCGGCGTCGTCCAGCCGAGGGTAAAGCCGACGCCCTGCTGCGCCAGCGCGGCGCAGACGGAAAACAGCACCTCCGCCTGCGCATCCAGCGCCTCCGGCGCGCCGCTGCGATCCCATAGGATCAAAAGCGAGCGCGCCACCGGCGCGCTGCCCTCGCGGACGATGGGCCGGTCGAGCTTGTCCGAAAGCTTCCAGTGCAGCTGGCGCAGGCTGTCGCCGGGCTGATAGTCGCGCAGCGCGTAGGGCTCGGTCAGGTCGCTGCCGCGGCGGTCGGGCGCGTCGTCGCTCTCCTCGCTCTGCGCCGGATCGATGCGCAGCGAGACCTCCGGCGCAAAGGTATCCGGCAGGACGGTCAGGCGCGCGGCGGCATCGGTGCGCACGCGCTTGCAGCACAGGCCGGAAAGGCCGGTCAGCACCGCGCGGCGGACGTGCACACGCACCTGCCCGCAGTGCAGCGCGTGGAAGGAAAACACCGTCTGTCCCGGTGCGGCGCGCAGCAGCAGCGTGTCGCATTCGCCGGTCAGCTCGTTTTTCAGCGCAAGCTCGCAGAGCACGCAGCCGAGCGGCAGACGCGTGGCCGCAGCCACGGTGAGCGCTGCGGAAGCGTCCTCGTTCTTTGCCGCGGTGGGCGGCAGCGTCAGGCGAAGCGTCACATGGCGCGCCTGCAGCGCGCTGAGGACTGCGGCGGCCGCCAGAAACAGCGCCAGCGCTGCCAGACCGGCCAACGCCGCCGCGCTGCCCGTCCAGAGCAGCACCAGCAGCAATCCCAGCGCCGGCAGCAGCCACAGCAGTACCGCGCCGCGCCAAGCCTTGGCCGTCAAGGCCGGAACTCCCGCACGCTCGGCGGCGTGACCGTTTGCAGCAGCTCGGCCAGCGCGGCGGCGGGGGTGTAGTCGTGCAGGCGCGCCTTGGCGCTCATCACGAGGCGGTGGGCGCAGACGTCGGGCAGTACCGCCGCGACGTCCTCCGGCACGACGTAATCGCGCCGGTCAAGGTAGGCGCAGGCCTTGGCGCAGCGGCAGATCGCCAGTGCGCCGCGCGGGCTGACGCCCAGCTCCACATAGGGGTGCGTGCGCGTGCCCTCGGCCAAGCGAGCAACGTAATCATACACAGAATCCGCAATATAGACCGCCGAGACCTCGTCGATCAGGCGCTGCAGGGTCGCGATATCCGTCACGGGGCGGACGGCGTCGAGCGGGTCGGCGTGGTGGCGCTCCTTCAAAATGGCCAGCTGCGCGGCGCGGTCGGGGTAGCCCATGCTCAGGCGCACCAGAAAGCGGTCGAGCTGCGAGGCAGGCAGCCGCTGCGTGCCGGCCGAGCCGACGGGGTTTTGCGTGGCCAGCACCACAAAGGGCGCGGGCAGCGGATGCGTGACGCCGTCGACGGTAACGCGCCGCTCCTCCATCGCCTCGAGCAGCGCGGCCTGCGTGCGGCTGGAGGTGCGGTTGATCTCATCGGCGAGCAGCAGGTTCGTCATGACCGCACCGGGCTGATACGTAAGAGTGCCGCTGGCCTTGTCGTAGACCGAAAAGCCGAGAATATCGGACGGCAGCGTGTCCGGCGTGAACTGGACGCGGCGCGTCTCCAGCCCCAGCGCGCGGGCAAAGGAAAGCGCCAGCGTCGTCTTGCCAACGCCCGGAACATCATCCAGTAGGACATGTCCGCGCGCCAGCACGGCCATCAGCACGCGGTCGACCACCGCGTCCTTGCCGACAATAACATTCGTCACCTCCCGGCGAATCTGTTCAGTCAATTCATACATCATAATGGGTTCCTCCGGGTAAGAAAGTAATCCGTGAATTTAAAATAGAGATTTTGTTCCCGCTGCGTAGGGCGGGCTATCCTCAGTCCGCTAGGGCGGCGAGAGCCTGGGCGGCTTGGGCGGTGGCGAGGAGGTTGCCCTCTGTATCTCCTAACGCGTGCGCAAAGCTGCCGTCTGGCTGGCGGAAGAGTTCAAGCGCAGTGAGAAGCGTGGTCTCTCCGCGCACAAAGCGCGCGTCCGTGCCGGCGTCGATGCCCAGCGCGGCCAGCGCCAGCAGCGTCTGGCTGATGCTCTCGGAGCTGACGGCGCCGTAGGAGGAAAAGGTACCTTCGTCTGACATTTGACCGGATAGCCATGCCAGTGCCGCCGCAATGACCTGCGGATGGTCGGCCGCGTAGGGCGCAAGGGCCTGCAGCGCCATAGCCGTGATGTCGACGTCCGGCGTGCCGACGACGAGGCCGAAGCCGCCGTCCGGCTCCTGACGGCTCAGAATTTCGGAAAGGATCGCCTCACGCGTCCATTTTGCGCCGTCCGGGACGTCAAACTGCCCCATATCGAGCACCTTCAGCGCATAGATCGGGCTGTTCAGCCCCTGCGCGTAGAGGTCGCCGGGGTAAGCATAAATGCCGTCGGCGATCAGATCGACCGGCGTGCCGTCCGGCTTCGTGCCGAAGGCTGTCGGGTCGCCGCCGAGGGTCAGGACGACCAAGGCAATGCGGTGATACTCTGTCGCTTTATATTCATGCAGCGTGCCGGCTTCGGCGTAGCAGTCCGTTACATGGCGCTCCAGCGCGGAAAGATAGGCGCCGTAGTCCTCGTCGGAGCCGGCGAGGCGGAGCGCGATGGCCGTCCAGTCGGAGATGGAGGTGCCCGCGCGGACGGCGTCCTCGTCGGCCAGCAGCCCGCCCTTGACGCCGAGCAGGGCGTGAATTCCCTCTGCTGTGCGGGACAGCGGGGTTGCCTCCGTCTGTGCGCTGCAGGCACACAGCAGCGCAAGGCACAGGATCACCGCAAGGGCGGAATAGCGTTTTTTCATAATGGAGCTCCTTTGGGTAATTTCAGCGGTTGATGTAAATGGGAATGGTCGTTCAAAAAAGCGCACAATGTTCTGGCCGCGCCGGTTGAGGTTGTCGGCTTGCCCGGGTCGGTCGACGCGGGCGGGTTGGTTGGCGGTTCCGTCGGCGGGTCGGTTGGCTCGGTGGGGTCGACCGGCGGTTCGGTCGGGGGTTCGGTCGGGGGGTCTGTGGGCGGCTCGGTGGGGCTTCCCGTTGCGGGGAGGACGGTGCGGACGACCTCGCCGCATTTTTCGCAGGTTTGCTCCGTGTAGCCATCCTCGGTTTCGGTGGGCTCGACGCGGGCAGTTTCCACATAGCTGTGCTCCAGCGGATAGAACGCGCCGTCGCGCCAGATGCCGCAGTAGCCGGAAAGCGAGCCGTACATGCCGCCGGTCGCGCCGTAGCCGTCGATGTCCTTGCCCCACGCGAGGGTGAAGCGCAGCGTCAGCACGTCGCCGTCGCCGAGCGCCCATTCGGACAGGCCCTTGCCGGGGTAGTAGCCGTTGACGTCGTACATCCAGCCCGCGCCCCACGTGTAGTCGTGCTCGCCGAGGCTGTCGGTGCCGGGCGCGGCCGTGAGCGTGATGCCGTCGCGCAGGATGAGCGTCCAAAGGCGCGGGTCAATACTGGCACCATATAACAAGTCGCCGCGCCAGAGGCGCAGGAGGTAAAAGCCGCCGTTTTTCTTCGCTGTGCCGTCGTAATCGACCTGATCGTAGCCGCATTGCTCGAGCACCTGCAGAAGGGTTTGTGCAGCGGTGTCGCCCTGCCGCAGTTCGCAGGTCATGCTGTCGACGATGCCAAGGCCGACGGTGGTCGCGTCGATGCGGACGGTGGCGCTGCCGAGACGGTCGCCCTCGGACACCGGCTGATATACCAGCTCCAGCGTGCGCAGGGCGGAGTTGCCCTCGTCGTCCCACGCAAGGATCGTTACGGTATAAATTCGCTCGTCGCCGCGCTGCGGCGGCTCAAGCGCGAGGACGTACTCATAGCCCGAGGCGGCCGAGCCCGTGGGGTTGGTCAGCAGCGCGCCGTCAAGGCGGACGTTGAGGTGGTCGGCGTAGATGGGCGCGCCGTCCGTGCCCCTGCGGGCGGTGACAACGAGGGTGAACGACGAGGTCTTGATCGGCGCGGTCACGCCGTCGCGGTTCGTGCGAATGACCGGCGCAATGCCGACCTCGGGATGGTCTTCATCGGCACGGGCGGCACGATAGGATACGTAAAAAGTCGCTGCTTGACCGTACTGCTGCCCGTCGCGGTAGAGATACAGGGTGAACTGATAATTCTTGTTCAGCGTCATGCGGACGGAGAAGCTTTGGCCGTCCGCGGGGGTCAGACGCGTGCCGTTGTTGGCCGAGGCGGTCGTCTCCTTCCAATACACGCGCAGGGACAGGTTCCCTT
>CAKTZP010000010.1 GCA_934636045.1 uncultured Oscillospiraceae bacterium
GACTTACTGCGCAACTCACGCCCTAACGTACCTTTGTACGCCGACGGGCGTGAGTTGCTTGTCTTCCGAACTTTTTTGCAGTCTGTCAGCGTGTCGAAAAGTGTTTTTCGACACGCTGCCTGCGGCGCACCGACCGGTGCGCCGCAGTTTTTTGCGCAAACCGCGCCCGTTTCGGTTCTGCTTCCAAAATTCGCGGCGCGATGAGGGCGTCACGCCCTACGCAAAGTTTCGGATTGGGCGCAACACCGATCCCTTTATCTGTAGGGCGGGCTGCCCTCAGCCCGCCGCTGTTGGCATTTTCGTTCTGCTGTGAAGCGCGTCAAAACGCGCGCCGCGGGGGAACACGCTATGCAAAGTTACGAAATGGAAAGTGTGAAAATGGACATAAAAATCCCCGGCGGCGTGTCTGGTTATGGCACGCCGCCGGGGAGCGGTTTATAAAACGGGAGGAAAAGCAAGAAAAATGAGTTATTCCGCTTCGCATTGATAATATTCATCGTAGTGGGTGAGCAGCAGGTCGCGCGCCTTGGACGTCGTGGCGTTCCACGAGCGCCAGTCGCCATAGAGGATGACCTGCGCGCCATTGTCGGTGCGGCGTAGCTCGAAGAGGCTGTCGGCGTGTGCGGTAAGAAGCTCCTTTGCCTGCTGCGCGACTTCGGCATCGGGGACGTCGACCAGACGGAGCACGTCCTCGACGATCCCGTCCGAATCCATCCGCTCAAGCATGGACACATCGATTGTTTCCAGCCTGCCGCTGAGATAAGCGTCGACATTGTAGTGCGCGATCACACGGTCGATATCGGCGTATGCACACAAAAGCGTCAGCACTGCCGCAGCGGCGAGGGCGAGCTTCATGTACGGCAGCCTCGGCACGAACAGCCGCACCGCCACGCTCAAAAAAACGGCGATCAAAAACACGGTGAAGATGAACGTCAGGATGCGCAGCCGGGTCATGCCGAACGAGCCGATGTACAGCACGAGCTTGGAGAGCACTGTGGCCGACAGCACCAGCGAGAAAATACACAGAAACAGCGCCAGCAGTCGCACGGCATGCGGCACTCGGCCGTCCCTTTTCCGGCAGATCAGGTGCGACAGAAAGATCAGACCCAGATTCAGGGCGCTGATGAGCGTCATCTCAAAAAAGCCGCGCCGCGCATACTCCGCGACGGTGAAGCCCGCCGGGAGCAGGCCGGAGAAGGCTTGGAAAAAATACGCCAGCTGCGAGAACAGATACAGCGCATACACCGCCGCGATCACGGCGAGGAAGGAGACGACCGCCGCCGGCTCTAGCCCCTTGCCGGAGCTGACGGGCGGGTCATTGCGCCGGACGCGCGGCAGGGAAATGAGCCGCCCGAACAGCAGCAGGAACAGGAAAAAGCCCAGAAGCAGCACACTGACCAGCTCAACCAGCCGGTCGAGCGACAGCCAGCGCTCCAGCATGGCCGCAAAGGCTGCGTCGGAGGAAATCAGCAGCGGAACGATGATCAGCACCACGGGCACGTCGATGAGAATGCCGAGCAGGACGCTGCCGATGCGCCGCTTTTCGCCCGACGCACCGCGCCGGAACAGGGCGGAAAGTGCCTGCCCGAGCTTGCCGAAGGGGAGAGCGAAGATCATATAGCACTGGTCGGCGATGGCGCGGAAGTCGCCGGGATATTGCCGCAGGTCTGCACGCTCCAGCATGGCCGCCGCGGCTAAGGGCAGCATCATCAGCGGCACCGCCACCCGGCTGCCGGTGGTAACGCTGAAGGAAACGGCGCCGGCGAGGTAGGCAAGCCAGCAGAAGATGCCATAAACGCTCCACCGCCTGCCGCCGCGCAGCAGATAAGCGCCGGAAATCACCGCCAGCGCCACGCAGGCGGCCGAAGCGGCCAGCCCGGGAGCGCTCCAAAGGAAGGCGTCAACGGCCAAGAAGCAGGCCAGCAGCAAAAAGACCGCGTACCCATATTCGCGCCGCCCGACGCTGAAATAGTGCGGCTGCGGCGGAGCCGGATAGGTCGGCTGCCCGGTGTAGGGCGAGCGGGGCGTGCCCTGTGAAGCCGGAGCGGTCGGTTCCGTGACGGGCTGCTCGGGCAGGGCTTCGTTTGGCCGGAATTCTTCGTTCATTTCAGATATCCTCCTCTCGGTACACCAAAATGTCGCCGGGCTGGCAGCGCAGCTCCTTACAGATGCTTTCCAAGGTCGAAAAGCGGATGGCGCGCGCCTTGCCGGTCTTCAGGATGGACAGGTTTGCCGGAGTAATGCCGATTTTTTCCGCAAGCTCGCCGGACGAGATCTTGCGCTTTGCCATCATGACGTCGAGATTTACAATGATCGCCATACGCCCACCTCAAATTGTCAGGCTGTTCTCTTCCTTGAGCACGAGCGCGGCCTCGAAGCAGCGGCGCACGATGCGCAGAATGAGGAAGATGAACACCATCGCCGCCGTGACCAGCAGCAGCGGCATGTACCAGAAGCCCGCGACCAGCGTGATGACCGCCACGGCGATGCAGCACCAAGAAACCGTGCCGATCAGGCGGCAGTTGCGGCGCAGGAAGGGCTGCTCGGCCAGCAGATTCCGCAGCAGCAGAAACAGGCAGACAAGCGACGCGGCGGCGGGCAGGGCACAGCCGTAAAACGCCGCCAGCACCACGCCCGCGACCGCGGCCGGAAGCAGCCGCCACGCGGCATACAGCGCGGCGATGCGCGGCGCAAAGACCAGCAGCACCGCAAGCGCCGCCGCAAACAGGATCACAAAGGCCATGGAACAGTAGATCGAACCTTTTTTCATCGGGATACAACAACCTCCTGTCGGATTATGTGTGGCAAGTATAGCATGAATAATATCGTTTGTCAATAATATTTATCTGAAATTTGATGAATATAGATTTTTTGCAAAAGCCTATTGACAAGGTAGGCAAATTGTGCTATGCTTTAATCACCTAGTAAAAGAATAGGTGTTTGAATGATCGCATGGGCTGCGCCCGTGCGCGAATGATAGAGACAAAGGAGGAATCGTCCTTGAGCAAACCCATGATCTACGCGGACAACGCCGCAACGACCAAGACGAGCCGAAAGGCCATCGATGCAATGCTGCCCTATTTTGATGAAATCTACGCCAATCCGTCCAGCCTGCACTCCGCAGGGCAGCGCGCCAACGAGGCGCTGACGGCGGCGCGCGAGCAGATCGCCGCCTGCCTCGCCTGCTCGGCCAAGGAGATTTACTTTACCTCCGGCGGCAGCGAGGCCGACAATCAAGCCATTCGCTCCGCCGCCGTCCTCGGCGCGAGGAAGGGGAAAAAGCATATTATTTCCACCGCCTTTGAGCACCACGCCGTGCTGCACACCCTGCAGCGGCTCGAGCGCGAGGGCTTCGAGGTTCAATTGCTCGACGTCCATGCCCACGGCAACATTACCGCCGCGGAGGTCGCCGCCGCGATCCGGCCGGATACCTGCCTCGTCACGGCGATGTATGCCAACAACGAGATCGGCTCGATTCTGCCCATTGCGGAAATCGGCGCGGTCTGCCGCGAGCGCGGCGTCCTGTTCCACACCGACGCGGTGCAGGCTGCGGGACACCTGCCTATTAACGTGTCCGAACAGAGCATCGACATGCTCTCCCTCTCCGCCCACAAGTTCCACGGCCCGAAGGGCGTGGGCGTGCTCTATGCGCGCAAGGGCATTCTGCTGACAAATCTGATCGAGGGCGGCGCGCAGGAGCGCGGCAAGCGCGGCGGCACGGAGAACATGCCCGGCATCGTCGGCATGGCGGCGGCGCTGCAGGACGCATGCGACCACATGGACGAAAACGCCGCCTACGTTACCCGGCTGCGTGACCGCCTGATCGAAGGGCTGTCCAAGGTGCCGCACAGCGCGCTCAACGGCGACCCGGTGCACCGTCTGCCCGGCAACGTCAGCTTCTGCTTTGAGGGCATCGAGGGCGAGAGCCTGCTGCTGCTTTTGGACGAAAAGGGCATCTGCGCCTCGTCCGGCTCGGCGTGCACCTCCGGCTCGCTTGACCCGAGCCACGTTCTGTTGGCCATCGGGCGGCCGCACGAGATCGCGCACGGCTCGCTGCGCCTGACGCTCTGTGAGGAGAACACCGAGGCCGAGATCGACTACCTCCTGCGCGAAATTCCGCCGGTGGTCGAGTATCTGAGAAATATGTCCCCGCTGTGGCACGACAAGGTCAGCGGGAAGAAAGCATTCCTGTTATAATTATAGAGAAGGAGAGAATCACAATGGCACTTTACAGCGATACTGTCATGGATCACTTCCGCCATCCGCGCAACGTCGGCACGATCGAAAACGCCGACGGCATCGGCGAGGTTGGCAACGCCAAATGCGGCGATATTATGAAAATCTATCTCAAGATCGACAACGATATCATCACAGACGTGAAGTTCGAGACCTTCGGCTGCGGCTCGGCGATTGCCTCGAGCTCGATGGCGACGGAGATGATCAAGGGCAAGCCGGTCTCCGAGGCGCTGCAGCTTTCCAACAAGGCCGTGGCCGAGGCGCTCGACGGGCTGCCCGCGCACAAGCTGCACTGCTCCGTGCTGGCCGAGGAGGCCATCCGCGCGGCGGTCAAGGACTATTATGACCGGCATGGCATTGCCTACGATGCCTGTGAGCTGGGCGACTGCACGACCTGCCCGCACTGCGTCGAATGAAAAAGGCACGCATCGCGATGCGCGGCGCGTTCACAAAGGGTCAGGCGGCCGTGGCCGATGACGGCGACATCGTCATCGGCGGCGGACGCATCGTTTGAACGGAGGGAAAAAGAATGATGGTTTCAAGCCGCGGCAGGTACGCCCTGCGCGTCCTGCTCGATCTTGCGCAGCACCGGGAGGATGGCTATGTCCCGATGCATGTTATTGCGCAGCGGCAGGGGATTTCCAAAAAGTACATGGAGCAGATCATGCCTGCGCTTACCAAGGGCGGCCTGGTCGACAGCGTGCAGGGCAAGCGCGGCGGCTATCGCCTCAACCGCCCGCCGCAGGAGTATTCGGTCGGCGAAATTCTGCGGCTGACCGAGGGCGACCTCGCTCCCGTGGCCTGCCTTTCCAGCGGCGCCGAGCCCTGCGGCCGCGCCTCGGACTGCCCGACCATTCGCATGTGGAGCCGCTTCAACGAGCTGACGAACGAGTTTTTCAACGGGATCGCCCTGACCGATCTGATGCAATAAGTTACCTTGTATAGAACAGCGCGGCGGGCTCAGGTGAGCCCGCCCTACGCATTGTGCTTCGGCTTTGCGCCGAGCTTCCGCGTTTGTCATTGCGAAGCTTGCGCAGCAAGCTGTGGCAATCCGCGTCTCTTTGGTTTGAGCTTCAGTAAGAGCTGCCGGAAGGGGAACGGATTGCCACGTTGCTTCGCTCCGACCGGCAAGCGGAGAGCCCGCATCCGTAAGGCTCCTTCGTCGCCAACGGCTGCGCCTTCGCAATGACATGCGGGGTAGTTTTTCGACACGCTGAGCTCCCCTTCACAAGGGGAGCCTCATTGGTGCGCACCGGCCAAAGGCTCCCTTGTGTAAAGGGAGCTGGCAAAATTGGCTCGGCAGAGGCAATTTTGACTGAGGGATTGTGCCCCCTACGCAGCAGGCTCAGACTGTCATAAAAGTCCGATTTTGTCATTGCGAAGCTTGCGCAGCAAGCTGTGGCAATCCGCGTCTCTTTGGTTTGAGCTTCATTGAGAGCTGCCGGAAGGGGAACGGATTGCCACGTCGCTTCGCTCCTCGCAATGACATAAATGAAGCCCTGTGCGGCGGAGAGGGGAACGGATTGCCACGTCGCTTCGCTCCTCGCAATGACATGCGGGGTAGTTTTTCGACACGCTGAGCTCCCCCTTCACAAGGGGAGTCTCATTGCTGCGCGCCAGCTCCCCTTTACAAGGGGAACCAAAACGCTGCGGCGGGGAGGGGGAATCGCTTACCGCTACATCTTGTGGTGCGGGGAGAGATGAGTGATTTGAATTTTGTAGAATTACGATACTGAAACTGATTGAAAAGCCATAACGAAATTTCCGTTTACATAACTTCGAAACAGACTGCGAGAGCGGTCTGTTTTTTTGCAGAAAAGCACCTTTCAGCCCCAATCATAGCACGTAACAAGCTTTATTGAAGACCGAAACGGAAAAGTATTGAAAAAAACCGACCCGGCCAATTGACATTTGTGAATTTCGTAGGTATACTAGTTTTGTATCAGATTGTCCGCGCGAACCAAGGGGCTTTGGGCACAGGCG
The DNA here is from genome assembly GCA_934636045.1 of uncultured Oscillospiraceae bacterium. GTDB lineage: Bacteria > Bacillota > Clostridia > Oscillospirales > Oscillospiraceae > JAZOXB01. The sequence continues at coordinate 6,220 of CAKTZP010000010.1, forward strand.
CGGGTGCGCATATTTCGTAGGAGGCCGTTCGCGGCGCTCCGGAGGGGAGGAGGATTTCACGGAAAAAACAGCAGTGATTTTCTTCAGAGGCATTCGGCCGCTCGGCGCGGTGCTTTTGAAGTACAAAGGAGATACCCAAGCTTGAAAACAAAAGGAGGAATATACATGAAGCAAACCACAAAACGCCTGCTTTCGGTGCTGCTGGTGCTGTGCATGGTGTTGTCTGTGCTTCCGGCCAGCGTCTTCGCCGCGCCGGGACCGACCGTTAACGTTCGATTCACTTACGCATTGATAAGTGAGGAGCCCGCAAGCGATGGGAGTAAGATAATCAATGTCATTAATACTGGGAGACCTCCAATAACGAAGTCTGTGACAGTAAGCGACGACAACTCCTTTAAGATTACATTCTCAAAGGAGGATGAGGTTGAAAACTTTAGTCCTATAGGCAGTTTTAATAGCATGGGAACATTCCTGTACCAGTTCAAGGATTCCGGAAGACCCGGCGATAAAGCCGACGATCTTGCGGACGTGACCTACGATCGGACGAGCAGGACGGTTACGGTCACCAATTGTGCTGAATTGGTTCCGAATACGACCTATGCGATTGACATCTTCTATGATGAGCAGGCCTACACCGCCACCTTCCTTGGCGATTCTGATCCGTATCCTGCTACTGTAAAGATGCATTGGAACGATAACGATTTCGTCTTTCCCCCTGTGCCAGACTCCAATGACGACAACAAGATAGCGATTGGCTGGGCGTCAAGGGGACAACTGTACCAACCGATTAACGGAGATTATACGGCTGCAGATATCTTTGACCTGTGGGACGGAATTGTAACCAAGAGAATATTCGAGCCGGCCTATGTTGACAGAAACGGCAAGCATCTTGTCCTCTGGACAGATAGCCTGACGGGCGAGATTTACAGCTATGAAATAGTGCTCGGTGGCGATACGGCGACCGTTCCCGAGAATCCGACGAAGAATGGCTATACCTTTGACGGATGGACCGGAACAACGACAGACCCCATCACAGAGGATACCATTTTCAAGGCGCAGTGGAGCGCAAATTACTACGACATTGCGACGCAGATCGACCACTGCACGGTAAATCTGATTCGTCCCGAGGGTCACGCGACAACGGGAAGAACCGACGAAACAATTCAGTTTAGCGTTGCGCCGGATGAGGGCTACGTACTGCAGAGCGTCTACGCAAAAGCGGAGACAGGCGGATATATTCCGGTCACGCGGCTGAACGACGACCTGTACAGCCTTGTCATGCCGGCGGGCAAGGTCACGATTATGGCCGTGGCAACCGCTGTGCCCAAGCCCACGTATACGCTTTCGTTCTATGCTGACAATGACCTTGCCGAGCAGCTGACTGTTGCCGAGGGCGAAGATGTCACCGCGCCGGTGATTCCGGCAAAGGAGGGCTACGAAGCCCTGTACTGGAAAAACGGCAACACCACGGTCAATGCCGGCGACCCGATTGAGAACGTCACCGCCAGCAGTCGCTGGGATGCGGTCTATGAGGCAAAGGAATATGCGATCAAGTTCTATTCCGACGCGGAAGGCACCGCACTGTTTAAGACCGAAAGAGTCAACTACGGCAAGGTCTTTACGCCTCCGGCCTATCCCACGGAGTTGCCCGAGGGCAAGACCTTCATCGGCTGGAAGAGCCAGCTCGGTCAGCTCTACCTCGCCGGAGCCCCGAGCGTTCTGGACGCGGCGGCTGATTTGGAGTGCGTGCCCGTATTTGCCGACAACACCGAATACTGGCTTGTGAAGTTCGTCGTGGACGGTGCGGTCTATGACGCAAGGCTCTACGAGCAAAAGGCCGATACGAAGCCCAACCTGCCTGCCGACCCCGAAAAGGAAGGCTATGAATTCATCGGCTGGCACGCCGAGTCGATCGACCTTCTCTTTGAAGCCGGTACGGAGCTTGACCCGATTACGGGCAGCGAGACCTACACGGCAAGATTCGCTGCGAAAACCTACACGATTACGACTGAGTCCTCCGCCAACGTTGCGCTGACCGCGACGTACAATGAAGCGCCGGTAGGCACGCAGGTCGTCGTCACCGCCACCGCGCAGTCCGGCTACGAGACCAACTTTGTCTACGCCAAGACGGAAACCGGCAAGCCCGTCGCGCTGAGCTATTTCGGCAAGACGCCGTTTGACGAGGCCGGTACGACCCGCTACAGCTTTATCATGCCGGCGGAGAACGTGACCGTCAGCGTCGAGGAGAAGGCGACGCGCAACACCGCGAAGTTCATCGTGGACAACGAGCTGTACGCCTTTGAGTACGTTAAGTCCGGCGAGGCGCCCACCGCTCCCGCTGAGCCTGTCAAGGAGGGCTACACCTTCACCGGCTGGACGGCCTCCAACGGCAAGACCTATGCGCCCGGCGAGGCGTTCGACGCGATCACCGCGGACGAGACCTACACCGCGCAGTTTGAGCAGAACACCTACAAGGTCACGCTCGTTAACTCCGACCACGTCACGCTGGGCATCCTCCCGGAGAACGGCATTGCCGCGATGGGCGACAAGATCGTCATCGGCGCTTATGCACAGGCCGGCTACGAGAGCTTCTTCCTCTATGCGCGGACTGCCACCACCGGCACGCCTATTGCTCTGAGCCAGTTCGGCGGCGAGCCGTATGACGTTCCCGATGCAAACGGCTACGTCTTCGTGATGCCGGCGGAGGACGTGATCGTCACCGTCGTGGAAAAGGCGAGCCTGAACACGGTGAAGTTCATCGTGGACGGTGCGCTTTACGCGTTTGAGTACGTCAAGTCCGGTGAAGCGCCTGCCGCACCGGCGGAACCGGTCAAGGAGGGTTACACCTTCATCGGCTGGCGCGCCGCTTCTACCGACAAGCTCTATGCGCCCGACGAGGCCTTCGACGCGATCACCGCGAACGAGACCTACACCGCAGAGTTTGAGATCAACACCTACGATCTGACCTACTACCGCGGCGCGGAGGCGGATGCGTCTGAGTATAAGTGCATCCTCGAGCTGCCCGACGGCACGTTTGTGGAATTCTTCAATAACGACACCGCCAATATGCCGACCTACGCCGTCAAGGACGTGACCTACGGCGACACCGTCGAGCTCGGCGAGCCGATGTTGCCCGGCTATCTGTTCAAGGGCTGGGTCGACGAGAGCGGCTACATGCATCCTGCCGGCGCAAAGTTCACCATGCCTGCGGGCGACGTGCTGCTGACCGCCGTCTGGGAGGTCGATCAGGGTCTGAGCTGCCTGGTGCGCTTCGTCAGCGAGGGCCAGCTGTACTACAGCTTCCTTGCCTATGACGGCCAGAAGGCTTCCATCCCCGCGACTGATCCCACTGCGGACGGAAAGATCTTTAAGGGCTGGCAGTACGGCGACAATACTTACACTAACGACGGCGTGAAGGAGTTCACCGTCGTTGCAAGCGAAAACCGCGAAATGACCCTTGAGGCCGTTTGGGAGAATAACCGCTACACCGTCACCTACAACGTCGACGGCGACCTCACCACAGAGGACAATATCGCCTACGGCGAAGTCCGCGTGACCCCCGCCGCGCGCGAAAAGGAAGGCTACACCTTCGTCGCTTGGGAGGACAAGGAGAACGGCGCATACTACCTTGAAAAGACCGCCTTTACCGTTACCTCCGACCGTACCTTCACCGCTGTCTGGGCGAAGGACGAGGTCGAGTACGCCGTCAAGTTCTTCGACGAAAAGGGCAATCTTGTCGATGTCTTTGTCGTCGCCGACGGCACGACGCTGACCGCCCCCGCCTATGAACAGGGCCGCGAGGACGCCGAGTACCTCTGGATCGACGCGGAGAACAACACCTTCCTCGATATGGGCGGCACGCTTACCGTTGACAAGGCCTATAACTTCCGAGCGAAGCTGCAAAGCGAGGCTGATTATTCCGTTCAGGTCGTCGTAACGCCTGCGGATGCCCCTGCCAACGTCGCTGCCGCGACCAAGGCTACGTACAAGATGGGCGAGATTGCAGAGGTTGCAATCAACGTCCCGGAGGGCTACCTCCTCAAGGCCGTCAGCGCCCTGACGGAGAAGGGACAGCCCGTGACCGCGTCGCTTGTGCATACGGCAGACAACGGCTATTCCTACTATATTGAAATGCCCGCCGATCACGTCAACGTCACCGTCGAGCTTTGGAAGATTCCTGCCGGTAAGACGGCCGTGAAGTTCATGGTCGACGGCGAGCTGTTCGACCTCGTATTCGTTACGAAGGGCGAAAACGGCACTGCCCCCGAGACCGCGCCGACCAAGGCCGGCAGCATCTTCCGCAATTGGCAGAAGGACACCACCACCGTCTCCGCCGGGCAGCCCTTCGCGGTTGCACCCGATGCCGAGGACGTGATCGAGTTCCACGCGGTGTTCGATCAGGCTACCTACGTCGTTGATTTCGACTCCGACGGCGGCGTCCCGCAGCCGCCAGCCGTCACGGCGACCTACGGCGAGACCATCGAGCTTCCCGCCGCGCCCATGAAGACCGGCAGCAAGTTTGTCGGCTGGCGCGAGGCAAGCACCGGCTTCGTCTACGGCGCGAACGGCGTCTACGTTGTGACCGACAATGCGCATTTCACCGCGATCTGGGCGACCGAGCAGTACATCGTCCGCTTCATCGACAGCCAGACCAATCAGGTCTACGGCTATGAGCTGGTCGAGGCCGGCGCAGCCGTAATCGCTCCCGCAGGCCCCGTCGTCACCGGCAGGACCTTTGTCAAGTGGGAAAATGCGGACGGCTCCCAGACCCTTGAGGCCGGGAAGATGACCGCACCCATCTTCAGCGACACCACCTTCTTTGCGGTCTTTGAGAACAATCAGCACAGCATCACCGTCGTGACCGACAACTGCTCTGTCAGCGGTATTCCCACCGGCATGGTCGAGGTCGGAACCGAGGTCACCTTCACCGCGATGGCAAACTCCCGCTACGCGATGGAATCCGTCGTCCTGTCCTACAGCGACGGCCTCAGCCCTGTCCTCCGGGAGCTGCATCCGGATGCAAACGGCAAGTACGCCTTCGTCATGCCCGATGCGGACGTGACCATCACCGCCACCGCTGTACAGAATGTGTTCTCCATCTTCACCCAGACGGATTCGCATTGCGACATCGAGCTTGACCTGAACTACGCCGCCGCCGGCGAGAGCGTTCTCGTGACGCTGAACGTCGATGAGGGCTACGTTCTCAACCGCCTCATCGCCTACACTGCCGAGACGAACACCATCATCCCGATGTCCCTGATCGTCAACGAGGACGGCACGAGCTACTACGCGCTGACCATGCCCGCCGAGGACATCATCATCAGCGCCACGACGAAGAAGGCCGACTACACTGTTACCTTCCTCGATGCGGACAACACCCTGCTCGGCATCGTTTCCGTCGCCTATAACGAGCTGGTGAACGCGCCCGTCGCCGAGAAGACCGGCTATAAGTTCGTCGGCTGGGAGAAGCTCCCGCAGGACGGCACGATGTTCGATCCCGCGACCGACAAGGTCACCGAAAACCTCATTGTCCGCGCGGTCTATGAGGGCCTGCCCTTCACCGTGGAGGCCGGTCTGGTTGACCATGTGCATACGCTGAACGCCGAGTGCACCATCAGCAGCGGCAACCTCAACTCCAGCAACCTCCTGCTGAATCCTCTGACCGCCGAGGCGGGCAAGGACGTCTACTTCACCGTCGCTGCCAGCTACGACTACGTTATCACCGGCGTTGCCATTGTCGGCGTGGACGGCAGCAAGACCATCATTGAGCCGACCCTCCGCCTGAAGGAAACCAAGGACGGCATCAACTACTACACCGTCACCTTCACGATGCCCGCGGAGAACGTCAAGATCGACGTCTACACCGCAGCAAAGCTGTTCCGCGTGGACGTTGAGGAAAACAACCCCGCAGCCGGCGACTATACCATCAACGGCTTCCACTCCAGTAATCTGCTGGTTCCGCAGGGCGAGCAGGTGACCATCGACATTCAGCCGATTCCCGGCTACGAGGTCGTGGATGTGACCGGCACCTTCTTCGACGGCAACAGCCGCGTCTCCCTTGTCGATTTCACCCTCAGCGCGGATAAGAATCAGTTCACCTTCCCGATGGTTGCAAGAGACGTTCTCGTTGAGATCACCTACGCGCCCATCGAGTACAGCGTTGATGTTCAGACCAGCAACTTCGAAAGCTACAAGCCCGACGCCTCTGTCAACCCCGCGAAGGTCGTCGAGAGTCTCGATCCCGAGCTGACCAGCAAGGGCCGCATTGAGCTGCTCCCGCTGGTGCTGGAGGACTACACCAACGCCGACGAGCAGGTCTACAAGATTCCTGCTAACGGCACCGCGATCGTTGCGCAGCGCGTCTGCTTCCAGGTCGTTGAGTACACCGGCTATCAGCTGGCCTCCGTGACCGTGACCTATGACAACGGCGAGCGCACCTGCCCGCTGACGCTCAAGGACGGCAAGTACTACTTCGATATGCCGGCGGACGACGTCGTTATCACCGCCGTCTTTGTCGAGAAGACCTATCAGGTCAAGAAGGATGCCGCCTCCGAGCTGCACGGCACGGTTGAAATGAACGGCCTGCGCGAGAACATCATCTCCGTCGATTACAAGAACGAGGTCAATGTGACCGTCACGCCGGATGCCGGCTATCAGGTCAGCAAGATCTACTACGTCCTTGCCGACGACACTGTGATGGACTTCGACATGGCAAGCTATGCCAATACCGCGACCATGTCCGACGTGCTGGATACCGACCACTCCATTACCTTCCATATGCCGGCGACTACCGTCACCGTCTATGTGGAGTATACGGCGATCGAGTATTCCATCGATGATGTCTGCGCCGAGGCGACCGCGACCTACACCACGCCGCATACCGTCGGCGAGCAGGTCGTCTTTACCACGAAGGCCAACGCGGGCTACATCATCACCAAGGTCTATGTGGTCAACAAGTTCACCGGCGAGCGTGTGGAGATTCACACCGCCTCCACCAACGCGGTCTACGGCGCGACCTACACCTTCACGATGCCCGCCGCGCCTGTGACCATCCATGTCAACACGGTCGAGGACGAATACAATGTCGTCTACCTCGCCAACGGCTCCGTCGTTGACTACGAGGATGTCCCGTATCTGCACACCGCAGACGTCGCCTCCCGTGTGGCGATGGTCGAAAACGCGCCTGCCGGCTACCACTTCGTCGGCTGGACCTCCAAGGAGGTTCAGACCCCGGTCACCGTGCCGAGCGTGAACAATGCAGACTTCGTCGTGATCGGAAAGACCTACATCGTCGCGGCCTATGAAAAGGATGCGATCGACGTGCACTTCCTCGCAACCGAGAACGGCACCGTCACCGAGCTTTCCACGGGCAACACCGCGGAATATGTCCTGACCGGCACCGTCTTCGGCGATACCGTGAAGTTCACCGCCGTCCCGGCCGAGGGCTATGTCATCGACGAGGTCAAGGTCACCACGACCAACACCGACGGCTATAACCTCGATGTCCGCTACACCCTCGCAAACGGTGAATACAGCTTCGTTATCCCCGCGACCTATAAGGCCAGCGCCCGCGACGCCAAGGCGGAGGATGTTGTGGTTGCCGTTACCTTCAAGAAGGGCACCTACACCCTGACCAAGGCGGCCGACTGCGGCACCGACGGCGTCATCGCCGTCAACGGCAAGGTCACTACCCAGACCTCCTTCCGCTATGACTTCATGGACGAGGTCAACATCACCGCAACGCCGAACGCCGGTTACTATGTCGCTTCCATCACCGCGGTCTGCGCGGACGGCAGCCACAAGTTCGAGGCCACCGGCACGAAGCCCGCAACGGACGGCACCGCGTCTCCGCTGACCCTGAGCTTTGCAATGCCCGCTTGCGACCTGACCTTTACGGTGGTCTACGCAAAGATCGACTACTCCATCACCTGCGTCTATGACGCCAAGCAGGGCAAGATTGAGACTGCGCCCGCGGCCAAGGCACAGCTGGGCGATGTCGTTACCGTCACCGTCACGCCGGAAGACGGCTACGAGCTGCTCGACCTGACCGTCACCTACGCGAACGGTGAAAAGTCCTGCGCGCTGACGCAGACCGGTGAAAACACCTACACCTTCACCATGCCGGCTGATGCAGTTGTGGTCACGGCGACCTTCACTGAGATCACCTACACCGCAAACCTCACCGTCGTCGGCGAGGCGAACGTCACCCTCAATGGCTTCGACACTGACAACATCGGTGCAAACTATCTGGACACCGTGACCGTCAACGTCATGCCCGCGGCGGGCTGGGAGCTGGTCTCCATCACCGTCGATGGCGGCGCTGTGAAGGTCAAGGAGACCGTCAAGGCCGCCGGCGGCAAGTACACCTTCACCATGCCCGAGCGTGATGTCGAGATCGTCGTCACCCTCCAGAAGACCGGCTTTGCGCTGGACGCGCATGCGCTGAACTTCTTCGAGGTTGGCCATGGTAAGGTTACCCTCACCCCGGAAAAGACGGCCTACGTCGGCGACCGCGTGGTCATTACTGCCGATCCCGATGACGGCTACCGCGTCAAGGAAGTTGTGGTGCAGGACGAAAAGGGCTTTGCAGTGCCCGTCTCCTTCCTCAGCGGCACACCCGGCTATGTCGAAACCTGGAGCTTCACCATGCCTGCCGAGGCCGTCACCGTGACTGTCTACTTTGAGGTACAGGGCGCTTCGTACTTCACCGATGTCCGCACCGACCACTGGTTCTACGATGCCGTGACCTTCGTCACCGACCGCGGCTACTTCCGTGGCATCGAGGAAACCCTCTTTGCCCCGAACATGAACATGGACCGTGCGATGTTTGTCACCGTCATCGGCCGCATCTACGGCGTTGACGTCAGCAAGTACACCACCACGAGCTTCAAGGACGTCGAGGCCAATGCATGGTACACGCCGTACGTTGCATGGGCAGCTGAAAACGGCATCGTTCTCGGCAGAGACGAGACCACCTTCGACCCGTATGCCAACATCAGCCGCGAGGAAATGGCGGCGATCATGTACCGCTTCTGCAAGTTCCTTGGCTGCGACATGACCCTCAAGAACGAGGTCTTCATGGATCGCTACGAGGATGCCAAGCTGATCAGCCCGTGGGCAGAGCAGTATGTGCAGTGGGCAGTCGGCATCGGTCTGATGCGCGGCAGAACCCACACCACCATTGACCCGCTCGATCTTGCCACCAGAGCCGAAGTTGCGCAGGTCATCAAGAACCTCTGCGACAAGGTGCTCTACCAATAATCCAAGCGCAATCCCCCCTGATGCAGCCGCATCAGGGGGGATTTTTGCTGTATTGACTGGCAGGACAGAAGCAGTGTGCGGCAACGGTGCGCGCTTCACCGGCGAGAAGGAAAACGGTGAAGCGGCTTTCATCCCGCGAGGCATGGCGATGGAGCGAAATTGGCGGCGATGCTGACGCGTTTTTTCCGGACGACGGAATAAAAAGACAGGACGTTTGCAGGCAAAGCGTGCGGTAGGGGAAAATGATTGACACGTTAAAAGTGCGAATACATACGGCTAAAACAAAGTGCACGAAAAAGCATGGGATTTTACTGAAAAAGACTTGACAAATCATACAAAATGCTGTATTCTATTCTCGTAGTTGATGCGGCCTTAAGGGGAGGCCGGGTCTTACATAGAGAGGGCAGACGAGCCATGCGGATCTCAAGATGGCTTCGTTTGGTGGACGTGGCTCTCTTTGTTCTGTCTGTAGCGGTGTTCGGCGTACAACACGGCAAACTTGCGTCGAAAGGTTCTCCAATTTGCCAAAGAAGACGAGTCCCGGGGCTGGGACTCGTCTTTCGTCTATGTCCGTTTTGCCACGCTGTCGATCTCTTGGAGCTCGAAGCGATAGCGCTGCGGGCAATCGGGGTATTTTTCGTGGTCGACCTCACTTAAAAACATGGCCAGCGGCCGGATCCACAGCGAGCCGTCGCCGTAGAGCTTGCGGTAGACTACATATTCCTCGCCCGTTTCCGAGTGCCGGGCGACGTCCTCGACGAGATAGTAGTCCCCCTTAAAATGCCGATAGACCCGCTTGAGCTTCAATTCCTGCATGGTTGCCTCCTGAATGTCCTCCGCTGTGCATAGGGTGCGGCGGGATAAATTACGATAAACCGAACGAGATCAATATAACATAAAACATCAGAAAAAACAAGCCGAAAATGCAGCGATGCGGAGAGGTGGTTGTTATGACGAATATTTTTGACTATCTTTGCTGGCGCGGCGACCTTTCGCTGCGGTATGTGCCGTTTCAGGAGCTGGACGGGGCGATCATGGCGCGGCTGGCGTATCTTCCGTTTGAGCGCCTGTTTCCGCAGGGTCTCGAGCGGCCGCTGCCGCTGGCGGAGGCCGGGGCGCAGCTTTTGGCAGTGCCCGGCCTTGCCGAGCAGATGACCCAGCCGGAGGATCTCCGGCTGCTGCGGGTGTTGCTGGGGCAGGAGCGCTTCAGCCACGCGGAGCTGGTCGGCTTTTCCAGCTTGACGGACAAGGAGAGCCAGACGCAGTTTTCCGCGCTGGCGCTGCGGCTCCGGCCGGACGAGGTGACCGTCGCCTTCCGCGGTACGGACAACACGCTTGTCGGGTGGAAGGAGGACTTCAACATGGGCTTTGTCTGTCCTGTTCCCGGCCAGACACTGGCGGTGCAGTATCTGGAGCGTCTTGTGGTGCGCTACTCCGGCGCGCTGCGCCTGTGCGGCCATTCCAAGGGCGGTAATCTTGCCGTCTATGCTGCGGCCTTCTGCGCCCCCGCGGTGCAGGAGCGTATTCTGGGCGTCTATAACTATGACGGCCCCGGCTTTGACGAGACCATCCTCTCCCGCGAGGGCTACCGCGCCGTGTGCGCGCGGGCGCACACCTTTGTGCCGCAGTCGTCGGTGATCGGCATGCTGCTCGGCCACGAGGAGGCATATACCATTGTTCACAGCGAGCGCGTGGGGCTCATGCAGCACGATATTTATTCATGGGAGGTCGAACGTGACGGCTTCCATCATCTGGAAACCGTCACGAACAGCAGCCGCTTTATCGATTATACCATTAAGGCGTGGATTGCCGGGATGGACGCGCAGCAGCGCGAGCGCTTTGTGGACGCGATCTACGGTATTATGAAGGAGACCAAGGCCGAGACCCTGCGCGACCTGAACGAAAACCGCATCAACAGCGCCCGCCACGTTCTGCGCTCTCTGCGCAGCCTTGACGAGCAGACACGTAGTGATGTGACGCACGCGCTCAGCCTCCTGGTGCGCAGCACCAAGGCCGGCTTTATCCAGACGCGGCAGAGCGGCAAGTAGGAATGCGCTCAGGGCAGCAGATCGTCGAGCTGCTGGGCGCCGAAGGTCTCGCTCCACGCGGCACGGAAGCCCGCCATGGACTCAGCGGTGGCCGGGTGTGCAATCAGCGCGTCAAACATCTCCGGTAGGATGGTCACGGCCTGACAGCCGACGACCGCCAGCCGCTGCAGCTGGTCGACCGTGCGGAAGCTTGCACCGAGCACCTTGCAGGGATAGCCGCCGTTTTGGAAGGCGGCCAGCATCTGCGCCACGCAGTCAATGCCGTCTGCGCCGAGACTGTCGATATGGTTGACGTAGGGCGCGACGTAATCCGCCCCTGCCTTTGCCGCCACGAGCGCCTGCATCATCGAGTGCACCACCGTCACAAGCACCGGAATGCCTGCCGTCTTGCACAGCCGGGTGGCCTTGTAGCCCTCCTTAACGGCGGGAATCTTCACGATGAAATGCTTGCCAAAATAGCTCTGCAGCGCCTTGGCCTCCCGGAGCATCTCCTCAGCCGTTTCGCCGGTGACCTGAAAGAAAATTTTGCAGTCCTGCTCCTTAACGAAGGCTTTGTATTCTGCCATCAGCTCCTTGACCGGACGCTTGGCGCGCGCCAAAATTTTCGGATTCGTCGTGAAGCCGTCAATCGGGAAATACTCTGCGACCGAGCGAATCACATCGAGATCAGCAATATCGACATACAGTTCCATATTATTCCAGCTCCTTCCATTTTACAAGAACCTTTCCCAGTCGGGAATGTCGGCGCTCGCGCAGCTCCTGCACGAGCTCTTCAGCGGTCATTTCCTTGCTGATGATGCCGTCGATGTCGAGCGCGCCGCTGGCCAGCAGGCTGATGGCACGCTCCGTCGTGTGCGGATTGAGGAATGACGCCTGAAGATCCAGCTCCTTCGTTACGACGGCGTACTGGTCGAGCATCATCGGCTTTTCCGGGTCACCGAGGCCGAACAGCACAACGCGTGCGCCGCGGCCGGCTACCTGCAGCGCCGTCGCAACCGTTGCGGGCAGGCCGACGCATTCCATCACCTTGCCGACATTCCAGATGCCCAGCTCCGCCAGCGCGGCGGCCGGGTCGGAGGTGAGCGGATTCATGAAGCGAGTTGCGCCAAGGGCAAATGCCTTTTCACGCTTTTCCTCCGCTGTTTCGATCACGACGATCTCCGCCGCGGCAGCCAAACGGCAAAGCTGCACCATGATTGAGCCGATAGCGCCCATGCCGACAATGACGACCGTTTGACCCAGCCTCACGTCCAAAAGATCCATGCCGTGCAGACAGCACGACAGGGGCTCCGTCAGCGCGGCATCCCGCAGGCTGAGCATGTCCGGCAGGGGATAGACGTTTTCCTGCGGCGGACAGATGTAGTCTGCCATGCCCTTGACGACACCGCGTGAGTTTTCACACAGGTGGGTCAGTCCGTTTTTGCAGAAGCGGCAGTGGCCGCAGCTCCAGTTCGGGTCGACCGTCACGCGGTCGCCGGGGCGGAAGTCGGTCACGTTTTCGCCCACGGCCTCCACGATGCCCGACACCTCGTGTCCCAGCGGGACGGGCAGCTTGAGCGGCCGGGAGCCGCTTTTGCCCTCGTACTTGTGCAGGTCGGTGCCGCACAGGCCGCAGTAGGCCACGGCGACCTTGACCGCGTTTGCGTCCATCGGCGGCTCGGGGAACTGCCCCACGTGCACCTCGTGCCGGCCGGTCAGAATCAGCGCATTCACGAACAACACTCCTTTGCATTCCGTTTTTTGCGGCGTGCAGCGCCGCGATATGCTTTAATTATAGCCGCGGTAGCTGAAAAGTGTTTTCCACTTTGCAAAACGCGCCGGACGGGTACATAACGAAATATAAAGAAATGATATTATTTTCAAGAAAAACCGCTGATTTTTTAATGAAATCGGCGGTTTTTGCAATAGAAAAGCATTTTCAGCGCACGAAAAAATCAGCGCGCGAGATATTCGATGATCGTGCGGGTAATGATTTGGAGCGGCAGACGGGAGGCACTGTTGAAGTCGTTCCCCCGGCCGATGGGCGAGCTGTAGCCGATGACGCTCACGTCGGACAGCGCTTCAAGCTCCGTGTGCGTCTTGCAGCAGCAGGTTACGACCCTGCAGCCTACGCGCTTGGCGCACTGTGCAGCCATAGCGAACTCCGGCGTGCTGTTGTAGGCAGTGATGATGATGACCAGGTCATCCGGCGCCAGCAGCTTGTCCATCCGCTTCATGATCTCAGAATCGGAAAATAGCAGCGCGGCATATTTTTGCAGCCGGAGCTGAAAGCCAAACTCCTCCGCGGTCAGCGCCGTCACGCCGCGCGCGAGCAGATAAATCTTCGATGCCCGGCGGATGTAGTCGACGATCGTCAGAATGTCCGAAATGCGCAGATTTTCGATGGTGCTTGTGCATTCCTGATAGGACAGCTCCAGCACCTCGTTCATCCGGTACGGCGCGGAAAAATGGCTTAGCTTGGTCGCAAGGATGCGCCGCAGCTCCGGAATACCGCTGTAGCCGCACTTGCGGATGGCGCGCGAGACCGTAGCCGGAGAGGTATAGGACGCCTCTGCAAGCTCCGTGATGGAAAGCTCCGCCGCTGCCTCGGCGTGTTGATTGATATATTCGATCACCGCCAGCTCGGAATGGGTCAGCACCCGCTTGGTTGCACTGCCCGGATTTAGCAAGATCATCGCCCGCATCCCGCCTTCAACTGTTTTCTGTTCTTAGCATATCATAAGCGCCGGGAAAATGCAAATATTCTTCCGAAAAACCGCGCCGTCCCCAACAAACCGGGACGGCGCGGCTGCGGATAACGGTCAACCGTCCAGCGCAGGATTCATGAAGTAAATGTTCTTTCGGTTCAGATGCTCGCGCAGTCTTTCTATGCCCTCGCCGAAGCGCTGGAAGTGAACGACCTCCCGCGCACGCAGGAATTTGATGACGTCGTTTACATCCGGATCATCGGAGAGACGCAGAATGTTGTCGTAGGTCGTCCGCGCCTTCTGCTCGGCGGCCATATCCTCGACAAGGTCCGTGATGGGGTCGCCCTTGACGGCTATCGTTGCCGCCGACCACGGCGCCCCACCGGCTGATTGCGGGTAGACCCCCGCCGCGTGATCAACAAAATAGGGCGCAAACCCGGCCTCCCGCTGCTCCTCTTCCGTTAGCTTTCGCGTCAGCTGATGCACAATCGCCCCGATCATCTCCAGATGCCCGAGCTCCTCCGTCCCAATATCGGTCAGCAGGCCCTTAAGCTCAGGGTAGGGCATGGAGTAACGCTGGGAGAGATAGCGCAGCGAAGCGCCGAGCTCGCCGTCGGCGCCACCATATTGCAATAGACTACGGTTTTTAGCTAAATGGAAACGCGGTAGGTGATGGAGAGGGTGGAGGTGGCTTTATCGAAGGTGCAGCGGGAGATAACCTGATTGGCAGCGTCGTGCTTTTGCTCGATGGTGGCGTTGGGGTCGGTTAGGGTCTTGAGGACATCGAACAGGCGGAGCTTCAGGGTGGCGATTGGATCAGCAGCGGGGGCAGCGGCTTGCACGGCGGCAATGGCCTCCTCGGCCTCGGCACGTTCGGCGGCGAGGGATTCGCGGAGCGCTTTATATTCGGAAAGGCCGATCGCTTCGTTGAGATATGCGTCCGTTAAGCGGGCGCTTTTCTTTTCGATGCGGGAGAGGGCCTGACGCAGCGGCGCAAGCTGATTTTCCTCGCGGGGACGGAGCGTCTGACAGGCGACGGGGGAGGCGGTGAGCATATCGTGCTGAAGCTGCGCAATGACGGCGTCGGAGAGGAGCTGCGCGGCGATATGCTGCGAATGCGTGCAGCGCCCGCGCACGTAGTTATTGCATTTCAGATAGTGCGGCTTGCTCCAGACCAGTGTGGTGCCGCAGGCAGCGCAGCGGACGATGCCGCAGAGCCAGTGCTTGCGGTCGAAGCTGGGGCGGCCATGGGGACGGTGGAGCGCTTTTTGCGCATCGAGCTGCGCCTGTGCCTGATTCCATGTGTCCATGTCGATCAGTGGGGTATGCTTGCTGTCAACCGTGAGGATACCGGGATTGCTGTAATTGCGGCGCGTTCGACCGGTGGGATTCCAACGGAGCTTGCCGATGTAGACAGGGTTGCGGAGAATATATTCGATGGTGCGGTTTTCAAAACGGCTTCCGCGATGGGTGCGGTAGCCTTGCTCATTGCACCACTTCGTGATCGAAAAGATGTTTGAGCCCGTGATATAGCGGCGAAAGATTTCGGCGATGACCGGAGCCTCGGTATCGTGCGGGACGAGCATGTGATTTTCCACGCGATAGCCAAAGGCGGGGGTGCTCTGCAGCTCTCCGCGCAGGGCCTTTTCTGTCATGCCCTTTTTTACTTCCTGGGCGAGGTTAATGCTGTAGGCCTCGGCGAAGGATTCGTAGATCGCCTCCATAACGCCGGAATAGTTGCCCTCGGAGATCGGCTCACGGATGGAAACGACCTCCACGCCGGCACGCTTGAGCATGGCCTTATAGACCACGCTGTCCTCGCGGCTGCGGGCGAAGCGGTCGAATTTATGCACGAGGATCACGTCGAAGGGGTGCTCCTTGCTGCGGGCGTCAGAGATCATCTTCATAAAGCCGGGACGCTTTTCGGCTTTCCGGCCGGAGATGCCCTCATCGGCATAGACATAGCGCTCATCGAGCAGGAGGCGATGATCTGCTGCATATTCGCGGAGCTCGCGCAGCTGCGCAGCGGGCGAGTATTCGGTTTGGTCGTCTGTGGAGACGCGGATATAGGCGGCGGCGGTTTTTACGGGGTTAAGCATGGCATTACCTCACAGGAAGATACGGTGGACAGAGAGGAGGGCTTGAAGGCCGCTTGCGGCGTTATCCCGCATGCGATCACGGAACCATCCGGCGTCGGGACGAAACACGTCGTAGATAAGGAGAGCTGCACCGATGGCAATGACGGCAAGCGCTAGGGCGACGGCGAAGCGGAGCCACTGCGTCAGCGACCGGATGCGCTTTTCGTAGTGCGCTCTGGTGCTGCGGAGCTGCTCCTCGTAGATACTGATGATCTCATGCGTGACGGCGCTGAGCCCCCCGGGGGACTTTTCGCCGAGCTGATATCCGACGGCATTCGCGATATCAAAGGTTGTCTGCATGGACGGGTTCTGCCCGTCCTCGTTCCGAAGGAAACGGTCAACGGTCGTTTTGGAAAGGTTTGTTTCGTCGGCGATCTGCTGATTGGTTTTCCCGCATTTCTCCTTCTGGTCAATAATACCAGAAATCATCTCTTTCGCGTTCAACTTTGCCACGTCCTTTTGTGCAGTATTTTTTAAGACTACCGAGGTAGTCTTTTATGGAAATCAAGAGCACACAAATATATCGGAAGTACCCATATATGAGTATTGATATTTCTGAACAGAGATGGTAGGGTAGAGGCACGGGGCGGGAGGGGACGGATTGCCACGACCCCTTCGGGGTCTCGCAATGACAAGCTCGAGAGCTGAATTTTACAGGGGGTATGGGGATGCGGGAGATTCGGATCATTACCGAAAACGGCAAGACGGTTATTTACATCGACGGGGTGCGGCTGGACGGGGTACACAGCTTTTCCGTCGATTATCTCAAGGGTGCGCCGGTGCAGGTGTCGCTCGTGGCCGACATCGGAAAGGACGAGCGGAGGGGAAAAGTGCTGCACTAGTAGTCAGAAAATGGTTCTATACTTAGTTTATCATGCTCCGTTGCGGGTTTACAAGGGTAAAAATCGACGAAAAAACGGGTCACATTTTGTGATATATCACGAAAGGGGTAAAAATGATGAAAGAAACAGGCATGATCGAGGAATTGTTGGAGCAGGCCAGCGAGGAGGAGCTGAGAATCATCTACCTTTTTATCTACTATTTGCTGTACGGATGAACGAAGCCCGCCTTCCGGAAACGGAGGGCGGGCTTTGTAAGCCGCCAATTTGTGAGACCCCGGACGGCAGGGGACGATCAAAAGCAGACCGCGTATTTGTATGTCGCCCTACGGCAGGCGGCAAGGATAGACGACGGGAGTGTTGAACACGACCTCTTTTTGCCCATGATTTTTTAAGCTCCCACTTTACGGCAGGGAATTTCCGCTTTTTTCGCTCCCTACTATACGGCAAGGGGTTTCCGCTTTTTTCGCTCCCTACTATACGGCAAGGGATTTCCGCTTTCATGGGCGGGTGAGGAACGGGGTTAGAGTTCTTCACTTTGTTGTGCAGATCACTCTGCATCTATAGTATACACAGGGGAAAACAAAAAAGTCAATACTTCCCGTGAAAAAGTTGCAAAAAATCGTGCAGCATTTTGCAGCATCTTGCCTCGTTTCTTATGGTTTACAGCGGCCACATGGGTCATAGCCGCTGGCTTCTGCGGCGGATGCGGAGCTGAAAACGACCTGATTCTCTTTGTCGGGGAGATAGCTACAGGTCGAGAGATGATATTTTTTCGTTTTCTTGTTGCCAATATAGCCGTCAGCAATTGCGGTATCGCGCGGCGTTCCGGGCGATGCTGTTGTTGTTTTCTTGTATTTCGCTTTTGCGTCTGCGTAGCCGCTGGAATAACCGGCCTTTTTACCGGAGGCGTAGCCGTCCTCCTTGCCAGATTCATAACCGGCTTTCTCACCAGCAGCATACCCGGCCTTCTCTCCTGCGGCATAGCCACTATGGTACGACTGAGCCGAAAACAGGATGCAGAGAAGAACGAATACAGAAAGCAGGACGACAAATACAATACGCGCTC
Source organism: uncultured Oscillospiraceae bacterium (assembly GCA_934636045.1). Taxonomy (GTDB): domain Bacteria; phylum Bacillota; class Clostridia; order Oscillospirales; family Oscillospiraceae; genus JAZOXB01. Next base: position 24,262 of record CAKTZP010000010.1, read on the forward strand.
GGCGGCGACGGCGCTTTAGCTCTTGTTCTGATTCTTTGAGCTTGTTGGTGGCTTCATTGTAGAGAGCTTTATATTGATCAGGAGGAGGGTTTCTGCGCTGCTCGTCGAGAGCTTGCTCTGCGGCCATGACGACGTTGTTGCAATGCTCGTAGTAACAATATTCGCGAAGATACTCGTCATAGTCTGCCTCGGACTGAATTATGAAATCGGTGTATGGGTTCTTTTTCCCGATGTAGGCATTGAGAAAAGGGTGACGTAGTTTATGACGGATGAAGTTAGAACGGATTTTAGCAGGGGGAATGTGGCCGCCTCGTGCATTGTAAGGGAGGCGAGGGTTTGGAAGATAGGAGCTGTATTCCGAGGGAGTATTTGTTGAATCCATTGTTAGCACCATTTTTATCAGAACGGATGAAGGCTCGAGTCAACGCGAAGCGATGCAAGCGTGTCGGAAAGAAATTCACGGTATGGGGTAGTGGGGGAATACAGAAAATGTGCAATACGTATTGCCTTACAATCAATCGCAGTGAGTGGATAGCCGTAATGTTTGTTTGTCCGAGAGACACAGATAAAGTCTATTACCCAACGCACAAGCAGGGCAACCAAAAGCAGAAGAGGATAGAACAGAAGTAAAAAATAGGACTTCCGCAGAATCGCAATCAGAATTACAGCCACGGGGACAATAAAGCGGGCGAAACGGTATAGATTGCAAAAAAGATTGCGCAGCGGAAGAATGAAAGCGGGGTCGGGAAGGAACCATGAAAGACAGGAGAGAAGGAAAACGGCAATGCTAACAGAAAAAGAAATGAGCGGAGAGAAGAAGATTGAGCAAAGGAGAAAAGAAAGAGCGCGCACATAGTCCGGATAGATAAACGAGCACTCTATACGGTATGCGCAAAGCTCGGATTCGGTTATGCCGCCCTTCATGGGCATATTCGTTCGGAAAAGGATGGAACTTGGAACGTGGACGACAACAC
>CAKTZP010000011.1 GCA_934636045.1 uncultured Oscillospiraceae bacterium
GCTGCAGGCTCCGACCCGCCAGATCGCCGAAAACGCCGGCGTTGACGGCTCCATCGTCTTTGAGAAGATCAAGTCCAGCCGCAAGGTCGGCTATGGCTACAATGCCTACACCGCTACCTATTGCGACATGATCCCGTCCGGCATCGTCGACCCGACCAAGGTCACCCGTACCGCGCTGGAGAACGCCGCGTCGATTGCTGCCTGCGTCCTGACCACCGAGTCGCTGGTTGCCGATAAGCCCGATCCCGCAGGCGACGCAGCTGCAGCAGCTGCTGCCGGTGCCGGCGGCATGGGCGGTATGTATTGATCCACCGCTCCGCAACTGTAAAAAGCCCTACCGGCCGCCCCTCACGGGCGGCCGTTTTTTTCTGCCTTCCGTTCGGCAGCCGAGACGGCGCAAAAGGAAAGAAAATCGGTTATACAATGTATATCCATTTTTGAAAGCGTTGAAAAAAGTCACAGATAATTGAGATAACAGTAAGAAATTTGAAAATACACAAAGAATCCGGAACGGGAAATTGTAAATATTCTGAAAACGGGGAATAAATGGGGTTGTATATTTCCAAAAGCTATGATATGATAACAGCGGTGGCGCTGTATCCTAGTCAGAGCGCGCCGGTATCGAAGAAGGGCCTAAAAATCCTTTAAAGGGCATATCGATGAAGTCCCTGGTGCTTGCTTTTTTCGCCCAGATTAGGGTGGGTGCTGGGGGTTAAGGTTTTCGGGCGAGGTGTAATGGCATATACCAACCGACCCGGATCCCGTGGAGACCTGCTATCGTGCGACAGCCGTACAGCATCCGCATTTGCGGATGCCCGGACTGCGTACGAGACAGGAATAGAACCTGCATTGCGGTGCGCAGAATCGTGTGCTGTGTGCAGCGTAGCCTGCCTTGCGTGGGTAAGCTGGGATAGGGGAGCGAAGCGTTTCCGGCCGTGGCCGCGGCTGAGGACGATATTGCCCCTTGAAATCTTGCCTGCAAAAGAGGATAGAACCGTCGCTCGATGTTGTGGAAAACACCTAGGCTGTCTTTCCCCAAAGGGCAGATGGAGGATTGCAGTGCGGACTAAGTGGCAATCGGGTAGCGGAGAACGGCAACGCTCCGACTCGGCTTTCAACGGAAACGGCCATCCGGCGACGGATGGTAGCCAAAGGGGAAATCCAACCCGACCTAAGCCGCAAGATTTACTCTATCTGCTGCCACCGATCATATGGAAAGCTTTGCGTAGGGCGCGATGCGCTCATCGCGCCGGCTCTGCCGCTGCGGAGCTTTTGATCCGCGCCGTCAGGGACACTATGGTGCTTCATGATTCGCCGTTTGTGCTTCATGATTCGCTTGCTATTATTGCTAACGGCGGCGCGATGTGGGCATCGCGCCCTACGAAGGGGACGGGAGCGCCTGCAGGCGGAGGACCGCTCTCATCGCGCCGACCCCTGCTGCTGCGGAGCGGAGCTTTTGATCCGTGCCGGCGGGCGCACCAAATTTTCGCGATCTATTTATTCAGTATCCGGAGGCTTTTTCTGTGACGAAAGACGACAACCCTCGAAGTAAGACAAAAAAGACGAAAAAAGACAGTAATATCCGTTGGATCGTGACGATTTTTTTCGTTGCGATGATCATCTCCTCGGCAATCTCCTTTTCCTCCTCGCTTGTTCTGGAGGATGCCGGAATTGTCGGGGCATTTATTGTCCTGCTGCTGATTGTGCTGCTGGGCATCATTTTTGACATTATCGGCGTGGCGGTCATGTCCGCGAACGAAAAGCCGTTCCATTCCATGGCGGCAAAAAAAGTGCCCGGCGCGGCCGAGGCGCTGAAGCTGCTGCGCAATGCGGATAAGGTCTCAAGCTTCTGCAACGACGTCGTGGGCGATATTTGCGGCGTGGTATCCGGCTCGGCCTCGGCGGTTATCGCGGTCAAGGCGCTGTCGAGCTTTACCTCGGAGAGCGTGGGACAGCTGATCATGTCTGCGCTCGTTGCGGGACTGACCATCGGCGGCAAGGCCTGCGGCAAGGGCATCGCCATGAAGCGGGCGACGTGGGTCGTTTCCCTTGTTTCTAAGCCGATCTATTACATAAAGTCGCTGTTCCGGCGCAGGCCGCGAACGAAAAAATAAGCGACACTGACAGGTTGTGTAAGCTTGAATTTGCTGAATCAAATCAATTCCAGAGCCGATCTTCTTGCGCTCAGCCCGGCGGAGCTTACGCAGCTTTGCGCGGAGATCCGGCAATTTCTGGTGCAGAACGTGGCCAAAACCGGCGGCCACCTTGCGTCGAATCTCGGCGTGGTGGAGCTGACGGTGGCGCTCGAGCGTGTGTTTGACACGTCAAACGACCGGCTGCTGTTCGACGTCGGCCACCAATCCTATGTGCACAAGCTGCTGACCGGTCGGCGCGAGGCGTTTTCGACGCTGCGGACGCTCGGCGGTATGGCGGGCTTTCCCAAGCCCGAGGAGAGCGCCTGCGATGCGTTTGTCGCGGGGCATGCCTCGTCCGCCGTTTCCACGGCGCTGGGCATGGCGCGGGCGCGGACGCTGCTGGGAAAGCAGCAGCACATCATTGCCCTGATGGGCGACGGCGCGATGACCGGCGGCTTGGCCTACGAGGCGATGAACGATGCCGGCGAGACCAACGAGCCGCTGATCGTCATTCTGAACGACAACGGAATGTCCATTACGAAAAATGTCGGCGGAATGTCGCGCTATTTGTCGGAGCTGCGGGTGCGCCCCGGCTATTTCCGGCTGAAAAAGGCCTACCGCACCGTGACGCAGAAGCTGCCGGGCGGCCGGGCGATATATAATTTTACAAGTCATGTCAAGGAGCGCTGGAAGCGCATGGTGCTCGGCTCGACGCTGTTTGAGGAGATGGGCTTTGCCTACTATGGCCCCGTGGACGGGCACGATGTGCAGCGGCTGGAATACATGCTGCGCGTTGTGAAGGAGTGCAGCTGCCCGGTGCTGCTGCACGTCATCACGCGCAAGGGCATGGGCTACGCGCCGGCAGAGGAAAATCCCGATGTCTTCCACGGCATCGGCGCGTTTGACCCGGAGAGCGGCAAGCCGACCGGCGCACCGAAGGTCACGTTTTCCGAGACCTTCGGACAGACGCTCTGCGCGCTGGCCGAGCAGGAGCCGCGCGTGTGCGCCATCACGGCGGCAATGCTGCACGGCACGGGACTGACGCCGTTTGCCGCGCGCTTCCCGGAGCGCTGCTTCGACGTCGGCATTGCCGAGGGGCACGCCGTGTCCATGGCCGGCGGCCTCGCCGCGCAGGGGATGATCCCGGTCGTAGCGATCTATTCGACGTTTTTGCAGCGGGCATATGACATGCTGCTGCAGGATATCGCGATGCAGAAGCTGCACGCGGTGTTCGCTGTCGACCGCGCGGGCATCGTGGGCGAGGACGGCGAGACGCATCAGGGCGTGTTCGACGTGAATTTCCTGCGCTCGGTGCCGAACCTGCGGGTGCTGTGCCCGGCAAACCAGGCGGAGCTTCGGCAGATGCTGCGGCAGGCCGTGACGGAGCTGGACGGCCCGGTGGCTGTGCGCTATCCGCGCGGCGGCGACGGCGCGTTTGCCGAACCGGCGACGCAGCCCGTCGTCCGCGCAGGCGAGGATATTACCCTCGTCAGCTATGGCATTATGATCAATAACGTATTATCTGCGGCCGAGCTGCTGGCACAGGAGGGAATTTCTGCCGAGGTGATCAAGCTCCCGTCGATCAAGCCGATCGACATGGGCGCAATCGCCGCCTCCGTGCGCAAGACCGGGCACCTGCTCGTGGCGGAGGACGCGGTCTGCATCGGCTGCGCGGGCAAGGAGATCGCGGCGCTGCTGCGTACGGCGGGGCTGGCCGTTCCGACGCGCCTGTGCAACATCGGCGACCGCTTTGTCCAGCACGGCAAGGTGGCCGAGCTGCACCGGCTTTTGGGGCTGGATGCCGCATCGCTGGCGCAGACGGCGAGGGAGGTGCTGCGGCATGAAAAATAAGGAACGGCTGGACGTCCTGCTGACCCAGAAGGGACTGTGCGAGAGCCGGTCGAAGGCGCAGGCGCTGATCATGAGCGGCGAGGTCTACGTGGACGGACAGAAGTGCGACAAGGCCGGAACGCCCGTCGACGAGGCGGCGCAGCTCGAGATCCGCGGCAGCCACTGTCCCTATGTCAGCCGCGGCGGCCTGAAGCTGGAAAAGGCGCTGCGCGACTTCGGCATTGACCCGAGCGGCTGGGTTTGCAGCGATTCGGGTGCATCGACGGGCGGCTTTACCGATTGCCTGCTGCAAAAGGGCGCGAAGAAGGTCTTTGCCATCGATGTCGGCTACGGCCAGCTCGCGTGGAGCATCCGCACCGACCCGCGCGTGGTGTGCATGGAGCGGACGAATATCCGCTATGTGACGCCCGAGCAGCTCGGCGAGGCGCTGGATTTTTCCGTGATCGATGTGTCGTTTATCTCGCTGCGGCTGGTGCTGCCGGCGATTAAAGCGCTGCTCAGGCCGACGGGGCAGCTGGTCTGCCTCATCAAGCCCCAGTTTGAGGCGGGCAAGGACAAGGTCGGCAAAAAGGGCGTCGTCCGCGACCCCGCCGTCCACTGCGAGGTGCTGGAGAGCTTTCTGGCGCTGGCGGCGGAGCTGGGGCTGACGGTGCGCAATCTGACCTTCTCGCCGGTCAAGGGGCCGGAGGGCAATATTGAGTTTTTGGGGCATCTGTCGATGCTCCCCGAGGGCGCGATCACGCCGGATGTCCGGGCACTGGTCGCCGCCGCACACGAAACACTATGAAAAAAGTTGTTATGACCCCGAATCCGTATCGGGACAGAAATTTCAAGTATGCCAATCAGGCGGAGAAGATCCTCCGCGACGCGGGGATTGAGACGCGCATCTGCCTCGCCTTCGACGTGGACAAGAATTTTGAGCTCCCTGCGGATGTGGTGCTGCACGATCTGAGCAAGGAGCTGCGCGACGCCGACCTGCTGATCTGCTTCGGCGGCGATGGCACGATCCTGCATGCGTCCAAGGCTGCGACCTATGCCAAGGTGCCCATCCTCGGCGTGAACATCGGCACGATGGGATTTATGGCCGAGCTGGAGAGCAGCGAGCTTGACGCGCTGGCCCGGCTGGCGGGCGACGATTATACGATCGAAGAGCGCATGATGCTCCATGTCCGCGCCGAGCACGAAGGCAAGGTCGTTTTGGAGGAGGACGCGCTCAACGACGCGGTCATCACCAAGGGCGCCGTGGCGCGCATCGTGCAGATGGCCGTCAGCTGTGACGGTGTGGAGATCATGAACTTCGGCGGCGACGGCGTCATCGTCAGCACGCCCACCGGCTCCACGGCCTATTCCATGTCCGCCGGCGGCCCGATCGTCGAGCCGACGACCAAAAACATCATCCTTACCCCGATCTGCGCGCACGATATGCGCACCAAGGCGATCGTGACCTCGCCCCAGCGGCGCATCACGGTCGAGATCGGGCGCATCGGACGGAAGAGCGCCTTCCTGTCCGTCGACGGCGGCCGCGCGCTGCGCCTGAGCACCGGCGACCGCATTACCGTGACCCGTTCCCAGCACACGACGCGCCTCGTCCGGCTGACCCGTCGGGAGTTTTTCGACGTTGTGAAGAATAAATTTAGGTAGGTGCATCCATGAAAACTGGAAGACAAAAGAAGATTCTGGAGCTGATCTCCGAAAAGAGCATCGAAACGCAGGAGCAGCTGCTCAAGGAGCTGCACGACTGCGGCTATAAGAGCACACAGGCGACGGTCTCCCGCGACATCAAGGAGCTTCGCATCGTCAAGTCGCTCGACGGCCTCGGCGGCTATCGCTACAGCGTGCCGCACAAGCACGAGGGCGACCGCTTTGACGCGCGCTTCCGCGTGATCTTCCGCGAGTGCGTCACGTCGATCGACTGTGCGCAGAACCTGATCGTCATCAAGACCATGCCCAGCCTCGGCGCGGCAGCGGGCGCGAACATCGACGCGCTGCACATGCCCTCGGTCGTCGGTACGCTCTCCGGCGACGATACGACGCTGGTCATCATGCGCGACAACGAGTCTGCGATGGATTTCTGCGATGAGATCCACCGCATGCTGGACTGACCGGGGCGTTCCGGACGAAAGGAGCTGTCTGCGATGCTGCGGCTGCTGCACATTGAGAATATTGCCGTCATCGAGCAGGCGGACATCGTTTTTGAGCCGGGCTTCAACGTGATGACCGGCGAGACCGGCGCGGGCAAATCCATTGTCATCGACGCCATCTCCGCAATTCTCGGCGAGCGCGCCTACCGCGATATGATCCGCACCGGCGAGAGCAAGGCCTCCGTCCGCGCAATCTTCGACGGCACGGCGCGCCTTGCATGGTTTGAGGAAAACGGCGTGCCCTACGAGGACGAGACGATCATCCAGCGCGAAATTTACCTGGACGGCAAGAATCTTTGCCGCGTCAACGGCGTGCCGGTGAGCGTGAGCCTGCTGAAAAAGCTCGGCATCCAGCTCATCAACATCCACGGACAGCACGATTCTGCGTCGTTATTTGACGAAAACTATCACCTCTCCTTCCTCGACGGCTTTGCCTGCGACGCACCGGCGCTGGCGGCGTACACCGAGCGCTATCAGGCGCTGCAGGCACTGCGGCGGGAGATCGACCGCCTGTCCATGGACGAGAGCGAAAAGCTGCGCCGCATGGAGACGCTGAAGTATCAGATCGAGGAAATTTCCCATGCGGACTTAAAGCCCGGCGAGGACGACGAGCTGGAAAGCCGCCGCAAGCTCCTGCAAAATGCGGAAAAGCTCTCCGACGGCCTGCAGGAGGCCAACGCCTGCCTTGACGGCGGCGAGGGTACGGACGGCGCGGCGGAGCTGCTCGGGCAGGCCGAGCGCGCGCTGGCCAAGCTGTCGCGCTACGATGATTCTCTCGCCGCGCTGCACGATTCTGTCGCCGACCTCATGTATCAGGTGCGCGACATGGCCGAGCAGGTGGGCGACCGGCTGTACTCCCTGTCGTATTCCGCCGATGAGCTCGAGCGCATTGAGGAGCGGCTGGACACCATCCACCGCCTGCGCCGCAAGTACGGCGCGGACTGCGTGGAGATTCTGGCCTATCTTGACCGGGCGAAAAACGAGCTCGACGAGATCGAATTTTCCGACGGCCGCCTCGAGCAGCTGCGCGGCAAGCAGAAGGCCGCACAGGCCGCGGCGCGGGAGGCTGCCATGGCGCTGCGCGCCGTGCGCAAGGCTGCTGCCGCCGCGCTGACCGAGCGCGTCTTGAAGGAGCTGGCCGACCTCGACATGAAGCGGGTGCAGTTCTCCTGCGAGTTTACCGAAACGGAGCTGACGCCCCTCGGCGCGGACGCTGTAGCGTTTTATATGTCCGCCAACCTCGGCGAGGCGCTCAAACCGCTCAATAAGGTTGCCTCCGGCGGCGAGCTGGCGCGCATCATGCTGGCGCTGAAAAATGTGCTGGCCGAGCGCGACCATGTGCCCACGCTGATCTTCGATGAGGTCGATACCGGCGTTTCCGGCCGCGCGGCGCAGCGCGTCGCGGAAAAGCTGCGCGCCGTTTCCAAGAGCAAGCAGGTTCTGTGTGTCACGCACCTGCCGCAGCTGGCGGCGCTGGCCGACACGCACCTGCTCATCGCCAAGGGCGAGCGCGGCGGCCGCACCTTCACCACCGTCACACCGCTGGATTTCGAGGGCCGCAAGGCCGAGCTGGCGCGCATCATCGGCGGCACAAGCATTACCGAAACGACCCTCCAAAGCGCGGCGGAAATGATGCGCGCGGGGCGGGAGGATGCAAAATGACGCAGCAAATGTATGTGCGGTCAAGCCGGAAAACGTGGCTGCAGCTGGCCGCGTTTTTCTTCCTTGCGCTGGCGCTGACCTACGGCTTCCCGGTCACGGGCGACGACTGGTTCTTCACCCTGCGCCGCGCGGACGGCAATCTGCTGCACGCCCTGCGCATCGGCTATGACACCGCTGCGGCGCACGCGCAGACGACCAACGGCCGCTACCTCGGCAACTTCCTCGCCGGGGCGATGGGCACGTCCAAGCTCCTGCGCGAGCTGGTGCGCGGCGGGTGCATCTTCGGCGTGTTTCTGGCCGCGTGCCGCTTCTGCGGGCTGCGCAAGGGCTGGGAGCGGCTGGTCTGCATGGCGCTGCTGGTTGCCGTCCCGGCGGATATCTACGCCGAGACCTACGCGTGGGCGGCGGGCTTTTTCAACTATGTGCCCCCGGCGCTGCTGGTGCTGCTGTACCTGAATGCGGCGGCCGGGCAGCTTGAGCGCGGCGGGCGTGCGCCTGCGTGGCAGACCCCGGCGCTGTTCCTGCTGGGGCTGGCATCGCAGTTTTTTGTCGAAAACGTGACCGTTGCGCTGTGTCTGCTGTCCTTGGGGCTGTGCATCCTCTGCCGCGTGCGGCAGGGGCGCTTTGCCCCGCAGCTGGCGGCGCACGCCCTCGGCGCGCTGCTCGGCGGCGTGCTGATGCTCCTCGCGCCCGGCTACCGGAACGTCGGCGCGGAGTCGTACCGCGAAATCCCCAGCGGACTTTCCGGGATGCTCGCCAATGCGATCGAAAATTTCGGCGTCATCGTCAATAAGCTGATGCTGAAAAACTGGCAGGGCATCGGCCTGATGACAGCGCTGTGCGCGCTGCTGCTGCGGCGCGCGGACCCCGCGCCCAAGCGCGCCAAGAAGCTGGCCGCCTTTGCGCTGACCGCCGCGACGGCGAGTCTGGTGCTCTGCCCGGTGCTGCTGCCGCCGCTGATGGCAGCGGGAGCTTCCGCGGCGGGCATGGCAGTGCAGCTGCTGCTGGCGCTTGCGGCGCTGCTGTGGCTGGTGGGCGTGACCGTTGCCATTTGGGTGGGTGTGCCGGAAAAGACCGAGCGCCTCCGCGCCCTGCTGCCCCTCGGCGCGGCGGTGCTGTTCCTCGCGCCGCTGCTGGCGGTGCATCCCATCGGGCCGCGCTGCCTGTATCTGCCGGATGTTCTGCTGCTGTGCGCGGCGCTGCGCGTCGGGCGGCTGTGCTGCTGCCGCCCTGCCCTGCCGCGGCTGGCGCGGCGGTGTGTGTGCCTCTGCGCGTGCGCCGTCCTTGCGGCCTTCCTGTTCATGATGGTCGAAAACGGCCGCTTTGAGGCCGTCCGTGTGGCCTACACCGAGCAGCAGATCGCCGCCGGTGCAACACAGATCACCCTGCCGGACTATCCGTATGCCGACTACGTCTACGGCGAGGACAGCAAGGCCATCGAGTCGTACTATTACCGCGACGCCCCCGGCGACATTCCCTTTGCCCTTGTGCCTTACGAGGCCTGGAGCCCGTAAAAAAGGGCTTGACAAACCGGCGGACGTCTGATAGGATAGCCCCAGAGAACGCTGAGAAGGGAAGAAGTACCCGGGTTTTGCCCGCGCAAAGAGAGCCGCCGGTTGGTGTAAGGCGGTCGGGGCAGTCGGAGAAATACCTCCCGGAGCGGCAGACCGGAACGGAAACCAGTAGGGTCTGACGGGTGCGCCCGTGAACGCGCAGGGGTTTTTGAACGAACCCGACGAGGCAGCCGCCGCGAGGCCGCTGCGAACCAGAGGTGGTACCGCGTAATTTTTACGCCCTCTGTCCGAACGACGGACAGAGGGCGTTGATTTTTTAGGAGGAACTATGAAAGTATATGACGAGCTGGTCGCCCGCGGGCTGATCGCGCAGGTGACGAACGAGGAAGAGATCCGCGAGATGATCGACAACGGCAAGGCGACGTTCTATATCGGCTTCGACCCGACGGCCGATTCGCTGCACGTCGGCCATTTTATGGCGCTGTGCCTGATGAAGCGTCTGCAAATGGCGGGCAACAAGCCCATCGCCCTCATCGGCGGCGGCACGGCCATGATCGGCGACCCCTCCGGCCGCACCGACATGCGTTCAATGATGACCCGCGAGACGATCGACCACAACTGCGCGTGCTTTAAAAAGCAGATGGAGCGCTTCATCGAGTTCGGTGAGGGCAAGGCGCAGATGGTCAACAACGCCGACTGGCTGCTCAAGCTCAATTACGTCGATTTCATCCGCGATATCGGCGGCTGCTTCTCGGTGAACAACATGCTGCGCGCCGAGTGCTTCAAGCAGCGCATGGAAAAGGGGCTGAGCTTTTTGGAGTTCAACTACATGCCCATGCAGTCCTACGATTTCTACTACCTGTTCCAGCACTACGGCTGCAACATGCAGTTCGGCGGCAACGACCAGTGGAGCAACATGCTCGGCGGCACGGAGCTCATCCGCCGCAAGCTCGGCAAGGACGCGCACGCCATGACCATCACCCTCCTGCTCAATTCCGAGGGCAAGAAGATGGGCAAGACGGCGAAGGGCGCCGTCTGGCTCGACCCGAACAAGACCTCTCCGTTCGATTTCTACCAGTACTGGCGCAACATCGACGACGCCGACGTCATGAAGTGCATCCGCATGCTGACCTTCCTGCCGCTCGAGGAGATCGACGCCATGGACAAATGGGAGGGCAGCGAGCTCAATAAGGCCAAGAGCATCCTGGCCTACGAGCTGACCAAGCTCGTCCACGGGCAGGAGGAGGCCGAAAAGGCCAAGGCCGCGGCGCTGGCGCTCTTCGGCGGCGGCGCGGACAATGCCGATATGCCCACCACCGAGCTGACCGCCGACCAGCTCACCGACGGCAAGATCGCCATCCTTGACCTGATGCTGGCCTGCAAGCTCGCCCCCTCCAAATCCGAGGCCCGCCGCCTCGTCCAGCAGGGCGGTGTGTTCGCCGACGACGAAAAGGTCGCCGCCATCGACGTGACCTTTACCGCCGACCGGCTCAAGGCCGGCATCAAGCTCCGCAAGGGCAAGAAGGTCTACCACAAGGCGATCTTGAAATAAATGACGGATTCAGCCCTCCGACGCCAAGCGCCGGAGGGCTGAGCGTGTCAAAAAACTACCCCGCATGTCATTGCGAGGAGCGAAGCGACGTGGCAATCTCATGCAGGCAGTTTCGAATTCGCCGAAAATCATCTGAAAATCAAAACAATTCTGCGAGATTGCCACGGCCCTTGCAGGGCCTCGCAATGACAAAATCGGACTTCTTTGACAGTCTGCGCCCTCCGACTCCGAGAGCCGGAGGGCTTTGATTATGGCGCGTTTGACGACGGAGCTTTACTTTTTCGGCATTTTCGAGTAAAATGGGCGGAAAGAAAGGGGAGATGGCGCGATGGCGGAGGTAGCGATCGTAAAGTGCGAGGATTATTCGGCTGCGGAGTGTGCGCGGGCGGTCGGAGAGGCTCTGGAGGCCTTGGGTGGACTGGACTGGGTGACGCCGGGCATGCGCATCGTCATCAAGGCCAATCTGGTTTCGGCGATGAAGCCGGAGGCGGCGGCGACGACGCATCCGGCGCTGCTGCGCGCGCTGGTGCGGCAATTGCAGGAGCGCGGGGCGTCGGTCGTGATCGGCGACAGCCCCGGCGGCCTTTATAACGAGACATCTCTCAACCGCGTCTACCATGCCACCGGCATGACCGAAACCGGCGCGGAGCTGAATCATGACTTCTCGCAGCGGGACGCCGTCTTCCCGGAGGCGCACGTTGCACGGCACTTTACTTATACGGCATATCTCGATAACGCCGACGCGATCATCAGCTTTTGCAAATTAAAAAGTCATGGCATGATGTCGCTTTCGGCGGCGACGAAGAATCTGTTCGGGGTGATTCCCGGCACGATGAAGCCGGAATACCATTTTCGCTACCCTGATCCGCTGGATTTTGCGGGGATGATCGTCGATCTGAACGCGTATTTCAAGCCGCGGCTGTATCTGGTCGACGCGGTGGAGGCCATGGAGGGCAACGGCCCGACGGCGGGCACGCCGCGGCACGTGGGCGCGCTTTTGGCGGGCACGGACTGCCACAAGCTCGATCTGATCTGCGCTAAGCTGATTGGCCTCGCGCCGATGGCCGTGCCGACGCTGCGCGCGGCGGCAAGCTTCGGCCTCATCGGCGAGACGGCGGAGGACGTGACGGTCTGCGGCAATGTCGACGCGTTCATTGTGCCGGACTTTCAGCGCATCGAGCGCGGGCGGGGGCTGCAATTTGAGACACTTCTGCCCGGCGCGCTCGGGCGGGCGCTCGGCAAGACGGCACAGATGGCGCTGCGCTCCTCGCCGCGCCTCAAGAAAAGCAAGTGCGTCGGCTGCGGCAAATGCGCCGAGATCTGTCCCGCCAAGGCCATCGTCATCACCGACAAAAAAGCCGCCATTGACCGCGAAAAATGCATCCGCTGCTTCTGCTGCCAGGAGTTCTGCCCGAAGGGCGCGATGCAGGTGCACCGGCCGCTGCCGGCGAGGCTGCTGAGCCGCTAGCCGCAGGGCGGCTGCAAAGCAATAAGGAACAGGGAAGGAGAGAAAAGCCAAAGGATACGTGTGCACTTTCGATAAAACGCAAAATGTTCTGAATATGCCGTAGGAGCGCCATAAGAAAATCCCTTGCGTTTTTTCGGGAAATTTGGTACAATACTCTGACATGCTTTAAAGCGGGATAGCATCCTGAAAAAATCAACGGAGACGAGGGAAAACGGAGAGAGTTATGCGAACTTCATTGAGAAAACGATGGTTTGGCGACCGGGCGTTTTATGCGATGGTGCTGGCGATTGCAGTGCCGATCATGGTACAAAACGGCATCACGCAATTTGTCAGCATGCTGGACAACATCATGGTCGGACGCGTCGGCGAGGCGGAGATGCGCGGCGTCGGCGTAGCGAACACGCTGATCTTTGTGTTTAACCTGGCAATTTTCGGCGCGGTGTCCGGCGCAGGCATTTACGGCGCGCAGTTTTTCGGCCAGCAGGACTTCGAGGGCGTGCGCCATAGCTTCCGCTTTAAGCTTTATGTCGGCGCGGCGCTGCTGATTTTGGGCGGCGCGGTCTTTTTGCTGTTCGGCGACAAGCTCATCATGCTCTACCTCCTCGGCGAGGGAACCGAGGCCGAGCGTGCCGCCAGCTTTCTGCATGCGCGGAATTATCTGCGGATCATGCTGATCGGCTTTTTGCCGTTTGTTCTGTCACAATGCTATTCCGGCACGCTTCGCGAATGCGGCCAGACGATCGTTCCCATGGTGGCGGGCATCGTGTCGGTGCTGGTGAACCTCGGCTTGAACACCGTTCTGATTTTCGGCTATCTGGGCTTTCCGGCAATGGGCGCCGAGGGTGCGGCGATTGCGACGGTCATCGCGCGCTTTGCTGAGGCGGTGATCGTGATGGTGTGGACGCACGCCAATCCGAAGAAAAACCCCTACATCGTCGGCGTATACCGCTCGCTGCGCATTCCCGGCCGGCTGGCAAAGGAGATCGCGAAGAAGACCACGCCACTGCTGCTCAATGAGACGCTCTGGGCGGGCGGCATGGCGCTTCTGAGCCAATGCTACTCCCTCAGCGGCCTTGTCGTCGGCCCGGCCTACACGATCTGCTCGACCATTTCGAACGTATTTAACGTTGCGTTTTTGGCGATGGGCAACGCCATCGGCATCATCGTCGGCCAGCTCCTCGGCGCGGATAAGCTCGACGAGGCGGTGGACACCGACCGCAAGCTGATCGTCTTTTCCGTTGCGATCTGCTTCGTCATCGGCGGCGTGATGGCGGCCGTGTCACCGCTGATCCCGCAGATCTATAACGCGACGGACGCGGTGCGCTCGCTGGCCAGCGACTTTTTGTTCATCATGGCGGTGGCCATGCCCATCAACAGCCTCGCCAATGCCTGCTATTTCACGCTTCGCTCGGGCGGCAAGACCTTCATCACCTTCCTGTTTGACAGCGTCTATGTCTGTGTGCTCACCGTGCCGCTGGCCTACGCGCTGCATTTTGCCGGCGTGCCGATCGTGCCGCTGTTCTTTGTCTGCCAGATGGTGGACATCGGTAAGTGCGTCATCGGCCTGATTATGATTAAAAAAGGTATGTGGATCCATAATATCGTGAAAGGGACAGAGCAATGAAGCCAAAAGATACAAAATATTTCCAAACGCACAGCATTCTGCGCATTTTCCTCTCGTACTTTAAGCCCCATCGCAAGCTGTTTGCGATTGATATCCTCTGCGCCATGTTTATCGCAGCGGTCGATCTGGCCTTCCCGCTGGTCTCGCGCTCGGCGATGAACAACCTCCTGCCGCAGAAGGCCTATGCGGCGTTCTTCCTGATTATGGGGATCATGGCCGTCGCCTATCTGATCCGCGGCTTCTTCTATTATATCGTCGGTTACTGGGGCCACACCTTTGGCATCCGCGTGGAGGCCGACATCCGGCGCGATCTGTTCAGCCACATGCAGTCACTGGGCTATGAATTCTATGACCACAACCGCACCGGCCAGCTCATGAGCCGCCTGACGAGCGATCTGTTTGAGATCACGGAGCTGGCGCACCATGGGCCGGAGGATCTGATCATCTCCATGCTGACCATCACCGGCGCGCTGGTCGTGATGTTCTCCATCGAGTGGCGGCTGGCGCTGGTGGTGTGCGTGATCCTGCCGGTGCTGCTGATCGTCGTCATCTCGCGCCGCCGCAAAATGTCCGCGGTGTCCAAAAACGTCAAAAAGCGCACCGCGGCCATCAATGCCGAGATCGAATCGTCTCTTTCCGGCATCCGCACGGCCAAGGCCTTTGCCAACGAATCCGTCGAATTCCGGAAATTTGACGCCGCAAATGAGCGGTTTAAGGTCTCCAAGCGGGAATTTCACAAGGAAATGGGCATTTTCAACGGCTCGCTGGAATTCTTCATGTCCATCCTCTCCGTCGTGGTCATTGCGGCGGGCGGCGGGCTGATCATGGCCGGGAGCCTTGAGATGGTCGACCTGCTGACCTTCAGCCTGTATATTTCGACGTTTGTCAACCCCGTCCGCAAGCTCGTGAACTTTGCGGAGATGTTTGCCAACGGCTTTGCCGGTTTGGAGCGCTTTGCCGAGCTGATGCGCACCGAGCCGCGGCTTCAGGACGCGCCCGATGCCGAAACGCTGGCAAACGTCCGCGGCGAGATCGACGTGAAGGACGTTTCCTTTGCCTACGAGGAGCAGGCGGACGTGCT
Organism: uncultured Oscillospiraceae bacterium; assembly: GCA_934636045.1. Taxonomy (GTDB): domain Bacteria; phylum Bacillota; class Clostridia; order Oscillospirales; family Oscillospiraceae; genus JAZOXB01. The sequence continues at coordinate 15,029 of CAKTZP010000011.1, forward strand.
CGAGGACGTGTCGCTCCATGTGAACGCGGGCGAGACGATTGCCATCGTCGGCCCGTCCGGCGGCGGCAAGAGCACGCTCTGCCGCCTGATCCCGCGGTTTTATGACGTCACCGCCGGCGAGATCGACATCGACGGCCGCGACGTGCGCAGCGTAACGCAGAAATCACTGCATCAGGCCATCGGCGTGGTGCAGCAGGACGTGTTCCTCTTTGCCGACACCATCGGCAACAACATCCGCTACGGCAAGCCCGACGCGACGATGGAGGAGATCATCGAGGCCGCGAAGCGGGCGGAAATTTATGATGACATCATGGCCATGCCCGACGGCTTTGAGACCAACGTCGGCGAGCGCGGCACGCTTCTTTCCGGCGGCCAGAAGCAGCGCGTTTCCATTGCGCGCATTTTCCTGAAAAACCCGCCCATCCTCATCCTCGACGAGGCCACCAGCGCGCTGGACAGCGTCACTGAGGCAAAGATCCAGACCGCTCTGGACGCGCTGGCCGTCGGCCGCACGACCCTGATCATCGCCCACCGCCTGTCCACCATCCGCAGCGCCTCGCGCATCATCGTCGTCGCCGACGGCAGGATCTGCGAGCAGGGCACCCACGCCGAGCTGATGGCCAAGGGCGGCCTGTATGCCGCGCTGCGCGATACGCAGAGCCTGCTTGCCTGATTTTTCTGCAAAAGCCGGAAAATTTTGCGGGAACACAGCACAGGTGGAATGATTCCTTGCTTTTTTGATAAATTTATGATATAATTCGACAAACCCCACCTGTGGAGGAACTGCACCTTCCGTGCGCAATTTCATAGGATGGCTTGGAGGCTGCGGCGCCCTGCGCCCGCCGGAGGGCCGAGTCCACAATAATCATGAGAGGATGATTCCTGTTGAAACAGCAACTGCACCCCGAAGCAGCCGCGCAGCACTTTGCCATTCAGGGCAAGCTTACCGGCTGCCGCGAGTATGGCTCCGGTCATATCAACAGCACCTATCAAATCACGACGGATCAAGGCAATACTTATATTTTACAGCGCATCAACAAGTACGTCTTCACCGACCCCAAGGCGGTCATGGAGAATGTCGGCGCGGTGACGGAATATCTCCGCAGCCGCGTCAGCGACCCCAGCGAGACGCTGCAGTTCGTCCGCTCGGACACCGGAACCTACTATTATGTGGATGAGGCCGGCGAATACTGGCGCTGCTACGAGTTTGCCGACGGCATCTGCCTCGAGCAGCCGGAGAGCAACGACGATTTTTACGAAAGCGCCATTGCATTCGGCCGTTTTCAGGAGCTTTTGAAGGATTTTCCGGCGGAGACGCTGCATGAAACCATCCCCATGTTCCATAATACCATCAATCGCTACCGCCTGTTTCAGGAAGCGCTGGCCAACGACCGCGCCGGGCGCGCGGGACTGGTCGCCGAGGAGATCGCCTTTATCATGGCGCGCCGGTCCGAGGCGGGCACGATCTGCGACCTGCTGGAAAGCGGCGGACTGCCGCTGCGCGTCACGCATAACGACACCAAGCTCAACAACGTCCTGCTCGACCGCACAACGCGCAAGGCGCTGTGCGTCCTCGACTTAGACACGGTTATGCCCGGCTCGTCGCTGTATGACTACGGCGATTCCATCCGCTTCGGCGCGGCCACGGCGGTGGAGGATGAGCCGGAGCTCTCCAAAATGAGCATGGATCTCGAGCGCTTCCGCGTCTATACTGCGGGCTACCTGACCGCCTGCCCCGGCCTGACGGAGAAGGAGAAGGAGCTGCTGCCCCTCGGCGCGAAGATCATCACGCTGGAGCTTGCCGTCCGCTTCCTTACGGACTATCTCGACGGCGACCTCTATTTCAAGACCGACTACCCTGAGCACAACCTTGTCCGCGCCCGCGCGCAGCTCAAGCTCGTGGCCGACATGGAGCAAAAGTGGGACGACATGCAAAAAATCGTGGCCGACGAGGCTGCGAAGCGCGGATAGGAGACACGAATGAAATATCTGGGCATCGAATATTCCGTTCAAAATCTGCCGGAGCTGGAGCCGGAATTCATCCCCTTCGGCGTATGGATTGACGCCTATGAAAAGGAGGCAAGCAAGCCCCTGACCATCGCCATCGAGCGCGACAAGGGCAAGGTCTCCGTCCACCACACGAAAATTCGCGGCACGGCGGACTCTGCCGAGGCGGACTATCGCTTTGTTGAGCGCTATGTGAAGTTCCTGCTCTGGTCGATCGGCGGCTTCCGCATCTATCTCTGCGGCGACAGCGCGCTGGCCAAGCGCCTGCAGGAGGCCTATACCCTACAGGGTGAGCGCCGCTTTGACGTCCAGTTTATGCAGGATGTCTACGAGGTGCCGTTCGAGGTTATCGACTGCGCGCCGGAGGACTGCCCGGCGCAGAACGAGGCGTCCGTCTCCATCGGCGGCCACATGGAGGGCTGCCGCATCGGCTTTGATGCGGGCGGCTCGGACCGCAAGGTCTCTGCTGTCATTGACGGCAAAACCGTTTACTCCGAGGAGGTTGTCTGGCACCCGAAGACGGAGGCCGACCCCCAGTATCACTTTGACGGCATCGTCGAGGCGTTCAAGACCGCCGCATCCAAAATGCCCCGCGTGGACGGCATCGGCGTGTCCTCCGCGGGCGTGTTCATCGGCAACAGCCCGATGGTCTCGTCCCTGTTCATCAAGGTCCCGCGCGAAAAGCGCGAGCTCGTCAAGACCATCTACGACCGCGCCGCGCTGGAGCTCGGCGATGTGCCCATCGTCGTGGCCAACGACGGCGACGTGACCGCGCTGGCCGGTGCGATGGGGCTGGAAACCGGCTCCGTCATGGGCATGGCCATGGGCACCAGCGAGGCGGTCGGCTATGTCGACGCCGACGGCAACGTCCTCGGCTGGCTCAATGAGCTTGCCTTTGCCCCGGTCGACCTGAACGAGACCGCCATGGCCGACGAATGGTCGACGGACATCGGCGTTGGCTGCAAATATTTTTCGCAGGACGCGGTCATCAAGCTCGCGCCCCGCGCCGGTATTGCGCTCGACGAGCAGCTGACCCCTGCGGAAAAGCTCCAAGCCGTGCAGACCCTCGCCGAAGCGGGCGACCCCCGCGCGGTTAAGGTCTTCGAATCCATCGGCGCGTACCTTGCGCACACGCTCAAGCTCTACACCCGTTTTTACGATGTGCATCATCTGATCGTTCTCGGCCGCGTCATGTCCGGCGTCGGCGGATCGATCATTCTGGAAAGCTGCCTGCGCATCGTGCGGCAGGAGTACCCCGCGCTGGCCGAAAAGGTCTGCGTCATGCTTCCCGACGAAAAGACCCGCCGCGTCGGCCAGTCTGTCGCCGCTGCCAGCCTCCCCGAGGCGAAGCACTAAAATCTCAAATAAAACCGACAGCGCAGTTGCAAAAACTGCGCTGTTTCCGGAGGTAACTATGAATTACAAAAACGCAATGCTGTATACCGAAAAATTCTGCTTTGAAAAGGGCGCGTTTTCCGTGGAAGACGGGAAATTCTGCAACGTTCTCGGTGCGGAGCGGGACGACGCGGTCGATCTCGGCGGGGCGTATGTCATCCCCGGCCTGATCGACGTGCACACCCACGGCAACTCCGGCGCGGATTTTTCCGACGGGGAGCTTGCCGGAGTGGAAAAAATGGCGGCCTACCTTGCCGCCAACGGCGTGACCTCCTTTGCGCCGGCCTCCATGACCCTGCCCTACGAAACGCTGCGCAAGGCCTTTGCCGCCGCCCGCGCGTTTGTGGACGCCAAAATGCCGAATGCAGCAACGCTACGCGGCATCCAGATGGAGGGGCCTTTTTTCTCTGAGAAGAAAAAGGGCGCGCAGAACGGCGCATACCTGCGGCTGCCGGATTATGCCGCCTTTGACGAGCTGAACCGCTCCTGCGGCAAGCTGGTGAAAATTGTCGACGTTGCTCCGGAGCTTGCGGGCGCGGAGGACTTCATCCGGCAGGCCAAGCGCGGCTGCACCGTCTCCATGGCGCACACCGACGCCGACTATGACGCCGCCGCGCGCGCCATCGCCGCGGGCGCGACGCACCTGACCCACCTTTATAACGCCATGCCCGCCCTGCACCACCGCAAGCCCGGCACGATCGCTGCCGCGGCCGAGGCCGAGCAGGTCTCTGCGGAGGTCATCTCTGACGGCGAGCATGTTCACCCGGCCATGATCCGGCTGGCCTTCCGCCTGTTCGGCGCGGCGCGCATGGTGCTCATCTCCGACTCCCTGCGCTGCTGCGGCATGCCGGACGGCGAATATGAGCTCGGCGGCCAGCAGGTCTTCCTGAAGGGCGGCGTGGCGCGCCTGGCCGACGGCACGATCGCCGGCTCGGCGACGAACCTTTACGACTGCATGCTGCGCGCGATCTCCTTCGGCATCCCGCGCGAGGACGCGGTGCGCGCCGCGACGTATAACCCCGCCCGCCAAATCGGCGCGCTCGGCGAGGTCGGCTCCATCGCCGACGGAAAGGTTGCCGACTTCATCGTCTGCGATGCCGCGCTGCACCGCAAGCAGGTCTATCTTGCAGGAAACGCACTGACAAATTGCTGAAAGAAGGAATTTAACGTGATTTACTCAAACTTCCGTGGCTTGCAGCTCTCCCGCCTGGGCTTCGGCACGATGCGTCTGCCGGAAAACCCGGACGGCAGCATCGACGAGGCCGCCACAAAGGAAATGGTCGACTATGCCCTCGCCCACGGCATCAATTACTTTGACACGGCGTATCCGTATCACGAGGGAATGTCGGAGGTCGTTATCGGCAAGCTCCTTGCGGCGTACCCGAGAGAAGCCTATTACCTCGCAACAAAATACCCCGGCCACCAGACCGCCGACCATTATGACCCGGCCGAAATTTTCGAGGAGCAGCTGAAAAAGTGCGGCGTGGAGTACTTCGATTTTTACCTGCTGCATAATGTCTGCGAAAGCTCTCTGCCGGTTTATGAGGATCCGCGCTGGGGCATTCTCGATTATTTCCTAGAGCAAAAGCGCCTTGGCCGCATCCGGCATCTCGGCTTTTCGTCTCACGGCCAGCCGGAGATGCTGCGCCAGTTCCTTGACGCGCACGGAAAGGACATGGAGTTCTGCCAGATCCAGCTCAACTACCTTGACTGGTCGCTGCAAAAGGCCAAGGAAAAGTACGACCTGCTGACCGAGCGCGGCATTCCCATCTGGGTCATGGAGCCGCTGCGCGGCGGACGGCTGGCGGCGCTTCCGGCGGCCGCGCAGGAGACGCTGCGCGCCCTCGACCCTGCCGCCACCGACTGCGAATGGGCGTTCCGCTGGCTGCAAGGTCTGGATAACGTCGCCGTTGTCCTCAGCGGCATGTCCGCGCCGGAGCAGATGCGCCAGAATATCGCGACATTTGACACGGAGCGCAAGCTCACGGAACAGGAAAACGCTGCGCTTTACGCCATCGCCGAGACCATGAAGGACTCCGTGCCCTGCACCGGCTGCCGCTATTGCTGCGACGGCTGCCCGATGGGGCTGGATATCCCAATGCTGCTCAGTACTTATAATGAGATCCTTTTCCAGCCCACCGCCATGGTCAGCATGCGGCTGGAAATGCTGCCGGAGGACAAGCTGCCCTCGGCCTGCCTCGGCTGCGGCGCCTGCGCGCAGATCTGCCCGCAGAAGATCGACATCCCCACCGCCCTCGCCGACCTGAACGAGCGCTGGAGCAAAATGACCAAATGGTCCGAAATCTGCCGCGCCCGCGCCGAGGCTGCCGCGCGCAACAAGCAGAAGCAGCAGCCGCAAGCGGAATAAGCTCTGCGCGACCAATGAGGCAGCGAGAGGGGCGAAGCCCTCTCGCTGCTCAGACAGTCAAAAAAGTCCGAATTTGTCATTGCGAGGCCCTGAAAGGGCCGTGGCAATCTCGCAGAATTGTTTTGATTTTCAAATGATTTTCGGCGAATTCGAAACTGCCTGCATGAGATTGCCACGTCGCTTCGCTCCTCGCAATGACATGCGGGGTAGTTTTTTGACACGCTCAAGCCCCTGCCTTCATTCCAAGAAGGCAGGGGCTCTTTTCTGTTGCTGCGCGGCGTTGTGCGCTGCATGCGGCGCTCCGGATTTGCGGGGCGCTTATTCCGCGGTCGCGACGGCCTGCTCGATGACACAGGCGCCGGGAACGTCGTGCGGGCGGTCGCTGCGGATGGCAAAGCCCGCGCAGCAGCTGCCCAAGCGTACGGCCTCGGCGGCGCTGCGGCCGCCGGCATAGGCGGCGATAAAGCCCGCGTTGAAGGCGTCGCCGCCGCCGACGGAGTTGACGACCTGCACCGGCGGGACGGGGATGACAGCGGAGGCGCCGTTTGCGAACAGATGAACCGGCCTTGCGCCGTCGCGGGCGACGACGATGCGCTTGCTTGTTGCGAGTGCGGCCGCCGCTTGGTGCAGATCGGAAATGCCCGTCAGCGGGGCGAATTCCTCTGCGCCCGAGCCGAAGAGCACCGTCGAGGCTTCGACGGCGCGCAGGATCCGTGCCCGCCGCGCTGCGTCGAGCCCATAGGTCTCACAGCGGAGATTCAAGTCAAAGGAGCATAGTACACCTGCGGCGGCGCAGCGCGCGAAAAAGTCGATCATCGCGTCGTTGGCAAAGCCGTTGGCGTGCAGCCAGCCGATTTTAGGAATCAGCGCATCCGGCAGATGCCGCGGCTCCAGCTGCGGCAGCCTTGCGTTCGGGCCGTCGAAGGAAAAGATGATGCGCTCGCCGTCCGCGTCCAGCACGGCCAGCATTAGGCTCGAGTGCTCCGGCTGGCGGAACAGATAATCCGTGCGCACGCCGCAGCTTTGCAGATAGTGGCACAGATAGTCGCCGTATTCGTCGCTGCCGGTGCCGCCGAGGAAGTACGGCGCGGCGCCCAGCTTGCCCAGCACGGCCGCAGTATTGGCCACTGCGCCGCCGGGGCGGAGCTTGGGACTGCATTCGACGACCTTGCCCTGCTGCAGGGCGGCCTGCGCGTGCTTGGCTTGCCCATAAGGGATGATGACGTCCGGCACGATGTCGCCCATGCAGAAGATGGCCGTGCCTGCGCGCAGCCGCGTCACCGGGAAATGTCCATCGCCGCGCGGCGCGCATTTTCGACAAAGCGGCGCATCTTTTCCGGATCCTTGCGGACGACCTTGCCGTCCTTGAAAATGCTGGTCTTGGTCAGACTGTCCACGCCGAAGGGACGAACGTGGTAGATCGCTTCGGCCACGTTGTCCGGCCCGAGCCCGCCGGCCATGATGACCGGCACGTTGACCTCCTCGACGATGCGGCGGTCAATTTCCCAGTCGTGGGAAAGACCGGATGCGCCGATGCCGTAGGCGCAGTGGGTGTCGGTCATCAAAAGGTCGGCAATGCCCTCGTAGCGCTTGGCCAGCGCAACGGCTTCCGGGCCGGAGACGGCCACGCCCTGCAGCAGCTTGATGCCCGGCACGGCGGCTCTCAGCCGGGCGGCGAAATCCTTCGTGGCGAATACGACATCGTCGCACAGGTGCAGCACATCCGGGCGCAGCTGCTTGGCCAGCTCGATGGTCTTGTCCTCATCGTGCACCATAATGATCGCCGAGCAGACGGCGCGGTGCCGGATTGCGGCAAACACGGCCTTGGCCTGCTCCAGCGAGATGCAGGCGGGGCAGAAGTCATCGCCGATCAGCAGACCGACATGGTCAACGCCCGCGGCGACGCAGTCCAGCGCTTCCTCGGGAGTCTGAATGGAATATACAGAAGTGTACATGTTTCTTTACCTCGCAATTTTAATACGGACTTGCCGTCTGAATACAAGCGGGAGAAGAAGAGTGCGGAAAATACGATAAACGCTGCGCAGCAGGAGCTTGCTTACCGCACGGCACACCGCGCGGGGGATAGGTTACATAGCTATACTCAGTATACTGCGTTTTCCTGCAGATGTCAAGCGCGGAGGAGGGGAGAGGCGCGCGTGCTCGGACGCCACATGGTACAGCGGAAAAACTTGCAGGAAAACTTGCACAAAATTGAGGGCGCAAAATGACAATTTCTTTTTTGTTACGCCAAGAAGTTTTTAATATCAAAAATACTTGCTTGTTTTTTCGATTTTTTCGCCGAAATTATTTGCAAAATTCTGCAAGATATGCTATACTCTTTGGGCAGTAAAAAATTCAAACCGAAAAAAACGCTGGGAACGGAAGTGAATGCCGTTCCGCAATTTTGAAAGGGGTAAAAAAACGATGCACAAGTATGTCTACCTTTTCTCCGAGGGCAACGGTTCGATGCGCGAGCTGCTGGGCGGCAAGGGTGCTAACCTTGCGGAGATGACCAATCTCGGCATGCCGGTTCCGCAGGGCTTCACCATCTCCACCGAGGCCTGCACCAAGTACTACGAGGACGGCCGTACGATCAACGACGAGATCAAGGAGCAGGTTGATGCTGCACTGGTCAAGATCGAAAAGCTCAACGGCAAAAAATTCGGCGATGCGAAAAACCCGCTGCTGGTTTCCGTTCGCTCCGGCGCCCGCGCTTCTATGCCCGGCATGATGGATACCATCCTGAACCTCGGCATGAACGACGAGGTCGCTGCCGGCCTGATCGCCGGGAACCCCACCCCTGCGTTCACCCGCTTTGTCTACGACTCCTACCGCCGCTTCATCCAGATGTTCTCTGACGTCGTGATGGAGCTGTCCAAGAAGACCTTCGAGGTCATCATCGACGAGGTGAAGGCAGAAAAGGGCATCAAGAACGATATCGACCTTGACGCCGACGACATGAAGAAGCTCGTCGCTCTGTTCAAGGAGCACTATAAGAACGAAAAGGGCGAAGATTTCCCGACCGACCCTGCTGTCCAGCTCATGGAGGCGATCAAGGCCGTCTTCCGCTCCTGGGATAACCCCCGCGCCAATGTCTATCGCCGCATGAACGACATTCCCTACTCTTGGGGCACTGCGGTCAACGTGCAGCCGATGGTCTTCGGCAACCTGAACGATAAGTCCGGCACCGGCGTCGCCTTTACCCGCGACCCCGCCACCGGTGAAAAGGCGCTGTTTGGCGAATACCTCATCAACGCACAGGGCGAGGACGTCGTCGCCGGCATCCGCACCCCCAGCAAGATCACGAAGCTGGAAGAGGATATGCCCGCGGTCTACAAGCAGTTCGTGGACATTGCCAACCGCCTCGAGAATCACTATCGTGACATGCAGGACATGGAGTTCACCATTGAAAACGGCAAGCTCTATATGCTCCAGACCCGTAACGGCAAGCGCACCGCTGCCGCTGCGCTGAAGATCGCCTGCGACCTCGTCGACGAGGGCATGATCTCCCGCGAGGAGGCTGTCATGCGCGTGGAGCCGAAGCAGCTTGACGCTCTGCTGCACCCGCAGTTCGACGCTGCTGCGCTGAAGGCTGCCGAGGTTGTCGGCAAGGGCCTGGCTGCCTCTCCCGGCGCTGCCTGCGGCCGTGTCGTGTTCACCGCCGAGGACGCCAAGCAGTGGGCTGCCAACGGTGAAAAGGTCGTTCTGGTTCGTCTGGAAACCAGCCCCGAGGACATCGAGGGCATGGCGGCGGCACAGGGCATCCTGACCGTCCGCGGCGGCATGACCTCCCACGCTGCCGTTGTGGCCCGCGGCATGGGCACCTGCTGCGTTTCCGGCTGCGGCGACATCACCATGCACGAGGAGGAAAAGTATTTCCTCATCGCCGGCAAGGAATACCGCGAGGGCGACTGGATCTCCATCGACGGCTCCACCGGCAACATCTACGGCTGCGCCGTTGCGACCGTTCCGGCCAGCATCAGCGGCAACTTCAACCGCCTGATGAAGTGGGCCGACAGCTTCCGCAAGCTGCGCGTCCGCACCAACGCCGATACCCCGCGCGACACCGCGCAGGCGGTTGCGTTCGGCGCCGAGGGCATTGGCCTGTGCCGCACCGAGCATATGTTCTTCGAAGCCAACCGCATCAAGGCGATGCGCGAAATGATCGTCGCCAAGACCGTCGAGGCGCGCAAGGCTGCGCTGGCCAAGATCCTTCCCTATCAGCAGAGCGACTTTGAGCAGATGTACCGCGAGCTGCAGGGCCGTCCGATGACCGTCCGCTTCCTCGATCCCCCGCTGCACGAGTTCCTGCCCACCAAGGAAGAGGACATCGC
>CAKTZP010000012.1 GCA_934636045.1 uncultured Oscillospiraceae bacterium
CAACAAGCTGACGCCGAGCCGCCGCGTTTATGTGCACGTTACGGCTTATGAGGAGGTCGGCCACGGCGGCGCAGCGTCGGTTCCCGTGGGCGTGACCGAGGCAATTTCCGTCGACATGGGCTGCGTGGGCGAGGGGCTGCAATGCACCGAGCGGCAGGTTTCCATCTGCGCCAAGGACTCCGGCGGCCCGTACTCCTACGAGGTCGTGCAGAAGCTCATCGCCGCAGCCAAACGCGAAAACGCCGACTACGCCGTTGACATCTATCCGCACTACGGCTCGGACGTCGAGGCGACGCTCAGCGCGGGCGCAGACGTGCGTCACGGTCTGATCGGCGCGGGCGTTTATGCCTCGCACGGCTATGAACGCAGCCACATCGACGGCGTGCGCAATACCCTGCGCGTCCTCAAGGGCTACCTGTTCGAGGCATGAGACTGCGCTATCTTCTGCCCGGACTGCTCCTTCTCGCGCTCGGACTGTTGGTCGGCCGGCTGTTTATCTACTACGGCTTTGCCGGGATGCTGCTGTGCGCCATTGGCGCGGCGGTGCTGGTCTTCGGCGCGGTCGACGCCCTGAAAAAGCGCTGGCCGCGCGCCATGCGCCGGATGCAGCGGGTGCTGTGCGTTCTGCTGGCGCTTGTGCTGATTGCTGCGGCGGCGACCGGGGTCTGGGTCGGCGTCTGCTGCGGCGGTGCGGCCGAGCCGGAGGCACAGTATCTCATCGTCCTCGGCGCGGGCGTGAACGGCACGCAGCCGAGCCGCTCACTCTATGAGCGTCTGCGCGCCGCGGAGGCATATCTTCGTACCTATCCGGAGGCGGTCGCGATTCTTTCCGGCGGACAGGGCGATAACGAGGACATTTCTGAGGCCGAGTGCATGTACCGCTGGCTGACGGACGCAGGCATCGCGCCGGAGCGCCTGCGCCGCGAGGAGCAGGCGACCAGCACCAAGGAGAATCTGCAATTCTCCCTGGCACTGATCGAGGCCGAAACCGGTGCGCGTCCGGAAACCGTCGCCGTCGTCTCCAGCGAATACCACCTCTGCCGTACCGGGCTGCTGGCAAAGGGGGAGGGCGTGACCGCATTGGGCGTTCCGGCGCCCACCACCAACCGCCTCTACTTCACCCAAATGCTCCTGCGCGAAATCTGCGGGGTATGGTATACCCTGCTGGCAAATGGATAGAAAAGCATGAAAAATCGGTATCTGCAAGCGCAGATACCGATTTGAGCGTGTCAAAAAACTACCCCGCATGTCATTGCGATGTCGCAGCCGTTGGCGACGAAGGAGCCTTACGGATGCGGGCTCTCCGCTTGCCGGTCGGAGCGAAGCGACGTGGCAATCTCATGCAGGCAGTTTCGAATTCGCCGAAAATCATCTGAAAATCAAAACAATTCTGCGAGATTGCCACGGCCCTTGCAGGGCCTCGCAATGACAAAATCGGACTTTTTTGCCAGTCTGTGAAAAATCGGTATCTGCAAACGCAGATACCGATTTTTCAGTCAACGATATCGACCGTGACGTGCTTTCCGTCGCGCTGGGCTACGGATTTGATGACAGTGCGAATCTCTTTGGCAATGCGTCCTTGACGGCCGATGACCTTTCCCATATCCTCGGGAGCGACCCTCAGCTCAAGAATCGTATTGTCCCCTTCCTCTCTCTGCGTAACCGTCACCGCGTCGGGATGATCGACAAGCTGGGTTGCCACGTAGAGCAAGAGTTCCTTCATCGTGCTGCTCCTCTCAATCAAAGGACGTTAGCCTTTTTCAAAAGAGCCTTCACGGTGTCGGTCGGCTGAGCGCCGTTCTTGATCCACTGCTGCGCCTTCTCGGCGTCGACAGTGATGGTGGCCGGTTCGGTCAGGGGATTGTAGGAGCCGATCTCTTCGATGCAGCGGCCGTCGCGCGGGCTGCGGGAATCAGCAACAACAATGCGATAGTAGGGAGCCTTCTTCGCGCCCATTCTTCTCAGTCTGATTTTTACCATGAATTTCACCTCCAAAATTTTTCAACAATCTATCGTCAGGTGCGTATGACCTAATGACTGAATTTGGTGCGGGGGAAACGGATTGCTGCGACCCCTTCGGGGTCTCGCAATGACAGTGGGGGCAGGCGCTGCGGGCGGGGCGTCGGGGACGCCGCCCCCTACAGGTTCGTACAGAATTGCGATGGGGGGAACGGATTGCCGCGACCCCTTCGGGGTCTCGCAATGACATAGCGGGTAGCTTATATATACGCAGAAGCTATGCTCTCGCAATAAGATAGGGGAGCTTTACATGCCCGGGATGCCGGGGAAGCCGCCCATTTTGCCGAAGAGCTTGCGCTTGTTGCCCTTGCCGTTCATCATCTTCATCATCTGCTGCATTTGCTCAAATTGCTTGAGCAGACGGTTGATGTCCTCGACCTTTTGGCCGCAGCCGAGGGCAATGCGGCGCTTGCGGGAGGAGTTGAGGCAGCCGGGATTTTCACGCTCGTAGGGGGTCATCGACTGGATGATCGCCTCGACGCGGGTGAGCGCCTTTTCGTCGACCTGCACGTTTTTCATCGCGCCCATGCCGGGCAGCATGCCGAGAATGTCCTGCATGGAGCCCATGTTCTTCAGCTGCGCGAGCTGGTCATAGAAATCGGCGAGGGTGAATTTATTCTGGCGCAGGCGCTGCTCGAGCTCGGCGGCCTTCTTCTGGTCGAGGGCCTGCTCGGCCTTTTCGATCAGGGTCAGCACGTCGCCCATGCCGAGGATGCGCGAGGCCATGCGCTCGGGGTGGAAGGGCTCGATCATGTCCAGCTTTTCGCCGGTGCCAATGAATTTGATGGGCTTGCCGGTGACAGCCTTGACGGACAGGGCTGCGCCGCCGCGGGCGTCGCCGTCGAGCTTGGTGAGCATGACGCCGTCAATGTCCAGCCATTCGTTGAAGGACTGGGCGGCGTTGACCGCGTCCTGACCGGTCATGGCGTCAACAACGAGCAGAATTTCGCTCGGCTGCACCTCGGCCTTGATGGATTTGAGCTCGTTCATGAGCGCTTCGTCCACGTGCAGACGGCCGGCGGTGTCGAGGAAGACCATGTCGTTGCCGTGCTGCTGGGCATGGCGGACGGCGGCCTTTGCGATTTTCACGGGGTCACCCTGCCCCATCTGGAAGACGGGGATGCCGAGCTGGCCGCCGACGACCTCGAGCTGCTTGATGGCAGCGGGACGGTAGACGTCGCAGGCGACGAGCAGCGGGCGCTTGCCCTGCTTTTTGAACAGGCCGGCGAGCTTGGCGCCGTTGGTGGTCTTGCCCGCGCCCTGCAGACCGACGAGCATGACGACGGTGGGGGATTTCGGGGAAATGGTGATGCGCTGATTTTCGCTGCCCATAAGGGCAATCAGCTCTTCGTTGACGATCTTGACGATCATCTGCGCGGGCGTCAGGCTCTCGAGCACATCCCGACCGACGCAGCGCTCGGAAACGGTCTTGACGAAGTCCTTGACGACCTTATAGCTGACGTCCGCCTCCAGAAGGGCCAGACGAATTTCGCGCATGGCTTCCTTAATGTCGGATTCGGACAGACGACCCTTGCCGCGAAGTTTTTTGAACGCGGCATTGAGTTTTGCGGTCAAGCCTTCAAATGCCATAAGCTGCTCCTTTACGGACGAGACCCAGAATGACCTCGGCGCGGCGGCGGACGGCCTCGTCCCCGCTGGAAGCGAGGACAAGCGCCTCTGCCTCGATCTGCGAGAGCACGCGGCGCAGCTCCTGCGACCGGGCAAGGCAGCCGGTGGCCTGCTCCATCTCCCGCAGGAGCGTCTCGGCGCGGGAGATGGCGTCGTGCACGCCCTGCCGCGAGATGCCCTCCTGCTCGGCAATCTCCGCCAGAGAGAGGTCTTGGTTGTAATAGAGGTCGAAATAGGTCTTTTGCTTCTGTGTCAGCAGCGCACCGTAATAATCCAGCAGCATGCTCATGGTAAAGGCTTCCTGCTTCATGGCGGTGCACTCCTTTTTGTTGGTTCGGGGGGATTATAGCATAGAAATGCGCGTCTGTCAAGAGAAAAAACTTGACAGCCGAAAAACTTGATCGTCGATCTTTTTCTGATTGATTGCGGGAGGCGGGTGTGGTATACTATAATTTGTAGAAGTATCGGATCGTACCACGCCGCGGACGGCCCCACAGGGTGGAGCACCGCGAGGATGGAGGGTTTTTATGGAGCAGAAGCAGGCGCTGCGGACGCTGGTTTTTGAGAAGCTGCCGCGGGAGATCATCCGCGAGGAGGAGCCGCTGGCAAGGCACACGTCCTTCCGCATCGGCGGCCCGGCGGAGCTGATGGTGTTTCCGCGCGACCGAAACGAGTTGCAGGCGGCGCTGCGCTGCGCCGCGGAGGCCGGGGTCACGCCGCGCATCCTCGGCGCGGGGACGAATGTGCTGGCGCCGGACGAGGGCGTGCGCGGGCTGGTGATCTGCCTGCGGGACGCGTTTATGGGACTGACGCTGCTGGACGGGGCGCGCATCGAGGCGATGAGCGGCATGACGCTGGCCAAGACGGCGATGTTTGCCGCCCGCAACGGGCTGAGCGGGCTGGAATTTGCCCACGGGATTCCCGGAACGGTGGGCGGCGCGATTTATATGAACGCGGGCGCTTACGGCGGCGAGATGCGCGACGTAGCGGTTGAGACGGAGTTTATGGCGCTCGACGGCACGGTTACTTGCGTGCGCGGCGAGGCGCAGGGCTTCGGCTATCGTACGAGCGCGTTTCAGCATATGCGGGGCGTGATCGTGCGCACGGTTTTTGCGCTGAAGCCCGGGAGCGAAACGGAAATCCGCGAGAAAATCTATGAGCTGAATGAACGCCGCCGCGCGTCGCAGCCGTTGGAGCTGCCGTCCGCGGGCAGTACGTTCAAGCGCCCGAGGGAGGGCTACGCTGCCGCGCTGATCGATCAGGCGGGGCTGAAGGGCTTTGCCGTCGGAGGGGCACAGGTGTCGGAAAAGCACGCGGGCTTCGTGGTCAACCGCGGCGGTGCGACGGCGGCGGATGTGCTTCGGCTGATCGAGGCGGTGCGCGAGCGTGTGCTGCAGGCCAGCGGGATCGAGCTGGAGCCGGAGGTACGTCTCTGGACGGAAGAAAACTAACTTGAGGTGACAATATGTCCTTTGCGGGAAATGTAAAAGCGGAGCTATGCCGGCACGAGGCCGGGAAGGGCTGCTGCGCCTTGGCCGAGGCGCACGGCGTGCTGCTGTATGCCAACACGTTCGCGGCCGACGGCATCCGCATCGTGACGGAGAGCGCGGAATTTGCACAGCGGCTGCCGCGGCTGTTCCGCAAGGCGATGGGCATGCAATTTGATGTGCTGCCGGACGCGGAGGCGGCGGGAAAGCTGAGCTTTCAATTCACGGATGCAGCGAAGATCGCGCGCGTGTTTGCCGCGTGCGGCTTTTCGGCGGAAAACAGCCTGTCGCTGCACGTGAATCTGGCGCTGCTGGAGCAGGAATGCTGCCAGCGGTCGTTCCTGCGCGGCGCGTTTTTGGCGGGCGGGTCGGTGACCGACCCGGAAAAGCGGTATCATCTGGAGCTTTCCACGACGCACCTGAAGGTCAGCGGCGAGACCGAGAGCCTGCTGGAGCAGATGGGTCTGACGGCCAAGCGGACGGAGCGTAAGGGAAATAGCGTTTTATATTACAAGCAAAGCGAAGCGATCGAGGAATTTTTGATCTCCATCGGCGCGCCGGTGAGCGCGATGGCGGTCATGGCGGCGAAGATCGACAAGGACTGGCGCAACGCGGCCAACCGCAAGACGAACTGCGATTCGGCCAACGTGGACAAGGCCGTTGCGGCGGCGCAGGAGCAGCTGGCCGTGCTGCGGCGGCTGGACGAGCGCGGGCTGACCGACAGCCTGCCCGAAAAGCTGCGCCAGACCGCTGCCCTGCGCCGGGAGCACCCCGAGGCGACGCTGGCGGAGCTGGCCGAGCTGCATGAGCCGCCCCTGAGCAAGTCTGCAATCAATCACAGACTGCGGAAATTGGCGGCCATCGCCGCGGGAGAAGAAACAAGCGGAGAATAAAAAATCATTTTTTGGAGGTGTGCACCATGTCCTTTGTCCATCTTCATGTGCATACGGAATACAGCCTGCTGGACGGCGCCTGCCGGATCGGGAAGCTGGTGCAGCGGGCGGCGGAGCTGGGGCAGACGGCGGTCGCCATTACCGACCACGGCGTGATGTACGGCGTGATCGATTTTTACCGCGCGGCCAAGGCGGCGGGCATCAAGCCCATCATCGGCTGCGAGGTCTATGTGGCGCCGCGCGGCATGACCGACCGCATGCATGGCGTGGACAATGAGGCGCAGCACCTTGTGCTGCTGTGCGAAAACGAGACGGGCTACCGCAACCTCAGCTATCTGGTATCGAAGGGCTTTCTGGAGGGCTTTTACGTTAAGCCGCGCATCGATCTGGCGCTGCTGCGGCAGCATTCCGAGGGGCTGATCGCGCTGTCGGCGTGCCTTGCCGGCGCAATCCCGCGGCGGCTGCGCAGCGGCGACTATGAGGGCGCGAAGCGCTATGCGCTGGAAATGGCGGACATTTTCGGCGAGGAGCACTTTTATCTGGAGCTTCAAGACCACGGCATCCCGGAGCAGAAGGACGTCAACCGCGGGCTGCTGCGCCTGTCCGCCGAGACGGGGCTGCCACTGGCGGCAACGAACGACGCGCATTATCTGACGCGCGAGGACAGCTATCTTCAGGATGTGTTAATGTGCATCCAGATGGGCAAGACCGTGGACGACCCGAACCGGATGCGCTTTGAAACGCAGGAATTCTATATCAAATCCGAGGACGAGATGCGCGCGCTGTTTCCGAATCAGCCTGCGGCGCTCGAGAATACGCAGAAAATTGCCGATCGATGCAACGTAGAATTTTCCTTTGGCGTGTATCATCTGCCGGAATATCTGCCGCCGGACGGCTCGGATTCGCTGACGTATTTCCGCAAGCTGTGCAGCGAGGGCTTCCGGGAGCGCTATCCCGATGCGCCGGAGAGCTACCGCGAGCGGCTGGCCTACGAGATGGGCGTTATCGAGCGGATGGGATATGTGGACTACTATCTGATCGTGGCCGACTTTATCCGCTGGGCGAAGGCCGAGGGCATTCCCGTGGGGCCGGGCAGAGGCTCGGGCGCGGCGTCTATCGCGGCCTACTGCATGCACATCACCGAGGTCGATCCGATGAAGTACGCGCTCATCTTCGAGCGCTTCCTGAATCCCGAGCGCGTGAGCATGCCGGATTTTGATACGGACTTCTGTCAGGAGCGTCGCGGTGAGGTCATTGAGTACGTTATGCGCAAGTACGGAAAGGACCGCGTGGCGCAGATCGTAACGTTCGGTACCATGGCGGCACGTGCCGCCATACGAGACGTCGGACGCGTGCTGGATTTCACCTATGCCGAGACGGACACCGTGGCAAAGCTGATCCCAACGACGCTACATATGACGCTTAATGAGGCGCTCAAAATCTCGCCGCAGCTCAAGGAGCTGTACGACGCGGACGAGCGGATGAAAAAGCTCATCGATACCGCGCGGGCGCTGGAGGGCATGCCGCGCAACACCTCGACGCACGCCGCGGGCGTAGTCATTACGAAGGATCCGGTGTCCGATTACGTTCCGCTGGCGCGGAACGACGAGACGATCGTGACGCAGTTTACGATGACGACCATCGAGGAGCTGGGACTGCTCAAGATGGACTTCCTCGGGCTGCGCAACCTGACGATCATCGACGAGGCCGAGCGCGAGGTTCGAAAGCGCCACCCGGATTTTGACCTCCGCACGGTGCGCGACGACGATCCGGACAGCTTCCGCATGCTCTCCGAGGGCAAGACGGCGGGTGTGTTTCAGCTTGAATCGACGGGCATCACGGGTGTGTGCGTGAACATGAAGCCGCAGTCGATCGAGGATCTGACGGCGATCGTGGCGCTCTACCGCCCCGGCCCGATGGATTCCATTCCGAAATTCATCGACAACAAGCTGCATCCGGAGAAGATCACCTACCTCTGCCCGCAGCTGGAGCCGATTTTGAAGGTCACGTATGGATGCATCGTCTATCAGGAGCAGGTCATCGAGATTTTCCGCAAGCTCGGCGGCTACAGCCTCGGGCAGGCGGACAACATGCGCCGCGCGATCTCCAAAAAGAAGGAGAAGGTCATCAAGGCTGAGCAGCAGACGTTCGTCTACGGCGACCCGGAGCGCGGCATTCCCGGCGCGATCGCAAACGGCGTGCCGGAGGCGGTGGCGCAGACGATCTATCGGGACATTCTGGACTTTGCAAACTATGCATTTAACAAGGCACACGCGGTATGCTACGCAGTGGTGTCTTATCAAACGGCATATTTGAAGTGCCATTTTCCGAAGGAATACATGGCGGCGCTGCTGACGAGCGTGCTGGATAACACGGCAAAGGCGGTGGGCTACATCGCCGAGTGCCGTGAGCTGGGCATCCGGCTGCTGCACCCGGACGTCAACGCGTCGGAGGACAGCTTTACCGTCGAGCCGGAGGGCATCCGCTTCGGCCTCGGCGCGGTCAAAAACATCGGCCGCGGCCTGCTGCGCCAGATGGTGCGCGAGCGCGAGGAGCACGGGAAATTCCGTTCGTTCGAGGATTTTATCGAGCGCATGCAGGACAGCGATCTGAACAAGCGCGCCGTGGAAAATCTCATCAAGTGCGGCGCCTTTGACGGCCTCGGCCTCAACCGTGCGCAGATGCTCTACGCCTACGAAATGATGATGGCTTCCTTCGCGGACAGTAAGAAGCGCAACATTGCGGGACAGCTGCAATTGTTCGATATGTTAGGCGGCGAAGAGGAGGAGCGCCACAGCAGCATTCCCATCCCCAAGCTTCCGGAGCTGCCGAAGAACGACCTCATGCAGATGGAAAAGGAGACGATCGGCCTGTATCTTTCCGGCCATCCGATGGACGAGTACCGCAAGCAGCTCAAGGGCAGCGGTGTGGTGCCCATTGTGCGCATTTTGCAATCGTTTGAGCAGGGCGACGGCGCATTCCGCGACGAGCAGGTCGTGCGCATCGCGGGCATTGTGGAGACGGTGAAGATGAAGACCACACGGAACAACTCCATGATGGCATATGTCACCTTGGAGGATGATACCGCATCGATCGAGCTGCTGGTCTTCTCCAATGTGATCTCGCGCAGCGGCAACACCCTGCAGGAAAACGCCGCGCTGGTGGCCGAGGGGCGCATTTCCGTGCGCGACGAAAAGGCGCCGCAGCTGGTGGTCAATCGATTTACGCCCATCCGAGAGGTTGCCGTGCCGGTCGAGCAGCGGCTGTACCTGCGCCTGCCCTCGGAAAACACGCCGGAGGATCGCAAGACCCGCGCGATTCTGAACATGTTCCCCGGCAGCAAGCAGGCGGTGCTCTATTATGCGGACACGGGCGTGCGCCGCGGGACACAGTGCGCGGTGCGGGAGGACATGCTCGCCGAGCTGCGCCGCCTGCTGGGACAGGACAGCGTTGTATTGAAATAATTTGTGAATTTTGTTACAAGACCACTACACTTTTGTAACGCACTGTGGTATAATAACAAAGATTCTGATGAAATCGGCAAATGTGGCCGCTGAGGGACTTTTTGGCGGGCAGAGGTTTGAAAAAACGCAGAAAGCCTTTGTGGATTGCAAGCTTTTCAAACGGGAAAGCCGGCGAAAAAGCCCCGATGACCGCCGCGGACGGCGGATTCAGAGCATCCCTGACAACGGGAGCTGCGCTGCGGCGTGGGCGAAGGAGGCGCGGGCCTTGAAAAAACGAATCACGGCAGCGGCGCTTTTGCTCGGACTGACGGCGCTGCTGAGCGGCTGCGTGCTGGAGCCTGCGGAGAATCTTTACGCGGTGCCGAAGCAGCCGGAAAGCTATTATAATCTGCAAAGCGCGATCGAAACGGTCATGCAGCCCGGCGCGTCCTACAGCGCGCCGACCGCGGGCGAGAACCAACAGGCCGTGCAGCTCAATGATCTGGACGGCGACGGAGAGAATGAGGCGCTCCTGTTCTGGAAAACGGACGGCGAGACGCCTCTGGTGCTGACGGTGTTTGGCATGCACGACGGCCGGTTTGAGGCCGTGGCCGAGGCGCGCGGCGCAGGAAATTCCTTTGATCAAGTGATCTATGCGGAGCTCGATGACCGGCCGGGCAACGAAATTATCCTCGGCCGACGGGTCAGCGAGAATGTGACGCAGATTCTAAATGCCTATTCTCTGCGCGACGGAGCGCTGTTGGAGCTGTTCAGCGCGTCATATTCCAATTTTGCCATCGCCTCGCTCACTGCAGGCGGTGAAAAGGGCGTGTTCCTGCTGTATCAGGACGCGGATGCGCCCAACGGCACGGCGGAGCTTTACCTCTGGTCGGATGGCCAGATGGTGCGCCAGCGCGAGGCGCAGATGTCCGCGCCGGTCAGCGCGGTGCGCCGCATTTTGGCGGGCGACATGTGCCGGGGCACTCCGGCGGTTTTTGTTGCCTCAGCCTATGGCGAGGACAGCCTCGTGACGGATGTCTTTGGCTTCCGCGACGGGAGCTTTGTGAATTTTGTGCGGCTCGACGAGACGGATACCGGCGTAAAGACCGTGCGCGACTACTACGTCTATGGCTGCGACATCGACCGGGACGGTCTTATGGAGCTGCCGCGGCTGACGGCAATGCGCGAAACGGACGACCCCGGCTCGAGGGATCAGTCGCTGATCTGGTGGTATAACCTCCTGCCCGATGGCCGGACGCAGGACAAGCTTCTGACCTATCACGACTACGCAGGCGGCTGGTATGTCAGCGTGCCGACGCGCTGGTCGTCCTCGCTGGCAGTCAATCAGACTGCAGAATCGGGCGGCGGAAAGCGTGCAACCTTCCTGCATGTCAGCAACAGCGGACAGACGCCGCTGTTTTCCGTGCGCACCCTGCCCGGCGCAACGACGGAGGAGCTGCTCGCGGACGGGCAGTGGCAGGTGCTGCAGCAAAAGGGCGACACCGTGATCGTCGGCCGGCTGGAATCCGGCGCGGCGCGCTACGGCCTCTCCACCGAGGATCTGCGCGGCATGGTGCAGCTGATCCCGGTCGATTGGAAGACGGGGGAGACGGACTAGGGCGAGAATTTGTGAATCGTGAACAGTGAATAATTGGGGCGCTGCGGATCTTGGAGAAAATGAGAAGTTTTGTTGGAGGGACATAGATGAAAAAGGTTTTGATTCTGGAGGACGAGGTCAATATCCGCAGCTTTGTGGTCATTAACCTCAAGCGCGCAGGCTATGACGCTATTGAGGCCGGAACCGGGGCGGAGGCGCTGGAAAGGCTCAAGGAAAATCCGGACATCGGCGTTGCGCTGCTGGACATTATGCTGCCGGACATCGACGGCTTTGAGGTCTGCCGCAGCATCCGCGCGACGAACAAGGCCATCGGCATTATCATGCTGACGGCGCGGACGCAGGAGATGGACAAGGTGACCGGCCTCATGACCGGCGCGGATGACTATGTGACAAAGCCGTTCTCTCCGGCGGAGCTGACCGCGCGCATCGACGCGCTGTATCGCCGCGTGGGCGGCGGCGCGGAGGCTGACCCGGAGATCGTCGTGCACGAGCCGTTCACGCTCAACATCCGCAACCGCACGCTGGAAAAGCAGGGGCGGCGCATCAAGCTGACGCAGGTGGAATACGCCATTGTGCAGCTGTTCATGCAGAATCCCGGCCGCGCGCTGTCGCGTGAGGACATTCTGGCCGCCGTTTGGGGGCGGGATTATGACGGCGAGCTGAAGATCGTGGATGTAAACATCCGCCGCCTGCGCATCAAAATTGAGGACAATACCGCCAACCCGACCTACATCACGACGGTCTGGGGCTTTGGCTACAAGTGGGGACTGTAGAGGGGAGCTCTGACGGCTCGGAGCCTCCTTCGCCTCTCTTGCCGGCACGGCAGGAAGGAGAAAAACAAATGCGAAAGGTCAAGGGCCTGCAGGGACGCTGGCTTCACAACACGCTGAGCATTGTGCTCGGCCTGACGCTGCTGTGCGTGCTGGCGCTGTCGCTGACGGTCGCGGTTTACTATTACTCCAATATGCAGGCAGGCATGGAGGCCAAGGCACGCACCAGCACCAGCTTTTTTGAGACCTATATCAACAGAAGCTACAACGAATACTATCAGTCCTGCGCGAAGTTTACGCAGAGCTTCGACTCCAAGGACGTGATGGAGCTGCAGTTCATCAACACCAACAACCGCATCGTCGCGTCGTCATACAGCCAGGTATCACAGCCCGCAGCGGTCACGAGCGACATCACACAGGCGATCGAGACCAAGAAGATCAGCATCTTTACGGGCAGAAATCCCTCCACCGGCGAGCGAATCATGGCGGTCTCCAGCCCGCTGATCTACTCCAACGGCGAGGTGATCGGTGTGCTGCGCTATGTGTCCAGCTTGGCCAAGGTCGACCGGCAGATTTTGCTGTTCAGCCTGATGGTGGCGCTGGTGGGTGCGGTGATTCTGCTGATCGTTTATGTCAGCGGACGGTATTATCTGCGCTCCATCCTTGTGCCGGTGGCGGAGATCACGGCGACAGCCAAGCGCATCGCGGCCGGCAGCTACGGCGCGCAGATCCAGCGGCAGTTTGACGACGAGATCGGCGAGCTGGCCGACACCATCAACGATATGTCCAACAAAATCAGTCAGTCGGAAAAAATGCAGTCGGAATTTATCTCCTCCGTGTCTCACGAGCTGCGCACACCGCTGACGGCCATCAGCGGCTGGAGCGAGACCCTGCTTTCGGCGGGCGGCAGCGTGGAGGCGGCGGAGACACGCCGCGGCCTGAACATCATCCTGCGCGAGTCCAGGCGTCTGACCGCTATGGTCGAGGAGCTGCTGGAATTCACGCGGATGCAGGACGGGCGGTTTACGCTGAACGTGGCGCTGAGCGACATCCGCGCCGAGTTTGAGGACACGGTATTTATGTACGGCTCGCGACTGGCGCAGGAGGGCATTGCGCTGCAATACCTCGAAAATGACGAGGATATTCCGGAGATCCCCTGCGACACCTCGCGCATGCGGCAGGTGTTTTTGAATCTGCTCGACAACGCCGCGAAGCACGGCGGCGAGGGCGGAAAAATTACGGCGGAGATTTGCATGGACGGCGGCGACGTCGTCATCCGCATCCGCGATTTTGGCCCCGGCATCCCGGAGGAGGAGCTGCCGCTGATCAAAAAGAAATTCTATAAGGGAACATCAAAGGCGCGCGGCAGCGGCATTGGCCTTGCCGTGTGCGAGGAGATTGTGACCATGCACAACGGCACGCTCACGCTGGAAAATGCCGAGGGCGGCGGCACCCTCGTGACCATCCGCCTGCCGGCAGCCGACGCGTAAGTGCAGGAAGTCCTGCTGGACGCCGTATGGGGCGCTCATTGAGCGCCCGTTGCAGGCATCTCCGATTTTGTTCGCAGAGCGGGCTTGCCTAAAAGCCCGCCGGTGCAGGCAGCATCGATCGAGACCTGTAGGGGGCTGCGTCCCCGACGCCCCGCGTGCAGGCAGCATCGATTTCGTGAATTGTGAACAGTGAATGGTGAATAGTGAATAATCTAATAGGTGCGCCTGACGGCACGGATGCAAATCCGCTGCGGCGGGCGGGCGCTCAGCGAGCGCCCCTACGGCGCGGGACGATACTTCACCATTCCTCCTGATTTAGCAGAAACCATAAAACCGGAAAGGATCGCAATGGAAAAAGAAAAATTTAAAACCATGATCGGCGGGCAGGCGCTGATTGAAGGGATCATGATGATGGGGCCGGACAAGGTGGCGACGGTCGTGCGGACGAAGAAGGGTCTGAAGACCAAGCTCGAGCCGCGCAAGCATATCGAGGGCTTCTCCATTCGAAAGATCCCATTCCTGCGCGGCGTGTTCAACTTCTGCACGTCGATGAAGACCGGCGTTTCGGCACTGATGTACTCAGCCGATGCCTATGCCGAGGACGACGAGGAGGCTGTGCCCGAGAAGCAGTCGAAATTTGACGCATGGCTGGAAAAGCGGCTTTCCTCCGACAAGGCGCAGAACGTGCTCATCACGCTGTCGGTCGTTCTCGGTGTGGCCTTTTCCGTGGCGCTGTTCATCGTGCTGCCGTCGATCATCGGCTCGGTGATCGGCCGCTGGGTGAAAAGCGAGCTGGCGCGCAACCTCATCGAGGGTGTGGTGCGCATCATCATTTTCCTGACCTACATGTTCCTGATTTCCCGGATGAAGGATATGAAACGCGTCTTTTCTTACCACGGCGCGGAGCATAAGACCATTCGAGCCTATGAGGCGCGGCTGCCGCTGACGGTGGAAAACGTCCGCAAGCAGACCCGTCTGCATCCGCGCTGCGGCACGAGCTTCTTGTTCGTGGTCATTATCGTTTCCATTCTGGTGTTTTCCATTGCGTCCGTGCTGCTGCGGCCGATCACGCCGGAGCTGGATTCCAAGGTGCTCGAGGCGCTGCTGCGCGTGGTGCTCAAGCTGCTGCTCCTGCCGATCGTGGTGGGCATCAGCTATGAATTCAACCGCCTTGTCGGGCGCTACGACAACTGGCTGACCCGCGCGCTGTCTGCGCCGGGCATGTGGCTGCAATATCTGACGACCAACGAGCCGGACGATTCGATGATCGAGGTCGGTATCGAGGCACTGACGCTGGTGCTGCCCGAAAAGGAGGGAGACGACAAATGGTAAAGACCTACGCCGACCTCTACCTTGACGCGCGGCGCGCGCTGCTGCCCACAGAGGGTGCCAACGCCTCCAACGTCGCGCGCGAGCTGCTGTGCGCCGCCTCCGGCAAGACGGCGGAGCAGATGATCGCCGACCGGGAGCTGTATGCCTCGGAGGAGATCTGCGACCTGACGGAGTCCTTCGTTGCGCGCTACCTCAAGGGCGAGCCGGTGCCGTATATTCTCGGCGAGTGGGATTTTTACGACATGACGCTCGTCGTAACGCCAGATGTACTCATCCCCCGCGACGATACAATGGTCGTCACGGAGCTGGCGATCAAAAAGGCGCTGTTTCTGAATCAGAATCCGCGCATTTTGGATCTGTGCACCGGCTCGGGCTGCATTGGCCTTGCGATTGCCAAGCGCGTGAAGGACGCGCGGGTCACGCTGGGCGATGTTTCTCCGGCGGCGCTGCGCGTGGCGCGGCGCAATGCGCAGAATCAGCACTTAGCCGGGCGCGTCAGCTGCCTGCCCATCGACGTGCGCAAGCCGAAGCAGGAATTTTTGGGCACGTTTGACCTGATCGTCTCCAATCCGCCCTATGTGACGAGCGAGGAGATGAAAACCCTCGACCCGTCGGTGCGGGACTTTGAGCCGCACTTGGCGCTGGACGGCGGTGCGGACGGGCTGGACTTTTACCGCGCGATCATCACGAACTTTACGCCGCAGCTGAATCCGGGTGGGTACTTCTGCTTTGAGTTCGGCATGGGGCAGGAGGAGGCCGTCTGCGCGCTGCTGAAGGCGGCAAATTTTGAAATTATCGAGCTGAGACGAGACTCCGGCGATATCATTCGGGCAGTACTTGCCCGCAAAAGAGAGGAAGGCTGATCATGGCACAGAAAAAACCCGCTTACGAAGCACCGTCTCCCGCGGAGGACAAGAAAAAGGCATTGACCACGGCGCTGCACCAGATCGAAAAGAACTACGGCAAGGGCGCGGTCATGCGTCTGGGCGACCGCCCGGAGCTGAACGTGGACGCCATTCCGACCGGCTCGCTGGCGCTGGACGCTGCGCTGGGCATCGGCGGTCTGCCGCGCGGCCGGATCATCGAGATCTACGGCCCGGAATCCTCCGGCAAAACGACGCTGGCGCTTCATGTGGTCGCCGAGGCGCAGAAGCGCGGCGGCGAGGTCGCCTTTGTTGACGCCGAGCATGCGCTCGACCCTGTGTATGCCGCAGCCATCGGTGTGGACATCGACTCCATGCTGGTTTCGCAGCCGGATACCGGTGAGCAGGCGCTGGATATTACCGAATCGCTGGTGCGCTCCGGCGCGCTGGACGTGATCGTGGTCGACTCCGTTGCGGCGCTGACGCCCCGTGCGGAGATCGAGGGCGAAATGGGCGACGCCTTTGTCGGCCTGCAGGCCCGCATGATGTCGCAGGCGCTGCGTAAGCTCGCCGGCGCGATCGCAAAGACCAATTGCGTGGTCATTTTCATCAACCAGCTGCGTATGAAGATCGGCGTCATGTACGGCAACCCCGAAACGACGACCGGCGGCAACGCGCTGAAGTTCTACGCCTCCGTGCGCCTCGATGTGCGTAAGGTCGAGACGATCAAGGAGGGCGGCGAGGTCATCGGCAACCGCACCCGCGTCAAGGTCATCAAGAACAAGGTCGCGCCTCCCTTCCGCGAGGCGGTGTTCGATATCATGTACGGCGAGGGCATTTCCAAGTTCGGCGAGCTGCTGGACATCGCCGTGAGCCTCGAGCTGGTCAACAAGAGCGGCAGCTGGTTCTCCGTCGGCGACGAGCGCATCGGCCAGGGGCGCGACAATGCCAAGCAGTACATTGCCGACCATCCGGAGCTGGCAGACGAGCTGGAGACGAAGGTGCGCGCGCATCTGGCGGAGCTGCAAAGCAACCGCGCCAAGGCTGTCGCCAAGCCCGCGGGCAAGGCGGTAGACGTCTCGGCTGAGGATTTCGATGAAGATTGAGGCCATCGAGCAAAGCAAGCGGGCGCAGAAGCTGCGCCTGCGCTTTGACGACGGCTCGACGATGCTCGTCCCCGCATCGCTTTTGACCGAGCTGCGGCTGGGGGTGGGACTGGAGCTTTCTCCGGCGGCGCTGGAATCGCTGCGCGACAGCTGCGCGCTGGCCTCGGCCAAGGAGCGGGCGGTGCGCATCGTCTCGGCTTCGGCCGTTTCGCAGAAGGAGCTGGAGCATCGGCTCGTCCGCAAGGGCGAAAGCGAGGAGCACGCGCAGGAGGCGGTGCAGTGGCTCAGCGACCTGCGGCTGTTGGACGATGCCGCCGTTGCCGAGCAGATCGTCCGCTCCGGCGCGGCCAAGGGCTACGGCGCGGCGCGCATCCGGCAGATGCTGTATGAAAAGCGTGTGCCGCGCGAGCTCTGGGACGAGGCATTGGCGGCGCTGCCGCCGCAGGACGATGCAATCGACACGTATCTGCGCCGCCGCTTTCGCGGAACGACGCCCGACCGCGCCGAATGCAAGCGCGCGACCGACGCGCTGCTGCGCCGCGGCCATTCATGGAGCGATATCCGGCGGGCGCTCGAGCGCTATGCGCCGGATGAGGATTTTGTAGAAGACTAAGGAAGGAAAATACTATGGGCAAACGCATTGGGATGATTTCCCTCGGCTGCGCCAAAAATCAGGTGAACGCGGAGCAGATGCTCTATCTCTTGCAGCACGCGGGCTACACGCTGCTGTCCTCCGTGGAGGGCGCGGACGTGGTGATCATCAACACCTGCGGCTTTATCGACTCGGCCAAGAGCGAGGCCATCGACAACATTCTTGCCATGGGCGCGCTGAAGGAGCAGGGCGTGATCGGGAAAATCCTCGTCACCGGCTGCCTGTCGCAGCGCTACCAGAAGGAAATTTTGCAGGAGCTGCCGGAAGTGGACGGTGTGCTCGGCACGGGCAGCTACGGCTGCGTGGTCAGCGCCGTGAAGGCGCTGCTGAACGGCGAGCGGGTCTGCCAGTTTGACGACATCGACGCGCCGGTGGACGAGGTGGAGCGCGTTCTGACCACCCCACGGCACTACGCGTATCTGAAGATCGCCGAGGGCTGTGACAACCGCTGCTCGTACTGCGTGATCCCGTCGCTGCGCGGCAAATTCCGCAGCCGCACGATGGAGGATTGCCTCTACGAGGCGCGGATGCTGGCCGAGGACGGCGTGCGTGAGCTGATCGTCGTGGCGCAGGACACCAGCCGCTACGGTATTGACCTTTACGGCGAGCGCCGTTTGCCCGAGCTGCTGCGTGAGCTTTGCCGCATTGAAAAGCTGCATTGGGTGCGGGTGCACTACCTCTACCCGGACGAGCTTTCCGACGAACTGATCGACGTGATCGCCTCGGAGCCGAAGATCGTCAAGTACATGGACATCCCGATTCAGCATGTGAACCCGCTGATTTTGAAGAAAATGAACCGCCGCGGCACGCGCGAGGAGCTGGATGTGCTGTTCGACAAGCTGCGCGCGCGCATCCCCGGCGTTGTCATCCGTACGAGCATCATCACCGGCCTGCCCTATGAGGGCGAGGCGGAGTTTGAGGAGCTGTGCGACTGGCTGCGGGAGCACAAGCTTGAGCGCGTGGGCGCGTTTGCCTTTTCCCCGGAGGAGGGAACGCCGGCGGCCAAGATGGACTACCCTGACGAGGAGGTGGCCGTCCACCGCGCGGAGATCGTTTCCGAGCTGCAATCGGGCATCATGGACGCGTACAACGCCGCGCGCATCGGCACGGTGATGGAGGTGCTCTGCGAGGGCTATGACGACGAGACGGGCAAATTCTTTGGCCGTACCTATGCCGATTCGCCCGACATTGACGGACGGGTGCAGTTCGACGCTGACGGCGTGAGGACGGGCGACTTTATCCCCGTGCGCATTACCGGAACGCTGGACGGCGACCTGATTGGAGCTGCGGAGGAGGCCGAATGACCATGACGACTGCAACGAAAATCACATTTGTCCGAGTGTTGCTGATCCCGGTGTTTCTCGTTTGTATGTATGTGAGCGAGAGTGTCGATTGGATGTGCTACATAGCGCTTGCCGTCTTCGCGATTGCGAGTCTGACGGATTTTGTGGACGGCGAGGTTGCCCGCCGCTGCAATCAGGTGTCCAATCTCGGAAAATTTCTCGACCCGCTTGCGGATAAGGTGCTGGTCATCGCGGCGATGACCATGCTCTGCGAGCTGGGGCAGTTCCCGGCGTGGGCGCTGATGATCGTGTTGACGCGTGAATTTGCAGTCAGCGGTCTGCGAATGATTGCGGCCAGCAAGGGCACGGTCATTGCGGCAGGCTGGTCGGGCAAGGTCAAGACCGCCACGACGATGGTGTGCCTGTGCCTTGCGCTGCTGCTGCGCGGCGATTTCTTCGCGGCACTGCTCGGCGAGAGCTTCGTCACCGCTGTCGAGTGGGTCAATGTGGTTCTCATCTCCGGCACGACGCTGTATTCCGGTGTGGAATACTTCGTCAAAAACGCCGGGGCGCTGAAGGGCTGAAGCAAAGCATAAAAATTTCCCGGCGGTGCAGAAGACGCTGCACCGCCGGGAAAATTTTGGAATCGTGAATGGTGAATGGGGAATCAGCGCGGCGCGCCGCAGCGAATCAGCGCAATCGTGTCAAAAAACACACCGCACTGGAGGCGGCGGAGAGGTTATTTCTCCTCCAGCCCCAGCTGCATGCGGACGTAGGCGGGAACCTCGTGGCGGGGGATATTGAGGACGAGGGCAAATTCACTGTTGAGCATGCGCTCGGCGTCGCGGAGGGCTTGATCGTCGCCGGAGCGGAGATGCCTGCCCTGCGCGACCAATCGGGCGCGGCGGGCATAAAGCGTCCGCACCAGCCGCACCAGCTCGCGCCGGTCGCCGCTGAGGAGCACCTGCGCATACAGCGTCCGGCGCTCGTTTGCATCGTCCAGCCACAGCGGTGCGTCGCTCGCTGCGGCCTGCAGCAGGGCGGCGAGCTCCTCCTCTGTGAGGATGCGGTGCATCCGCGCGGTCAGCTGCTCGTTTTCTACGGGAACATAGATCGTTGCGCCCTCGCGGTGGATCGGACTGTGGACGTAGTACGCGGCCTTTTTCCGATTGACGCGCAGAGTCTCAATCCGCTCGACGCGGCAAACGCCTTCGGGTCCATAGACGACCTGATCTCCTATCTGAAACATGCGCTCACGACCTTTCTACTATAATTATACCATATTTTTGCAAAAATTGTCATGCGCAAAATGAACAAATTTTCCGTTTTGCATAAATTTTTTGGATTTCTTGCACGAAAAATCGTAAAGACAAACAAGTGCGGCTCTTGCAATTTTGCGGCCGCTCGGCTATGATAGAGGCAGAACGAACGCCCCGTGCGGGGCGAGAAGGGAAGAGAAAACCATGAAGCAATATTTGCCGACGCCGGCGGCGGCCGGGGCAGACGGGAGCTTTCCCGCGACAGGCTTGGCGGCCGGCCAGTGTGCGCCGTGCGTGCTGATGCCGGGCGACCCGCATCGCAGCAAAATCATTTCCGACCTGTTCCGCGACGCCGAATTTACAGCGCACCGCGGCACCTACGCGACCTACACCGGCCACACGCCGAACGGCACGGCCATTGGCGTGACCAGCAGCGGCATGGGCTGCTCCTGCGTGGCCACGGCGATGGAGGAGCTTAAGGCGGCGGGAGCGGAGACAGTCATCCGCGTCGGCACCTGCGGCGGCGTGCAGCCGTGGATGCAGCCTGGACGGCTGGTAATTGCCTCCGGCTGCGTGCGCGGCGAGGGCGCAAGCTATGAGATCGTGCCGCCGGAGTTTCCGGCTGTTGCCGATCCGCTGGTTGTTGCCGCGCTGATGCAGGCGGCGCAGGAGGCGGGCGAGGATGCACTCGTCGGTCTGTACCGCAGCCATGACTCGTTTTACATGGAATCCAAGGCGGCACATCCCGGCCTGCGCGAGCGGATGCAGAAATGGATCGACACGAACGTTCTGGTTGTTGAGAACGAATCGGGCATGCTCTTTACCTATGGCCATCTGCTCGGCCTGCGGACGGGCACCATCTGCGTGGCGCTCGGCTCAATGTTTGCTGACAGCGCGCAGGAGGCGCCGGAGGTTTACGGCGCCTATGCCGATCCGGAATTTTTGGCCAACCGCGTGAAGGCGGCCTCGCGCGTCGCCATTCGTGCGGCGGAGATTCTTGAGGAGGTGGCGAAATGAGCTTCGGAAGCGTAAAGCTGACGCACAACGACGGAACGATGCATCACCTCGGCATTGACGAGACGATGGTCGCCAAGCGTGTGATCCTGACGCCCGACCCCCTGCAGATCCCGCGCTATGCCGCGATGATGGAGCAGGCGGAGAAGGTCGGGGAGTATCGCGAATATGTGACCTACACCGGCACGATGCTCGGCAGCCCCTTAAGCGTGATGAGCTGCGGCTTTGGCTGCATGCCGATGGCCATTGCCGTTGAGGAGCTGCACCATCTGGGTGTGGAGGAGATTATCAAAATCGGCTGCTGCCCGGCGCTGCAGCCGGAGACGGCGGTCGGAACGCTGCTGGTGGCCTCGGGCGCGGTGCGCGGCGAGGGCGCAACACGGGAATACATTGACATTTCCTATCCCGCCGCGCCGGACATGACGCTGCTTGCAAGCCTGCTGAAGCGCGGGGCGGAATACGGCATTTTCCGCAGCCACGACTGCCTGACGCTGGAAACACCGCGCACGGAATTTGGCCGCGAACGTCTGGCGCGCTGGCAGGCGCTCGGCGCAGCGGCGGTGGACGGCGAAACGAGCGCGCTTTATGTGGTATCGTCGATTTTGAAGGTGCGCGCGGCCTCACTGGCGCTCGTCACCGAGAACTACGCCACAGGCGCGCGTCTGGAGGCCCCGGCAGAGGAACGGCTCTTCCGCTTGGCGGCGGAGGCGCTGCTGTGCAGGTGACAGAGGCGCAAACGCAGATTACGGTGCTCTATGAGGACGCGGCGCTGGTTGTGTGCGTCAAGCCGCGAGGGGTACTGGCTGCGGCGGATGCGTCGGGCAAGCGCTCGATGGCCGAGCTGCTCGCGCCGCGGACGGTTTATCCCGTGCACCGGCTCGACCGCGAGACCGTGGGGCTGATGGTGTTCGCCAAAACGCGCGAGGCGGCTGCCGCGCTGTCGGCGCAGCTGGGCGCGGGCTTCTGCAAGGAGTATTTGGCGCAGTGCGAAACGCCGCCAACTCCGCCGGAGGGAACGCTGGAGGATCTTTTGTACCACGACCGGGTGAAAAACAAGACCTATGTGGTGGCGCGCAAGCGCAGCGGCGTGCGTCCGGCGCGGCTTTCCTACCGTGCTCTGGATGGCGGACTGGTGCTCGTCCGGCTGCACACGGGACGGACGCACCAGATCCGTGTGCAGCTTGCTTCGCGTGGCTGGCCGCTCTGCGGTGACCGGAAATACGGCGCGAAAACCGGCGGCGCGCTCGGCCTGTGGGCATACCGCCTGACCTTCCGGCATCCGGATGGGCGCGAAATGGCCTTCACCCTGCCGGAGAATTTCCTGCCGCAGGCGTTTTCCGCTTGTAAATCGGACGGAACTGTATTATAATAATCTGCAGGGCGGAAAACGCCCTGCAATTTTAGTTCTTGTTCTGCAAGGAGAGGATTTCTCATGGCGCGTAAATGTTTGGATGCCTACCTTGTTCCCGGAAAGCATATTCATCTGATCGGCATCGGCGGCGTTTCCATGCGGCCGCTGGGACTGGTGCTGCGCGGGATGGGCATGACGGTGACCGGCTCGGATATGAACGCCTCGGTTTCGACCGACGAGCTGATTGCAAAGGGCATCACGGTGCACATCGGCCACAGCGCGAATAATATCAAGGGCGCGGACTGCATCATCCGCACTGCCGCCGCCCATAACGACAACCCGGAGATCGCCGCCGCCCGCGCGATGGGCATTCCGGTGTTCGAGCGCGCGCAGGCGTGGGGGCTGATCATGCGGGAGTACAAAAACGCGATCTGCATTTCCGGTACGCACGGCAAGACCACCACGACGGCCATGATCACGCATATTTTCATGCAGGCGCAGCGCGACCCGACGGTTATGCTCGGCGGCTATCTGCCGCTGCTCAAGGCCGGACACCGCGTCGGCAGCGGCGACACTATCATTATGGAAAGCTGCGAATACTGCGATTCGTTCCTGAACTTTTATCCGACGGTCGCAATCATCAACAACATTGAGGCCGACCATCTGGACTATTTTAAGGATCTGGCCGCAGTGGAGCGCTCGTTCCGCAAGTTTGCCGGGCTCGTGCCGCGCACGGGGCATGTGATTGCCAACGGCGACGACCGCAATACGGTCGAAACGCTGGAGGATCTGCACTATATTTCCTTTGGCCTCGGCGAAAAGAACGACATCCGCGCCGAGAATCTCTCGGAGGACTACCGCTCGTTTGACGTGGTCTGCTTCGGAAAAATCTACTGCCATCTGCACCTGAACGTCTACGGGCGGCACAATGTGTATAACGCGCTGGCAGCGGCGGCGGCAGCCTACGTGATGAACGTGGACGGTGCGGCGGTCGCGGCAGGGCTGGAGAGCTTTACCGGCGCAGGGCGGCGGCTGGAGCGCAAGGGGAGCTACCACGGCGCGGCGGTCTATGACGACTATGCGCACCATCCCGGCGAGCTGCACGCGCTGATCGACGCGGTCAAGACGATGGGCTATCAGCGCATCATCGTGGCCTTCCAGCCGCATACGTACACGCGGACAAAGGCGCTGTTTTCCGATTTTGTTGCTGAGCTCAAACGGGTGGATGTCGCCGTGCTGGCCGAAATCTATGCCGCGCGCGAGAGCAACAAGACCGGCATATCCTCGCGCGATTTGGCGCGGGAGATTCCGGGCGCGGTCTATTTTGAGACGCTGCCGGAGGTCGCGGCCTATCTGAAGTCCATCGCCAAGGAGGGCGACATCATCCTGACCGTCGGCGCGGGAGACATTTATAAGGCCGGAGAGCTCCTGCTTGCGGGAGAATAAAGCGGTGTTGCGCGAAGATAACCCCTCAGTCAGCTTCGCTGACAGTTCCCCTTCATAAGGGGAGCCAAGCCGCTGCGGCGGAGTGGCGCCAAGCAAATACCGCACTGCTTTCGGAATTCGCGGCGGGCTGAGGGCAGCCCGCCTTACGCAAGGAGGGCTAGTCTACGCAAGATATGGGGAGAATTGGGACGTCGGAGACGTCCCTTTTTTTGCGGATTGACTTTTTTCCAAAATAGGGATATACTATATCTATATATAGTGGTTTACTATGCGAATTTATGCACAAAATGTGTGAGGAAGAGCTATGGCAAAGAAGCAAACCTACGGCAACGAGAGCATCAGCAGCCTGAAGGGCGCCGATCGCGTCCGCAAGCGTCCGGCGGTCATTTTCGGCTCGGACGACCTGACCGGCTGCGAGCATGCGGTATTTGAAATTCTCTCCAACGCCATTGACGAGGCGCGTGAGGGACACGGCGATCTGGTCATCGTCACGCGCTATGCGGACAAAAGCATTGAGGTCGAGGACTTCGGCCGCGGCTGCCCGGTGGACTGGAACGAAAAGGAGCAGCGCTACAACTGGGAGCTGGTCTTCTGCGAGATGTACGCCGGCGGCAAATATAACAATCTTGTCGGCGACAACTACGAGTACAGCCTCGGCCTGAACGGCCTCGGCTCCTGCGCCACGCAGTATGCCTCGGAATATTTCGATGCGCGGATCTATCGCGACGGCTTTAAATATACCCTGCATTTTGAAAAGGGCAACATCGTCGGAAAGCTCAATAAGGAGCCTGCAGACCGCAAAAAGACCGGCTCGCTGTTCCATTGGAAGCCTGACCTCGAGGTCTTTACCGACATCGACATCCCGGCGGAATACTATCTGGACATCATGAAGCGGCAGGCGGTCGTGAACGCGGGCGTGACCTTCCGCTTCCGCAATCAGGTGGGCAGCAGGTTCGAGACGACCGAGTTTTGTTACGAAAAGGGCATTCTGGACTATATCAACGAGCTGACCGAGGGAAATTCCTTCACCATGCCGCAGTATTGGGAGGCCGAGCGCAAGGGACGCGACCGCGAGGACAAGCCGGAATATAAGGTAAAGATCACAGCGGCGCTCTGCTTCTCCCGCGACCTGAGCCGGACGGAGTATTACCACAATTCCTCATGGCTGGAGC
>CAKTZP010000013.1 GCA_934636045.1 uncultured Oscillospiraceae bacterium
CTACAACCGAAAACCGAAGCCGTGCACCCTTGTAGGGGGCGGCGTCCTCGATGCCCCGCTTGCTGGCACCTTCGATCTTACTGCAAACCATATTGATCCACGCGCTGCGGCGCGGGGAGCGGGCGGTCGATGACCGCCCCTGCGGCGGGGAACGGAAGCCGCTGCGGAATTCGCGGCGCGATGCACCCGCAAGGGGTATGCCGCATCCGTAAGGCGGCAAAGCCGCCAACGGCTGCGCTATGGGCATCGCGCCCTACGCAAAGGTTGGGCTTGGGCGCAATGTCTACCCCATCTGCGACAAAATATTCCAGCAATATCCTATCAAACCCAACATTTTCACCATCCGTTTTGACATTTTCACGATATTAGGAGGGGAGCATGCATTTGAAACGCTTTTTTGCGCTGGCGCTGACCTTTTCGCTGCTGGCAGCGCTTTTACCGGCGGCGTCGGCGGCGACGGTGGAGCGCGTGACGATTACCGGCGCGCCGGACGTGCTCACGGTCGGGCAGCCGCTGCCGACAACCGGTCTGACGGTGCGCGGCGCGCAGCCGGCGGCGGAAGCGCTGTGGTTTGCCTCGTCCGACGGCAAGGACGCTGCGCTGCAAAAGCCCCTCGCGGCGGGCAGCACTGCGGCGGCGGGAAAATTCTACTACCTCGGCCTGCTGCTGACGGCGGACGGCGAGTTCTCCGAGACGCTGACCGCCACGGTCAACGGCGCACCGGCGCACGTGCAGCGGCTGGAGGACGGAAAAATTTTCGTCACCGTCCGCTACGACCGCCGCAGCCACCGCCTTGACGGCCTCGCGGCTACAAAATATTCTGACGTTGCGGATAATGCGTGGTATGCCCCGGAGGTCGCCGAAGCGACGCAGCTCGGCCTCGTCAACGGCGTCTCCGCAACGCGGTTCGCGCCGTTGGATGCCGCGTCACGCGCTATGCTGATCACCCTGCTCTACCGCGCGCAGGGCAGCCCCGCGGCGGCCGCGCCGGACTTTTCCGATGTTCCGGCAGACCGCTGGTTCACTGACGCAGTCGGCTGGGGCGCAAAAAATGAGCTCGTCCTCGGCTTTGAGGACGGCACCTTCCGCCCGGACGAGGCGGTCACGCGCGAGCAGGTCGCCGTAATTCTCTACCGTTACGCGACCCATTGCGGCTACGACACCGCCGCGCGCACACCGCTCGAGGGCTTTGCCGATGCCGAAGCGGTCAGCGACTGGGCGACGGAGGCTGTGCAGTGGGCGGTCGCGTCCGGTCTGCTCAACGGCGACCGCACCGGCGGTCTGCTCCTGCTCCAGCCGCAGGGCAGCGCCACGCGCGCACAGCTCGCGGCGCTGCTGTGCCGTCTGCTGCACGCCTATCCCGAGGACACCGGCGACGCTCTGCCGGAATACCACTCTCTGCGCGGTCTGACCGTCGGTTACATCCCGCTGGACAACCGGCCGGTCAACAATGTGCGCCCGGCTTGGCTGGCCGAGAGCGCCGGACTGACGCTGCTCATGCCGGAGGAGTCGCTCTATGCGACGCGGCTCGACGGGCAGACGCCAAACCCCAACGGCACGACCTACGGCGACCGCGAGGGACTGCTCGCTTGGCTGCGCGAGAACGAAGCGCGCTGCGACGCCTTTGTGCTGAGCATCGATCAGCTCCTGTCCGGCGGCCTCGTCAGCAGCCGCGCGCTGCATAACAACGATCTGACCTTTGAATATTCCGTGCTCGACTATCTTTCGGAGCTGGCCGCGCGCAAGCCGGTCTACGTGTTCGACACCGTCATGCGGCTGGCCAGCACGGTCGACTATAACGGCCTCGGCCTTGCGGAGTACCACCGGCTGCGCGCCTACGGCGGCAAGGCCCGCGCGGAGCTGACCGGCGACGCGCTGACGGTGGACAACATCGTTGCAGGCTACCGCTACGGCCCCGACGGCGCGGAAATCGCCACCGAGCTGTCCGACGAGGCGATCGACAAATACCTCGCGGCGCGCGAGCGCAAGCTTCGGCTTGGCGATTATTTGCTTCGTCATGCGGAAAACTTCCGAACCGTTGTCGTCGGCGTTGACGATTCTGTCCCGCGCGCGTCCATTCAGAGCAATGAGATTGCCTATCTGACCGGCCTGCTCGGTGAAAACTGCTCCCTCTTCTGTGCAGCCGACGAGCTGGGGCTGATGGGGCTTGCGCGGCTCTATGCCGACCTGCTGCCGCGCCGGATGCGGGCGAACGTGCTGTATTTCGGCGGCGGCGAGGACGACTACGCCGACGCCTTCGACACCGCCACGCTGCGCGAAACGGTGCAGCTTCACATGGCGGAGCTGCACATCGACGAGGCGAGCGGCGACGGCGACGCGGACGTCCTGATCCTGACGCGCGGCGCGTCGCAGGACGACGAGGCAGCTTTCCTGAACGTCTGGCGGAACAATGCAAAAACCGGCCGCTTCACCATTTTACTGGACACATCTGGCGGAAAGTTCTGGTCGGGCAGCACGGCTTATGCCATCAACACCGTCTACACCCTCGGCTACAGCAGCTGGGGCACGGCCGCAAACGCCCTCGGCATCGGCCTGTCGATGGGACTGATGCGCTGGGGTTGGCTGCGTTACGAGACGAACACGGCCGCGGCCGACAACGACGCCTTCACCAAGACCCTCGCCTTCGCGTTCGTTAAGGATTTGGCCTACTATCGCGGCACGCGCGGCAGCATCAAGGATCTGTCGCCCTACGGGATCTACTCCGCGCTGAAAAGCAATGACCTCACGCAGCTCATCCTCGACCGCCTGAATGGCAATGTGCTGCTGCGGTCGCTGGTCTGGGAGCGCGACGACTATCGAATCCCGACTCTTTATTTGACAGATTTCTCTGCGCCCCTGGCGCGCGCCTATGAGGTACGCTTCGACTTTGCCTTCAACACCGAGCCGGCACCGCCCGAGCCGGAGCCCGACCCCGAGCCCACAGAGCCGACGGAGCCTCCCACGGAAGCGCCGACCGAGACCCCCACGGAGGCGCCGACCGAGGCGCCCACGGAGCCCACCGCGCCTCCCACGCAGTCCCCGACCGAGGCGCCCACGGAGCCCACCGCGCCTCCCACGCAGTCCCCGACCGAGGCGCCCACCCCCACGGAATAAACCTGAAGAATCGAGGAATTACAGATGAAATACGGATTTGGCGTTGATGTCGGCGGTACGACCGTCAAGCTTGGCCTGTTCACACAGGAGGGCACGCTCGTCGAAAAATGGGAGATCCCCTCCCGCACGGAGCACGGCGGCGAGGCTATTTTACCGGATATCGCGGAGGCGGTCGCGGCCTGCGCCGCGCGGCGCGCCATCGCGGAGGCTGACCTGCTCGGCATTGGCATCGGCGTGCCCGGCCCGGTCGCTGCGGACGGCACGGTCAACCGCTGCGTCAACCTCAACTGGGGCGTTTTTAACCTGCATAACGCGCTCGGCGCGCTCACCGGCCTGCGCGTTGCGGCCGGAAACGATGCCAACTGCGCCGCCCTCGGCGAATACTGGAAGGGCGGCGGCGTCGGCATCGCCTCGGCGCTGTTCGTCACGCT
This sequence comes from uncultured Oscillospiraceae bacterium, assembly GCA_934636045.1. GTDB lineage: Bacteria > Bacillota > Clostridia > Oscillospirales > Oscillospiraceae > JAZOXB01. The sequence goes on from CAKTZP010000013.1 coordinate 3,546, forward strand.
CGGCACGGGCATCGGCGGCGGCGTCATTCTCGACGGCAAGGTCCTCAGCGGCGCGCACGGCGTCGGCGGAGAAATCGGCCACATTACCGTCTCCGCACCGGACAAGCACCCCTGCACCTGCGGCAAGCGCGGCTGCATCGAGCAGTACGCCTCCGCCAACGGCATCGTTCGCGTCACCCGCGAGCGCCTCGCGGCGGGCGATGCGCCGTCGTGCCTGCGCGACTGCAAAAATTTGACCTGTAAAGATGTTTTTGCAGCTGCTGAGGGCGGCGACGCCTTCGCCATTGCCACGCTGGAGCAGGTCTTTGACTATCTCGGCGAGGCGCTGGCCTCGGCCTGCTGCGTCTGCGACCCGGAGCGCATCATCCTCGGCGGCGGCGTGAGCAAGGCCGGCGCTTACCTGCTCGACGGCGTACAGCGCCATTTTGAGCAGCACATGTTCCACGCCTGCAAGGGCACGGAATTCGCCCTTGCCTCGCTGGGCAACGACGCCGGCATGTACGGCGCGTTCCGCCTGTTAATCTGACCTTTAAGGAGAACTTCATGAGCTGCGGACTTCATCCCGCGCTGACCCCGCACGAGGTCAACGCACTTTCGGCGCTCGCACTGGCGCATCTGGGCGACGCGGTGTTTGAGCTGCTCGTCCGGACGGAGCTCTGCGCCGCCGGCATCCCGAAAAACGGCAACCTGCACCGCGAGACCGTCGCCCGCGTCTGCGCGCCCGCGCAGGCCGCCTTTGTCGACCGGCTGCTGCCGCTCTTGACCGAGGAGGAGACGGGCTTTTACCGCCGCGGCCGCAATGCGCACGTCCATGCCATCCCGAAAAACGCCACCTCTGCCGAGTATTCCAAGGCGACCGGGCTGGAGGCGCTGTTCGGCGCGCTGTATCTGCTCGGGCAGCAGGAGCGGATCGAGGCGCTGTTCGCCGCCGTGCGGAAGGAGGAGCAAAATGCCGTTTGACGCGATGTTTTTGAGTGCCGTGCTCGACGAGCTGCGCCCCGCAGTGCTCGGCAGCCGGGTGGAAAAGATCCAGCAGCCCGCGCGCGATATGGTGGTTTTGCAGCTGCGCGGCAGGGAGCGGCTGCTCCTGTCGGCCAACGTCAGCCGGCCGCGCATTCACCTGACACAGGCGCCTCTGGAAAACCCCGCGCAGCCGCCGATGTTCTGCATGCTGCTGCGCAAGCATCTCGGCGGCGGACGCATCGCCGAGATCACCCAGCCGCCCGCCGAGCGCAGCGTCTGTCTGTCGTTCGACTGCACGGATGAAATGGGCGTCCCCTGCCGGAAGCACCTGATCTTGGAGCTGATGGGGCGCAATTCCAACCTCATTTTGACCGACCCCGACGGCCGCATCCTCGACTGCCTCCGCCGCGTGGACTTCGAAATGTCCGAGCAGCGGCAGGTCTTGCCCGGCCTATTTTATCGCGACCCGCCAAAGCAGGCGAAGCGCGACCCAAATTCGACTGATTTGAGCGAGATTCAAGCGCTTTTGAGCGAATATGATTGTGAGAAGTGCCTTGATCAATGGATCTTAGATACGTTTGCAGGAATTTCGCCCCTGATCGCCCGCGAGCTGACCTTCGGCTTCTGCGGCGAGACGGATGCCCGTCTTTCCGGATGTGATCGCGCCGCCTTGGCGGAGCATCTGTACCGTGAATTCCACGATCCGACCGCGCGCCGCCCCACGCTCCTGCTGCACGACGGCCAGCCGAAGGACTTTTCCTACCGGCCGATCCTGCAATACGGCAGCTACATGACGCAGGAGACCTGCGAAAGCTACGCCGCGCTGCTCGACCGCTTCTATTCCGAGACGGATCACTCTGAGCGGATGCGCCAGCGCTCCCAGACGCTGCGCAAGACCGTCACGACCCTGCGCGACCGCGCGCTGCGCAAGCTCGCCCTGCAGCAAAAGGAGCGCGAGGCCACGCTCGACCGCGAGCGTCTGCGCCGCTGCGGCGATATCGTCACCGCGAACCTGCACTGCATCGAGCGCGGCCAGACGGTGCTGCGCGCTGTTGACTTTTATGACGAGGAAATGCGCGAGATCGAGATCCCGCTCAAGCCGAATCTATCGCCGCAGCAGAATGCCGCGCGATTTTATAAGGAGTACGCCAAGGCCAAGCACGCCGAAAAGGTACTTGCCGAGCAGATCACGCGCGGCGAAACCGAGGCGGAATACCTCGCAACTGTGCTCGACGAGCTCTCCCGCGCCGAAAATGAGCGAGATTTGAGCGAAATACGAGCGGAGTTGGAGGGTGGCGGATATCTACGCGCCGTCTCCCAAAGAAAACAGCCCAAGCAGCAGCCAACCAAGCCGATGGAGTTCCTTTCGAGCGACGGCTACCGCATCCTCGTCGGCCGCAACAACCGGCAGAATGATCAGCTCTCCCTCAAGTCCGCGCGCCGCGACGACCTTTGGCTGCATGTTCAAAAATTCCACGGCACGCACGTGATCCTCTGCTGCGGCGGCACGACCCCGCCGGACCGGGCCATTACCGAGGCGGCCATGCTGGCCGCATGGTTTTCGCAGGCGCGCGGCGGGCAGAACATTCCGGTTGACATAACACCCGTGCGCTATCTCCGCAAGCCCAACGGCGCGCCTCCGGGCTTGGTGGTCTATGACCGTTACCGCACCGTCATCGTCACGCCGGACGCCGCACTGGAGAAACAGCTGCGTCAGACGACTTAACCGGCCGATTTTTGTCCTTGACATGCCGATATTATATGCTATAATAATACAAAAGTATACAAAAATCGACAGGAGGACAGACGATGAAACCGACCGGAATCGTGCGGCGCGTGGACGAGCTTGGCAGAATTGTTCTGCCGATCGAGCTGCGCAGAGCCATCGACATTGAGGAGCGTGACCCGCTGGAGATCACACTCGACGGCGATTGCATCCTGCTGCGGAAGTACCAGCCGACCTGCGTTTTCTGTAACGCGGAGGAGGATCTGCTGGAGTACCGCAGCAAACGCATCTGCCGCCGCTGTCTGACCACGATCGCTACCCTCGACGACTGACCCCCGACCCCCGCCCGCCCCGCGGACGGGGGTGCTTCTATCCCCAATCGGCAAATTGGGCAGACAAAAAGCGCCTGTTTTGACAAGCAGGCGCTTTTTGTGCAAGAATATATCCCCTCCGGGGCTGCACAGGCCGTGTGCTCCGGCGAGGCTGAAGCTTTTTGCATGGGCTTGCCACGGCCGCAAGGCGGCCTCACAATGACAAAATCGGACTTCTTTGACAAGCTGAACGCGCCGAGGCGCTCCCAAAGGGGAGCGCCTCGGCGCGTCTTATGACGGATTTTTACTTTGCAAAGACCTTCTTCAGGCGGGCAAAGCGGGGCAGACCGTCGACGTATTCGAGCTTGGTCTCGCCCTGAATGAGGGGCAGGCAGTAGCGGAGGAAGTCGCCGGTGACGTGGGTCCGATCCTCGGTGATCCACTCGAGCGGGATCTTCTTTTCGAAATTGGCGACCTTTTCGAGGTCGAACAGCTCGTACTTGCACTGATAGCCCTTCACGCGGTCGCAGGTAAAGCCGACCATCTTGCCGGTCTCGCCGGCGAGGGCGGACTGAACGGCGACCTTGCCGGAATTGAAGGATTCCTCGATATCGGTCTGCGAGGCGCAATGCGCGGCGCAGCGCTGGAGCAGGGACAGCTCAATGGCGCGCACCTTGACGCCGGTAGCCGCGCGGATGATCGTGGCCAGACGGGAGGCGAGGCCGCCGAGCTGGGCATGGCCGAAGCCGTCGGTGCGGGAGGTCTTCGCCTCGGAGACGAAAACGCCGTCGGAGTAGTGCAGACCCTCGGAGACCGCGACGAGGCACTTGCCGTTGCGCTTGTAAACGCCGATGACATCGTCAAGGAACTTGTCCATGTCGAAATCGACCTCGGGCAGGTAGATCAGGTCGGGGCCATCGCCGGTGATCTCGGCAAGGGAGGCCGCGGCGGTCAGCCAGCCGGCGTGGCGGCCCATGCACTCGATGATGGTGATCATGCCGGTGTCATAGACCTCGCTGTCGCGGGAAACCTCCATGACGGAGGTGGCGATGTATTTGGCGGCGGAGGCGAAGCCGGGGCAGTGGTCGGTGCCGAACAGGTCGTTATCGATGGTCTTCGGAACGCCGATCACGCGGCATTCGTAGCCGACTTTCTTCATGTAACGGTTGATCTTGTTGCAGGTATCCATCGAATCGTTGCCGCCGTTATAGAAGAAATAGCGGACATTGTATTTGCGGAAGATTTCAAGGATGCGCTTGAAATCGGTATCGTCGGTCTCGGGGTCGGCGATCTTATAGCGGCAGGAGCCAAGGGCGGAGGACGGCGTGTAGAGCAGGTGCTCCAGCTCCTTCGGGTTCTCTTCATCCATCACCATCAGGCGGTCGTTGAGCACGCCGACGATGCCGTGGTGCGCGCCGTAAACCTTGGTGATGTACTCGCTCTCCAGTGCGGTCTTGATCACGCCGTAAGCGCTGGCATTGATGACGGCGGACGGACCGCCGGACTGGCCGATGATCGCAGCACCCTGAAGCGGCTTTTTGGTTCTCATATCGTTACCTCCATGTTCCTGTGCTGATTCGCACGAATTTTCGCCTACAGTATAGCACACCGCACGCCGCATTTCAAGCGCGCCGTTAAGAAATTATCGCCCATACCGGGCGATTTTTGTCGGTTTTTATCTCGTTGCCGGACTTCCTGTCTGATAGGGGCAGTCGCGCAAAAAAAGCAGCCGCTTGGCTGCTTTTTTGCGCTTTTGTTGCTTTTGTTGCCGCGCGGCGCTCAGAACAGGGCGGCGAGGAGCCAGCTGCGGCTGAAGGCGACGACCGCGTAGATGCCGGCCATGCCGGCGATGAGCGCAAGCATCGACAGCAGATTCAGACGAAGGTTGAGCACCTGATAGAGCATGACGAAGAAGCTCACGATCCACGAGGCGAAGATCAGCACCGTGAAGACGGTGAACAGCGACAGGTGCACCAGCGACAAAAACGCCGAAACGACCAGCAGCGACAGCGGCAGCACCGCGCTGACGCCCAGCACGGCGATGACCGTGCGGAAATCCGCGCGCATGCCCGACATGGCGGACAGGAGATAGGTCATGCCAAACATGGCGCCCATGGCCACCAGCGGGCAGACCAGGCCGGCCGTCGACCACTGCGGCGCGGCGAAGAAGAACCGCGCCATGCCGTAGCGCAGGGTCAGCATCAGGACGCTCAAAAACGACACCAGCTCCAGCAGGAGGAGCATGGCTGCGCCGGTGAGCCAGTCGCGGCGCTCTGCGGCGAGGCGGGGCGTGGCGATCGGATCGCGGAAATAGCTCCGCCACAGGCGCGGCAGATGGATGAGCACCGTTACGATCGGGTTTTGCTGCGCCTTCGGCGCCGGTTTGTTTTGTTGCGTACAGGGACAGATCCCGTCATCGGGCAGCGGACGGCCGCATTTTGTACAATAGCCTGCCATAATAAAACTCCTTCCAGCAGTAGGAATGCGCCGAAGCGGCCAAAAGGCCGCTTCGAGGCATTCAAATCATCCACACTATTATATTGCGGCGGAGGGAGCCTGTCAACCGCTTTTTGCGGAAAGCGCCGATAAGCCCGGCATATCAGCAAACGGACTTGACGCGGCCGCTGTCGATGGTGATGCAGACGTCCGCCTGTGCCGCAATGTCGGGGTCGTGAGTGACCAGAATGAGCGTCTGCCGGAATTCATCGACGACGCGCCGCAGCAGAGCGACGACCTGATCGGACGTGGCGCTGTCGAGATTGCCGGTCGGCTCGTCGGCAAGGATAATCGCCGGCCGGCTCAGCAGCGCGCGGGCGATGGCGCAGCGCTGCTGCTCACCGCCGGACATCTGCCACGGATATTTTTTCAGCAGGCCGTCGATCTCCAGCGCCTCGGTGATCTGCGCGAGATAGTCCAGATCGGGCTTTTTCCCGTCGAGGAGCACCGGCGCGAGGATGTTGTCGCGCGCGGTGTGCTCGTCGAGGAGGTTGTAGGCCTGAAAAACGAAGCCCATCTGGCGGCGGCGCACCTGCGCCAGCCTCCGCTCGGGCAGGGCGTAAAGATCGGTTCCCTGCAGGATGACCTGCCCGCCGGTGGGGCGGTCAAGGCCGCCCAAAAGGTGCAGCAGCGTGGATTTGCCGGAGCCGGACTTTCCGATCACGGCATAAAATTGTTCCGCCTCAAATTCGAGGTCAACCCCCTTGAGTGCCTGATAGGACAGGCCGCTCTGGGTATAGGTTTTTTCCAATCCGATCGTTTGCAGCAGCATAGCATTACTCTCCTCTCTCCAGTCCCTTGATCGTGCCGATCACGGAATTTTTGCAAAGCCGGTGGTAAGGCAGTGTTCGCAGCAGCGTCGTCAGCGCCCATGCGCCGAGGCACAGCAGGCCGTGCAGCCGCCACGGGTATTGCAGCAGCAGTCCCTTGCCGAGCGCCGTCAGCAGCGCAGCAGGGCTTGCGGTGCTCCAGCCGGTCTCAACAAAGGCGCAGGCCAGCAGGAGAACCGCCATGGCAGCGTTTGCCAGCAGTACCGCCTTCAGTGCCTCGCGCATGGAAAGCAGGAGCTGCGTGCGCAGCATGGCGCGTCCGGAGACGCCCAGCGCCCGCAGGATCCCCACGCGCCGGCGCTCCTGCTCCGCCAGATCCGACAGGATGAACGTCAGGATCACCAGCACCAGCAGCACCGCCGCCGCGCCCAAAAGCACCGTCAGCGCTTGCTGGTTCTCGCCCGCCGTCCGCCGTTCGAGCTTTTCCTTGTAATAGTTCTTCATTTCCAGCCCCTCGGTCTGCGCCAGATTCCAGTAAGAGGCGGAATGGTCGGCGCCGTCCGATGCATAGAACTGGAAGTAGGTCTTGCCCTTGCAGTCCTCGCAGTGCAGGCGGTTGAGCTGCTGATTCCAGCGCGCCTGATCGGCGTCGTAGCGCTGGCAGGCGTTGGGGTAGAGCGCGGGAACCAGATTCTGCTCGGCAATCAGCGTCAGCGGCCGGGCGCTCTCCCCGAACAGCCACAGGTCGTATTCGTGCAGCACCGCCAAAACCTCGACCTCCCTGGTGTTCACGCCCTCATAAAGTCCCTCCGGGCCTTCGCTGATGGCATGGCTCTTGGCCGAAAGGGTCAGCACGTCGCCCGCTTGGATGGTGTCGTCCGTCCGATAGCGCAGCGCGTCGGCGGGGTCGGCGGAATAGTGCGTCTCGCCGTCGGCCTGCGTGATATAGTTGGGCATCAGGAGAATGCAGCCCTGTCCGCTCAGGAGCTTTTCCATGTCGATCTCGCCGCACAGCGCAAGGATCCGCGCCAGAAGCGGACTGTCCTTCGCAAAGCCGGCAATGCTGACGTTCCCCGCGCCGAACGCCCGGACGGTCGGGCTGTCCTCATAGCCCGTGAGCGTCACGTGCTCCGCCGCGAGATAGGCCTCCACCCGCGCGGGCTTTTCGCCGAGGTCATCGGGCTGGGAATAGAGCTCCAGCTTCTCGCGCAGGTAGCGCGTCGCCATGGCATAGCTCGCCTTGAGCGTATAGTCGGGCATATCCACCCGCTGCACCTCCGCCCGGTAGCTGCCGAGTGCAAGATGGGACAGCAGCAGCGTCAGCAGCGCCAGCAGCAGCGCGAGGGAGCACAGCAGCCGCGCCGTGCGGTCGCGCCGGCGGTGGAAGCGCATTGCCTCCCGCTCCATGGCGAGCAGGCCGCCGCGCTTTAATTCCCTGCCGTTTGCCGCGCGCTCCGAGGGCGAAACGGTGCCGGTGCGGCCGGTCAGCGGCATTTTCAGCGCAAGCAGCACCGGCAGCTGCAGACCTGCCAGCAGACTCGCCGCGCCGAAGATCACACTGCGCAGCAAAAACGCCAGATCGATCGTCACGACCGTGCCGCTGCCGCGGCTGCGCAGCACGAGCACCGCGGTCAGCCAGCCCAGCGGCAGACCGATCACGAGCGCCAGCAGCAGGAACAGCAGCGCCTCGCAAAGCTGCATCCGCACGGCCTGCCCGTTTTGCAGGCCGATCGACCGGAGCAGCACGATGCTGCGGGCACGGCGCTTGCTCTGCACCATGCAGATCACCAGCACGGCGCAGGCGGTCATCAGCACCAAAATGCCGTTGAGCACCGTGCTGACCGTCGCGTCGGCGCTGCCGGTCTCGTCGGGGTAGGAATAGGTGTTGATGCGGAAGCTGTATTCGTTCTTCTGATACAGCGTCTCCGCGTCGGGCAGCGTGACCGGCAGCGGATCGAGCCCCGGAATCCGGAAGCCCGGCTGGCTCAGCTCGCTCAACTCCGCCCAGAAGCCGTTCGTCCTGCCGTAGCTGTCGTCCTGGATCGACGGGAACTCCGTCGGATCCACGATCCAGACCTGCCCCGTGCGGCTGAAAAAGCTCAGCGTCAGGCGCCCGCCGGTGCCCAGGCTTTCCATGCCGCTGTCCGCCGGCGGATTGTAAATGCCGGTCAGCAGGCCCTGCGTGGTGTTATAGGTTTTATTGAGATAGAGCTCCACGTTGTAGTGCGGCTTCGCCAGCGGCTGGTAGACTGCGGCCATTTCGTTGTAGAAATCGACCGCGCTTTCGTCGCTGTAAAGCAGGAGCGTCTCGTCGTACTGCTGGACGACGAGGTCGGGCAGCTCGGCCTTCGCGGCGGCGACGCCGTCTGTCAGCATCGCCGCGCCCGCCGGCGAGACAAACGCATCCGGCAGGGTATGCCCGCCGGTGTCCCACGTTGCCTCATAGCCCTTGAGGATGCCCGAGACGGTGTAGGTCTGGTTCAGCGTCATATAGGAGTATGCACGGCTGCTTTCGACCTGCGTGCCGGTGTTCTCGCCGTAGCCCTCGCCGACAAGCGTCGTGCGGGTCTTCGACTGCATCACGCAGACGGTCTTGTCGCCGAAGGGCACAAGGATCCGCGCGTTTGCGCGGCCGTTGGTCGTGCCGAAAACATGCCGCATGTCGAACAGATAGGCGTTATACAGCTCGCCGATCTGCTCGTCCGTCATGCCCTCCAGCAGCGGCGCCTTCGTTTCGACGTTCTGAAGGAACAGCTTCAGCGTCTCCTCGCTGACAAAGAAGCTTTGGACGGAGGAAAGCAGCGCGTTGTACCCGAAGGCCCTGGAGCCCTCCGCGTCAATTTCGGAGACGAGCTGCTCGAAGTCGGGATAGAACGTCTCCTTGGCTTCGGCAAGCGCATTGTCCAGATAATCCTGCAGCAAGGCCGCCGCCTCCTGTTGGATGCGGCCGGTCTCCGTCGAGCTGACGTTCCACGAGTATTGCAGCCGGAGCTCGTCGCCGGGCTGAAGCCCCTGCGCCCCGGCAAACTGCGTGTCCACGATCAGGATCTCATTCTCCGCCTCCGGCAGACGGCCGTCGAGCAGCTCCAGCGCGCCGACGTCCATCAGCTCCGGCGTGATTACCGCGACCGTGGCGCCGTCCTCGGTCACGCCGGCCGTTGTCAGCTGCGCGGACGAGGCACCGCGCTCCTCCGCCGCCGTTTTCAGCGCCGCGCAGATCTCCGGATCCTCACCGTAGAGCATCAGCTGCCATTTTCCGTAGCTTTTTTCGCGCTGAAGCTGAAGCTCCGCCCGCGTCGACGGCAGGACGATCGCCAGCGCCGAAGAAAGCAGGAACGCCAGCACCAGCACGATCAGCAGCAGCGAGGTCTCCCTCCGCCGTCCGCGCAGTCCCGTCCAAGTCAAATGCAGCACCAAATCACCTCCATGATTCTTTCCTTTCCTAAAGTATACCAGAAATCCGGGCAGGAAACAACCCATGAAAGGTTAAGATTTGTTTAAGAAAGCTTAAGATTTGCTCAAAATCACGAACTGCGTGGTGTTGATATTTCTTTCAACGGTTAGTATAATATGGCTGAAATTGGATTATCTCTGTGCTTGGGCGCGGAAATTTTTGTCTGACATAGGAGGAACTATGAAGAATTCGGAGCGGAAGAAGAGCGGGAATGGGGTTTTGGTTGGGATACTGATCGGGGTATTGGTATTGGTTGCGGGGTTGATGGCGGCGGTGTTGGTTGTTTCGATTCGGAATGGCGGCGGGCGGCCGGCGGGGGCGAGTGGCGTTGTGGCGTCCACGACGGCTGCGGCGGCTACGGCGGAATCGACGCTGCCTGCGACCGAGGCGACGACCGAAATGCCGACCGAAGCGCCGACGGAACCGCCGCTTTCGCCCGAGGAGCAGGTGGTTCACGACGTGTTAGATTATATGACGCTGGAGGAAAAGCTCTGCCAGCTCTTTGTGGTCACGCCGGAGAGCCTTTCCGGCGTGCGCGGCGTGCAGGAGGCGGACGAAGCGGTGCAGGCCGGCCTCGCGGCCTATCCAGTTGGTGGGGTGATCCTGTTCGGCGCGAACATTTACAGTGAATCGCAGGTCACGGCATTCCTTTCCGGCATGCAGGATGCGGCAAAAACGCCGCTGCTGGTCGGCGTGGACGAAGAGGGCGGCATCGTTTCCCGCCTGAGCGGCGCCGGAATTACACGTTACTATGATTCTATGGGCGTTTATGGCAGCGAGGGCGCGGTCGACCGCGTCGAGGAGATCGGCGGCGAGATCGCGTCGGACGTCCGGCGCGTCGGCTTCAACGTCGACTTCGCGCCCGTCGCGGACGTCGTGACCAACCCGAACAACACCGAGATCGGCATCCGTTCGTTCAGCAGCGACCCCGCGGTCGCGGCCACGATGGTGCGGGCGATGGTGCGCGGGCTGCAAAACGGCGGCTGCGCCTCGTGCCTCAAGCACTTCCCCGGCATGGGCAGCACCGAGGCCAACTCCCACACCGGCACGTCCGTCTCGCCGCGGACGCTCGACGAGCTGCGCCAGACGGAGCTGCTGCCGTTTGCGGCGGGCATCGACGAGGGCGCGGCGATGGTGATGGTGACGCACATGTCGCTGCCGAACGTCCTCGGCGACGAGACGCCCTGCGACCTCGCGCCGGAGATCGTTACCGACCTGCTGCGCGAAGAGCTGGGCTTCGAGGGCGTGGTCATCACGGATTCGCATGAAATGGCGTCCATCACCGACCACTACACGCCCGGTGAGGCCGCGCTGCTGGCGCTTCAGGCGGGGTGCGACATCGTGCTCATGCCGAACGACCTCTCCGAGGCCGTCGCAGCGCTCGAGACCGCCATCCGGCAGGGCGACCTGACCGAAGCGCGCGTCGACGAGAGCGTTACGCGGATTTTGACCCTAAAATACCGCCTCGGCCTGCTGGAGTAAGGACGCTTGAAACGCAATGTGTAGTGCCGCGGCGGGGTGAGGGCACCCCGCCCTACGCAAAGTTTGGGATTGGGCGCAAGAGTTATCCCTTCTGCGTAGGGCGGGCTCACCTGAGCCCGCCGCTGCTGGCACCTTCGATCATGCTGCAAACCATACTGCAACGCGCGCTGCGGCGCGAGGACTCCTTCCGTCACGGCCTTTGGCCGTGCCACCTCCCTCAAAGAGGGAGGCAAGAGAGCGCTGCGGCGCGAGGGCGGGCGCTCGATGAGCGCCCCTACGGCGTGGAACGGAGTTCGGTGCGGATTTCGCGCCCTACGCATAATTTTGGATTGGGTGCAATCACGACACCATATTCGTAAGGCGGTCAATGACCGCTCTATGGCGCTGCTTGCAAACTGATGCGGATTTTGTGTTACGCGAAGACCAACTTGGCCGCGATTGCGAATACGGGAAAAATACCCCCGGAGGGGAAGCGGGTTGCTTTCTCTCCGGGGGTTGTTTTGGTGATTTTATTTTAGCGCAAGAAACCGCATGAGGATGGCGGCGACTTGGGCGCGGGTGGCGTTGCCTTGGGGGAGGAGCTTGCCGTCCGAGCCGCCGATGATGCCCTCGGCGACCGTCCACGCGAGGGCGTCCTTCGCCCACGCGCTGATGCTGCCCGCATCCGGGAAGCTCGAAAGGTCGGCGCGCTTGCTGGTGTCGACGCCGTTTGCGGCGGCGAAGCGCAGGAGGATCGCCGTCATCTGCTCGCGCGTGATCGCGCCGTCGGGGTCGAATTTTCCGTTGCCGACGCCGTTGACCACGCCGTTTTTCGCCGCCCACGCGACCGCCGCGGTGTACCACGTGCCGTCGGGGACGTCGGCGAAGGTGTTTTCGCCCTCCTGCGGCGACCCGGCGTTGCGCCAGAGCACCGTGACCAGCATCGCGCGGGTCATGCTGCCCTCGGGGTCGAATTTTCCGGCGCCGACGCCGTTCATCAGACCGGCGCGCACGGCGTAGGAAACCGCGTCTTTATACCACGCGTTGGCGGGGATGTCGTCAAACGCGACCGGCGCGGGCGCGTCGGGGTCGCTCTGGCCGCAGCGGGTGCAGACGCCGTTCTGATAGTTGTGGCCGAGCGGCGCGAGCAGGTCGGTCTTCTCCTCCGCGCCGCAGGCGCAGCGCTGTAAGGTGTAGCCCTGCTCGGTGCAGGTCGGCGCGACGACCTGCGCGACGGAGAAATTGTGCAGCGGGTAGGTCGGATAACCGTTCCACTCCGGCGTCGTCCAGCCCGCCGTGCCCTCGCGGTAGTAGATCGTCACGTCGGGGCAGCCCATAAATGCGCCGACCAAGTCCGCCGGAGCATCGCCGAGGAAGTAGACCTCCTGCAGCGACTTGCAATCCTGAAATGCGCACCAACCCATACTTTCTATCGAGGCGGGGATGGTGAGCGTTTTCATGAGACCACAGCCGGCGAATGTCCAGTCGCTAAACTTTCTGGTTTTCGGCGGCAGCACCAGCGTTTCAAAAGCGCAGCCGCTGAAAGCGTCCCCCCCAAAGATTTCAAGGCTCTCCGGCAGAACGGCTTCAGACAGCTGGTTGCAGCCCGCAAAGGCCTCGCCGACGACCGTGACAACGCCCTCCGGGATGGTAACGCGGCGCAGCGAGCGGCAGTATTTGAAGCTCCGGTATGGAATCTCTGTCAGTCCATCGGGGAGGTCTGCGCTTTGCAGCGCGTAGCAGCTTTCAAAAGCGGCATTGCCGAGTCTTGCGATCACTTTGGGCATGGTGATGCTTTCCAGCACCGTGCAATTATGGAAGGCAGAAGCGTCGATTGCCTGCATTTTTTCGGGAAGAGCAATGGTTTTCAGCGACGTGCAGCGTCCAAACGCGACAACGCCGATGTAGCGCACATATTTCGGTATTGTGACAGAAATCAAATCACATTGTTCGGCGAATGCACCCTCCGAGATGCGCCGGACGTAGATTCCGTCGATTTTTTCCGGAATTTCCACATGCGTCGGCCGCCCGATGCATTGGGTAATGGCGCCGGTTTCCGGATTGAAGCGCAGGGTAGCCCCGTCGATTTCGATGTCGATCAAGCCGGAGGGAATCTCTCCGCCGTCCCACGGCACGGCAACATACTCGTAAATATCATCCCAACCCGCGCGGCCGGAGCGGTAGTACAGGGTCAAATCTCTGAAGGGAAGGATTTCACTTTCGCCATTTGCATACTTCTCGTAATAAAATGCTCTTCGGCCGAATTCCGGCGCGTCGCCAAGGAAGTGTGCCTCCATTAAATTGGCGGAGCCATAAAAGGCCTCGCTTCCAATGTATTTCAGGCTGGCGGGGAATTTGATTTTTGTAAGGGCATAATTGTTGCCAAATGCGCGTTCGCCGATGGAAATCAGGCCCTCCGGCAGCGTGACGGAAGCAAGTTTTTTGTGATCACAGAACACACCGCCCGCAATATGGCGCGTGCCTTCGGCGACGGTGACAGACTCGCGCGTTGCAAGACGGCTGCCCAGCAGCCAGCCTTGGTCGTAGAGCAGGCCGTCCGTCCAGTTTGCGTCGTCGTTCCAGAAGGCCGTGTCAAAGAAGACATTGGTGCCGATTTCCAGCAAGCCCTCGGGCAGGGTCGGCAGAGTGGACAGTGCCGTGCAGCCATAGAATACAGCGCTTTCCATGCTCTCCAAGCTTTCCGGCAGGGTCACGGAGGTCAGCGCGGTGGAGTAGGCAAACACATTCCAGCTGAGGTGCTTCAGCCCTTCCGGCAGGGTGATGGTCTCCAGCGCCGTACAAGCTGAGAACGCACTGTAATCGATCTCTTCTACAGCGCCCAACGTTACGGTTTTCAGCTTTGGACTGCCGGAAAAAACACGGTTGCCGATTTTCTTCACGCTGCGGAGATCGACCTCCTCCAGCGCGGTGCACTGGCTGAATGCGCTCTCACCGATGTAATCCAGCTCTGCCGTGATCGTTACACTGCGTAGTGTGGTATTGTAATAAAATAAGCAGTCGTAAATCTCCTTCACCGGAACGCCGTTGATCTCGGCGGGGATCACGGCCGCGGTGATGGTCTGGTCGGCCTTGACGATTTTTTGCGCGGCCGGGTCAAAGTACAGATTTCCGCCCTCGACGGGGTAGGCGATGGTTTCCGGTTCGGCGGGCTCCTCGGCGAAGGCCGCGGGGATCAGCCCAAGCAGCAGCACCGCCGCCAGCAGCAGGGAAAGGATGCGCTTTCTCATAAATTCCTCCTTTTTCGACCGGTGGGTAACTTCACTTTTCTTTATACCATAGTTTACATAGTGTGTCAAGAGAATAACCCGGCGAGGCTACTTTAATGGCCTCGCCGGGTTTGCTTATTTTGTGTTCTGTTATACGTATCGAATCTCCAAATTGCCGAAGCTGATGTCGGCGGCAATATGGATCAGGCCTTCGACCTGCGCGGCCGGGCAGCCGCGCACCTGCGTCGCGCCGAAGCTTTCGTCGCGCGTCAGCTCGACCTTGAACCGCTCCGGCACCAGCAGCGTCAGCGAGCCGAAGCTGTTGTCGACCTCCAGCGTGCAATTCTCGGCCACTGCGCCGCAGCCGGAAAGATCGACCGTAAATTCGCCGAAGCTGCTGTCAATGTCGCCGCCGCGCAGCACCGGAACGACCACCGGGATCCGCCCGCCGCCAAAATTCAGCGAGCAGTGCAGATAGCCGTCGTCACAGCGCATTTCGCGCACCATTTTCCTGACGTTGCCGGGATGGTGCAGCTTCTTCGCCTTGCGTTTTTTCTTGCCGCAAAGGATGTCGATCACGAGGCTTACGCCCCACAGCAGCAGCAGCGCAGGCAGCAGAATGCCCCAGCCGAGCCGAATGGTCAGCACCCCGTAGGCTGAGAGCAAAAAGCCCAAGCCGCCGAGGCTCATGACCAGGCAGAACAGCGAGAAGCCGCCCAGCAGGCCGGAGATACCGATATAAAATACCGCCGTTGTCCACAGCACCGTCCACGTCGAAGCCTCAAGCGCGCAGAGGTAATTGACCAGCAGCAGTGCGCCGACCGTCAGAATAAACAGGGCGAAGATCAGTCCGCTGTTTTTCAGACGGAGATTCCATTGCCGCTGCCAAGACTCCTGCGGCTCGTCCTGCGCCGGGATCGGCTCGGCGGTGTGGACGGGCTCCTCCTTGCCCAGCAGCGCGTCGACCGAGATGCCGAACAGCGCCGCCAGCTCCGGCAGAATGGAAATGTCCGGGCACGAGAGGTCGTTTTCCCATTTGCTGACCGCCTGCGCGCTGACGCCCATCCGCGCCGCCAGCTGCTCCTGCGTCATGCCAAGGCGCTTGCGATGATATTTGATACGTCCGCCGATCGTTGTCTGATTCATTTTTCAAAACCCTCCGTTTCGTTCCTTATTCTGCCACAGGCTGCCCGAAAAATCAATCATCCGGAGGTTTACGCTTCAAAGTTTCAAAACTCAATCGCGGGTTGAACGCGAAAAACGGGCGCGGCGCGCCGGTCATTCCACCTCGCCGGTGAAGGTGCATTGGGTGGGGCCGCTCAGATAAAGGTGCGGGAGCGCAGCGGTAACGGTCAAAAGGCCGCCCGGCGTCTGGACTTGGGTTTCTCTGCCGCTGACAAGGCCGCGCCGGGTCAGCGCAGCGACGGTGGCGCCGGCGCCCGTACCGCAGGCGAGCGTAAAATCCTCCACGCCGCGCTCATAGGTGCGCAGGTAGATGGAATTCTCGCCCGTTCTTGTCCAGAGGTTGACGTTTGCACCATGCGGAAAGGCGGAGGCATGGCGCAGGCTCGCCGCATACCGTTTTAGCTCGTCGCCGGACAGGTCGGGCATCGGGGCGACGGCGTGGGGGATGCCGTTTTCACCGAGCACCAGATAGTCGCAGAGCGTATCGCCGACGGGGATTTGCAGGCGCACGATCGAGGGAGAATTCAGCTCGATGCGGTAGCGATCGTCGGTGATGCGTTGGCCGGTCACGAGGCCGGCGGGCGTTTCGATGCGCTGCGTTTCGCCGGAAAAGCCGCGGTCGTGGCAATGACGGCAGAGGCAGCGCGCCCCGTTGCCGCACATTTCAGCCGGAGAGCCGTCGTTATTGTAAAATTGCATCCGGCAATCGGCGCCGTGCTGCGCCGGCTCGAGAAGGATCAGCCCGTCGGCGCCGATGCCGAAATGGCGGTCGCACAGGCGCCTGGCCAGCGCGGGATAGTCCGCAAGCGCGCCGTCGAAGTTTTCCAGCAGGACAAAATCGTTGCCGGTGCCGCAGTATTTGTAAAATTTCATAAAATACCTCCTTGGGGGGGAGTAACTATGTGTGGGGCGGAGTAATCGTGTGCGGAATTGAAGGGGGTACTGCGGCGACAGCTCCCCGACGGGGGAGCCAAGCGCGCGGGGGGGGCGGAAGCTTTCTTATAGGAGCTTTGCGCCCTCGGTGTCGACGCGGAGGGGGAGAACCTGCCAGTCGGGGAGGGCAGGATTGGCGGTGACGGCGGCGGCGAGGCGCACGCCGACCTCATCGTTGTCGGCAATGCACAGGCAGGTCGGGCCCGCGCCGGAGATGCAAAAGGCGCGCACGCCGCTCTCGCGCGCGGTCTGCTCCGCAGCGTCGTAGCCCTCGATCAGCCCCTTGCGGTAGGGCTGGTGCAGCCGGTCGTCCAGCGCAAGCGAGATCATGTCGATGTCCGCCGTCTCCAGCGCACGCAGCAGCAGGGCTGCATGCGACACGTTAAATACCGCATCTGCGAACGGAACCCGCTGCGGCAGCACCGCACGCGCGGTCTGAGTGCTCAGGTGGAAGGGCGGAACGAGCGCGAAAAAGCGCAGCTTCTCCGACAGCGGGAAGCACGCGGTGACGGGCATTCCGCCGCGCATCAGGCTGGCAGTCATGCCGCCGTAGAGCGCAGGGGCGAGGTTATCCGGGTGTCCCTCAACGACGGTGCACAGGCGCAGCAGCTCCTCGCGCGACATCGGGCTGCCGTGCAGCGCGTTGGCGGCCATGACGCCGCCGATGATCATCGCCGACGAGGAGCCGAGGCCGCGGCAGACCGGAATGTGCGCGTCAATGGTCAGGCTCAGCGGCTCCATCGGCAGCCCCATCGCCTCCATGGCATAGCGATAGGCGACAATCGAGAGGTTATCGCGGTTGCGGAATTCCTCGTCGCAGCCGTAGATCTCCAATCCACCGGTGATCTGCTCAAAGGTATAGGTGTTGTAAAGCGCCAAGGCGCAGCCGAACGAGTCAAAGCCGGGCCCCAGATTGGCGCTGGTCGCAGGGACGCGGATCGTTACACTTCCCATTGTTGCACCTTCCTTAAAACGTAATCTTGCATTTCCTCGCGGTCGATGACGTCAAAATGCCGCCGCGGCTTTTGCTCCAGCGCGGCCAGCCCGGCCGGGATGGGCACGCCGGTGCGCTCGCGCAGCCGCCGCATCTGGTCAAATTCGCTGCCGCGCAGATCGCCGCCGATGGCGCTGAGCACTGCCGCGGGGAACTTGTACGGCGAGGCCGTGGACAGGACGACGACGGGGCGCTCGCCCGTGCAGGTCTCCGCGACCCGCCACGCGACGGCGGTGTGGGTATCCATCAGGTAGCGGTGCTCGCGCCAGACACGGCCGATGGTCGCCTTGGTCTCCGCGTCGTCGCAGCAGCCGCAGCCGAACTCGGTCTGAAGCTGCCGCAGCAGCGCCGGAGAGACGGCAAAGCGCCCCTCCTCGCGCAGCGCGCGCATCCACTCGGCCACCTGCGCCGCATCGTCCGTGAGGAAATACAGCAGCCGCTCGAGATTGCTCGAAACGAGGATGTCCATCGAGGGCGAAAGCGTCTTATAAAACGGCCGGTTGCGGTCGTACACGCCGGTTTGCAGGAAGTCCGTCAGGACGTTGTTGCGATTCGAGGCGCACACGAGCCGCCCGACCGGCAGCCCCAGCCGCTTGGCCAGATAGCCCGCCAGAATGTCGCCGAAGTTGCCCGTGGGCACAACAAAGTCGACCAACTCGCCGGCGGCGATGCGCCCGGCGCGGCAGAGGTCGGCGTAGGCCTTGAAATAGTAGACCACCTGCGGCGCGAGCCGCCCGATGTTGATGGAATTGGCCGACGAGAGCACCACGCCGCTGTCCGCCGGGACACCCGCGGCGAAGATCGCCTTCACGCCGGTCTGCGTGTCGTCAAAATTGCCGCGCACGGCGCAGACGCAGACGTTTTTGCCCTCCTGCGTGACCATTTGCGCCTGCTGCACCTCGGACACACCCGCGTCGGGATAAAAAACGAGGATCCTCGTGCCCGGCACGTCGCAAAAGCCCGCCAGCGCGGCCTTGCCGGTGTCGCCGGAGGTGGCCGTCAGGATCAGAATTTCGTCGGTCAGGCCGGTTTTTTCCCGCGCGGCGGTGATGAGCTGCGGCAGCATGGACAGCGCAACGTCCTTGAACGCCGACGTCGGCCCGCGGAACAGCTCCAGCACATATCGGTCGCCGACGGGCACCAGCGGGGTCAGCGCGTCGGACTCGAACTTCCCGGCATAGGCACGGGCGACGCGTGCGGGCCAGCCGTCAAAGCCCGGCAGCAGCGCGGCCAGAATGCGCTCGGCCATGCCGAACGTGTCCAGCGGCAGGACGCTCCGCCAGTCGAATTCCGGCACCGCGGCGACGTACAGCCCGCCGTCCGGCGCCAGCCCCTGCAAAATAGCCTGCGCCGCGTCGGCCATTAACGCCTCGTTACGCGTACTATGGTAGATCATGGAAGGTTCCCCCTTCGGTTTCGCTGCATTTTGCCGGAAAAAGCCGGGCACAGCGAAAATCTTTTGCTTGCCTTTTTCTGAGGTATATGATATACTGTTTTTCAGAAAAATGCAAGTGTTTTTCTCAGATGGACACTTGCTTGCGAAGGAAGGCATCGTTATGAAAAAGGATCGACGCCCGATGCGCGTGGCGCTGTTGGGCTTGGGAACGGTTGGACGCGGCGTATATGACTACATTCTCGCCCGGGACGATATGGAGCTGGCCTATGTGCTGAGCCTGACGCTGTTTGACGGCATTCCCTGCAAGATCGCGCAGAGCATCGACGAAATTCTCGATGATGCGACGGTGGACACCGTCGTGGAGGTCATCGGCGGCCTGCACCCGGCCTACGAATGGGTCACCGGCGCGATTCGCGCGGGCAAAAACGTCATCACCGCCAACAAACTGCTCATCGCCGCGCACTACCGCGAGCTGGTGGAGCTGGCGGCGCGCCACGGCGTGGCGCTGCGGTGCACGGCGGCGGCGGGCGGCGGCATTCCGTGGCTCACAACGCTGGAGCGGACGATCCATCAGGAGCCGGTCGTGCGCATCAGCGGCATTATGAACGGCACGACAAACTTCATTCTCGACACGATGCACACCAGCGGCGGCAGCTTCCACAGCGCGCTGGCCGAGGCGCAGCGGCTGGGCTATGCCGAGCGCGACCCCTCGGCGGACATCAGCGGCGCGGACATCCGCCGCAAGCTCGTCATCTCCTCCAACATCGCCTACGGCCGCGTGCTGCGCGAGGAGGACGTGGACGTGTTCGGCATTGAAACGATCACCAATGCGGACGTTGCAGCCTTCCGCAAAATGGGGCGGGTGTGCAAGCTCTTTGCCGCCTCGCGCAAGCTTGAAAACGCGACCGTTGCCTACATTGAGCCGGCGCTCATGACCCCGTCCATGCCGGAATCCGCGATCCCTACCAATAATAATATCATCTCCCTCACCGGCGAGCGCATCGGCAAGCAGAGCTTCTACGGTCAAGGCGCAGGACGCTACCCCACGGCATATAATGTTTTGCAGGACTGCGTGGACGTCTGCCGCGGGGTGCGCGAATTCTACACCGACCGCCTCAAGCCGTCCGATGTCGACAACACCTCCGTCCGCCGGCAGTATTACGTCCGCACGAACGGACTGGACAAATGGCTGCAATCGCGCGTTGACAAAATGCTCGATTGCGGTATAATAACAAAAGAAGTGTCCGTCGCCGAGCTACACGCCTGGGCGCGCGGCCGCAAGCAAACCGACCCCGGCTGCTTCATCGCCTCGCTGCGATAATTTGGGGTTCGAAGGAGAAATGAATGTTAAAGGTTCTGAAATTCGGCGGTACGTCCATGGCGGACGCCGCACAGTATAGAAAAATCCGGGATATCGTCCGCTCCGACCCGTCGCGGCGTGTGGTGGTCGTGTCCGCCGCAGGCAAACGCTTTGCCGACGACAACAAGATCACCGACCTGCTGTTCTTGTGCTACGCCCATTTGCAGTACGGCGTGTCCTACGACAGCATTCTTGATATGATCCGCGAGCGCTATATCGCCATCCGCGACGAGCTGGGGCTGAAGACCGATCTTGAGAGCGAGTTTGACACCCTGCGCAAGCGCATGGACAGCGGCATTTCCCGCGAGGAGCTGGTCTCCCGCGGCGAGTACTTCTCCGCACTGCTGATGGCGGAGTACCTCGGCTTCCGGTTCATCGACGCGACGCAGTGGCTTTATTTCCACTACGACGGCGCAGTCGATCAGGAAAAATCCTACGCCGCGCTGCAAAAGCTCGTCGGCTCGTCGTGCGCGGTCATTCCGGGCTTCTACGGCCTGATGCCCGACGGCAAGATCCGCACCCTCACCCGCGGCGGCTCGGACATTACCGGCGCGCTGGCTGCGGCCGCGCTGGATGCCGACGTCTACGAAAACTGGACGGACGTGTCCGGCATCCTCATGGCCGATCCGCGCATCGTCGACAACCCCAAAACCATTGAGCGCGCGACCTACAGCGAGCTGCGCCAGCTGTCCTACAGCGGCGCGCAGGTGCTGCACGAGATGACCGTCTTCCCCGTGCGCGAGAAAAATATCCCCCTGAACATCCGCAACACCAACGCGCCCGACCACCCCGGCACACTGGTCTGTGAGGAATTCAAGGAGCCCCGCAATTCCAGCCAGTTCATCACCGGCATCGCGGGCAAAAAGGACTTTTCCAGCGTGACCATCTCCAAAAAGGGCATGGCCGG
>CAKTZP010000014.1 GCA_934636045.1 uncultured Oscillospiraceae bacterium
CTCGCGCTCGACAAGTTCTGCTATGAGGTCCGCAAGTATATCGGCGCCTATGCCGCTGCGCTCGGCGGGCTGGATTGCCTCGTGTTCACCGCCGGCGTCGGCGAAAACGGCATCACCAACCGCGCTGCCATCTGCGAGGGTCTGGAATTCCTCGGCGTAAAGCTCGACCCCGAGCGCAACAAGGTGCGCGGCGAGGAAGCGCTCATCTCCGCCGACGATTCCCGCGTCAAGGTCTGGGTCATCCCCACCAACGAGGAGCTCATGATCGCGCAGGACACCGCCGAGCTTTGCAAGTAAAAAAATGTCTGCCCCGCCGCGCGGCGGGGCAGCTTCATAAGGAGAATGATCATGACTGTATCCGAACGTCTACTGAAATATGTATCCTTTGACACCCAATCTGATGAGAGCAGCGAAACCTGCCCGTCCACGGAGAAGCAAAAACGCCTCGGCGCAGCGCTCGTGGAGGAAATGAAGGCCATGGGTATCGCCGACGCGCGAATGGACGCCGACGGCTACGTCTACGGTTCGGTTCCCGGCAGGACCGGCGCGCCCGCCATCGGCCTGATTGCCCACATGGACACCTCGCCCGACTGCTCCGGCGCAAATATCAAGCCGCGCATCGTGGAGTACACCGGCGCGCCCATCGTCCTGAACGAGGAAAAGCAGATTGTCCTCTCCGACCGCGACTTTCCGCTGCTGAAGCGCAGTGTCGGTAAGCATCTGATCGTCACCGACGGCACGACCCTGCTCGGCGCGGACGACAAGGCCGGTATCGCCGAAATTCTGACCGCCGTGGAGGAGCTGCTGGCCGAGGGCGGCGACCATGCCCCAATCCGCATTGCCTTTACGCCCGACGAGGAGATCGGTCGCGGCGCAGACCGCTTCGACCTTGCGCATTTCGGTGCGGACTATGCCTACACCGTAGACGGCGGCACGCTCGGCGAGCTGGAATACGAGAATTTCAACGCTGCCTCCGCCGTGGTCACCGTCCTCGGGCGCAACGTCCACCCCGGCTGCGCAAAAAATACGATGATCAATTCTCAGAATATCGCCATGGAGTTCCACGCTTTGCTGCCCGTCGTCGAGCGGCCGGAGCACACGGAAAAGTACGAGGGCTTCTGCCACCTGTGCAGCATCCAGGGCGAAGTAGAAAAAACGGTGCTGGAATACATCATCCGCGACCATGACCGTGAAAAATTTGAGGCCAAAAAGGCGCAGTTCACCAAAATTGCCGCCCTGCTGAACGACCGCTGCGGTGCAGGCACCGTCTCCGTCAAGCTCAAGGACAGCTATTATAACATGAAGGAAAAGATCGAGCCGGTGCTGCACATCGTCGAGGCCGCCAAGCAGGCCATGCTGGACGCAGGCGTTGCTCCCAGCATCGTTCCCATCCGCGGCGGCACCGACGGCGCGCGGCTGTCGTTTGAGGGGCTTCCCTGCCCGAACCTGTGCACCGGCGGCGAAAACTTCCACGGCCGCTTTGAATATATCCCCATGGAGGACATGCAGGCGGCCGTCCGTACCCTCAAGCACCTGCTCCGTTCCGCTGCAAAATAAGCCGAAACCAATGAAAAATACACAAGGGCGCGCTGCAATGCTCATCTTGCAGCGTGCCCTTGTGCTGTTCTTCGCTATTCCTCCTCGTTGGGGGAGAGCTCGTCGTCCGGTATCGTCTCTACCTGTGGGATAAATTCACGGGCAAATTTCCCCTTGCCCTTTTGCTTAACGTAAAAAAATCCAATCAAGGAGAACACGACCGCACCGACCAGGTTGACAATCAGGTCCTTCATCGTGTCGTTGATGCCGACGTCGAGATATCCGCCAACATCAAGCGCTTCCTCCGTCCCGTCGGAGTGGACGATGATGACATCGGAAATATCCGTGATCTTCACGACCTTATTGGAGTGCGTCTTATCGAGCATGGTGCTGTTAATGGTGCTCACGACAGTGTCCTTCTGCATATCGCCGTCAAAGAACTTATCGATCGAGAACTCGAATACCTCCCACAAAACGCCGATCGTCATGGAAAAGCAGAACGCCGCAATGGCCAGATACAGCGGCGAAAGCTTCAACGAGAACCGCTTGTTCCGGTTCAGAATGTCCACCAGCGAGAAGCCGATGGCCGCGCAGCAAAAGCCGTTGATGGTGTGCAGCATCGTGTCCCAGTGCGGGATGCGCACATAGAAGCTGTTCAGCTCGCCGAGAATCTCAGCCGAGAAGATGAACAGCAGGATAATGACCTCCAGCGCCGACGGCAGCGTGATCTTCAGGACGGAGGAGGCAATGCTCGGCAGCAGGAACAAAAACAGCGTCAAAACACAGTAAAACACGTTTTCCCACTCACGCAGCATCAGCTGGCGCACAAGGATCACAACGACCAGCAGACGCAGAATTGCGAACAAGATGGCCGTAGCCTTGTGCTGGTAAGGAAGGTGTATCTTCTTTTTCAGGGATTCTTTCATCGTCTGTCCTCATTTCTCCGCGTTGCGCGGCAGTTCCATTTTAGCAAAGCTTCCCGGCTTCGTCAAGCCGTTTCAGTCGGCCCTGCGCGGCAGCCGGACGGTGAAGCTGGTCATTCCGTTTTCGCTGGCGGCCGTCACCTCGCCGCCGTGCAGCTGGCAGACCTTTTTCACCACCGCCAGACCGATGCCGTTGCCCTCAAGGCAATGCGACTCATCGGCCTGATAAAACTTGTTGAAGATATATGCGAGCTTGTCCTGCGGGATGTCCTTGCACGGATTGGTGACCACCACCGTGAGCCACGCGTCGTTCTCGGAGATGTCGACCGACACCGTCCCGTTCGGCGGGGAGAATTTGACGGCGTTGTCCAGCAGATTGATCCAGACCTGCTTCAAAAGCTCCTCGTTCGCAGAAATAAAATGCTCGCAAAACGGCAGATTCATGCACAAATTCTTCGGCATCCATTTTTCCTCCAGCAGCAGCACCGCGCCGCGGATCTGCTCCGAGAGATTATACTCGGAAACGTCCGTCAGAATCGTCTGATTTTCCACATGCGTCAGGCTAAGCACCTTGTTGGCCAAGGTCGCCAGCCGGAGGGACTCTTCCTCGATGGCCTCCAGATATTCCTCCCGCTGCGCCTCGGTCAGGTTGCCGCGCCGCAGCAGCTGCGCAAAGCCCGCGATGGAAACGATCGGCGTTTTGAACTCATGTGAAAAATTATTGATAAAGTCACTGCGCAGCATCTCCGTATGCTCCAGCTCCTCCGCCGCGCGGTTAAAGCTACTCTCAATGCTCTTAAACGCCGGGTGCTCTCCGATGGGCTTGCCGAAATGCAGCCGCGCCGTAAAGTCGCCGCTGGCCAGCCGGTCAAGCTGGTCGATGATCCGCTTGAGCGGGTTAAGGGATACTTTACCCGTCACCGTCGACAGGATCACGCCGATGACCATACTCACGCAGAGCACGAACTTCATTGTTCCGGAAATATCCACCTGCTCCGACGCGTCCTGCATCACGCCCAGCGCCGTGAGCACATGCATCGCGCCGAAGGTCAGCAGCATTGCCGCCGCGATCGCCAAAAACACGATGCCGGAAAGCAGGAGCATCAGCGCAATGCGGCCCTTGTGCTCGCGCAGCTCTCTTCTTTGTCTCATACGTGCTTCACCGCCTTGTAGCCGAGGCCGCGCACGGCGACGATTTCAAACTCCTTCCAGCCCTCAAAGCGCTTGCGCAGCCGTCCGACATGCACGGTCACGGTCTCCCAGCCGGTCTCGCTGTCCGTGCCCCAGATCTCGTCCATCAGCTGGATGCGCGTAAAAATCTGGCCGGGATAGGACAGCAGCTTATACAGCAGCAGAAATTCCTTCTGCGGAAGCTCCTGTGTTTCGCCGTTTTTCGTCACGGTAAAGGATCTGTAATCGAGCACGACATCGCCGATCATAATGCGCTGCTCGCTGACGATCTTCGCCCGGCGCAGCAGCGCCCGGATGCGCAGCAGCAGCTTTTCCTCATCGATAGGCTTGGTGATATAATCGTCCGTTCCGACAAGAAAGCCCTTTTTCTCGTCCGCGGGCAGGTGCTTTGCCGTGACCATCAGGATGGGCAGGGCATTGTCCGTTTCACGGATGAGCCGCGTGAATTCAAAGCCGTCCATTTTCGGCATCATCACGTCCAGGACGATCAGATCGACATGCTCCTTGTCCAGGATGCCCAGCGCCGCTTCTCCGTCGGCGGCGGTCGTTACGGTGTAGTTTGCATTTTCCAGCACGGCGCGAAGCAGCATTCGTGTGTGCTTGTCGTCGTCCACAACGAGGATATGAAACATGATCCGCCTCCAATAACAGTGTTTTTTCAGTATAACGCCGGCGGCGAAACTGAAACGAAACTTTTTTCGACTATATTTTACAAGAGGAAAGCGCCCGTGTCAATCTTCCTCCGACGGCACGGCACCATTCCGGCCTCACATGGGTTTTTTCCCGAAGTTTCGTTTCAGTTTAGAATCCCTTGCTAAACTCCTCGCGAAAAATGTCGAGACCGGCATGCAAAAATAAAAGGAGCAACCATCATGAGAAAAGTAAAGATCATCACTGATTCCTGCGCCGACCTGACCGGTGCGCAGCTGGAAGCATACAGCATCGACTATGCCAAAATGTCCACCATTGAGGACGGCAAGGAAGCCCCTGCCCTGCTCACATGGACGCCCGCTGAGGCGCACCGCCTGTATGAGACCATCCGCGGCGGCAAGCGCATCACCACCGCGCAGGTCTCCGTGGAGGAATTCCACCGCATCTTCACGCAGTACCTTGAAGAAGGCTGCGATATCGTCTATATTGCCTGCTCGTCCAAGCAGAGCGGCTCGGTCAACACCGGCTTTGTCACCGCAAAGAAGCTGCTGGAGGGCTATCCGGATGCCGCCATCTACTGCATTGACTCCCTCAACGCCTCCTGCGGCGAGGGCATGCTCGCCATCGAGGCCGCGAAGCTGGCCGCGCAGGGCAAGAGCGCCAAGGAGGTCTATGACCACATCATGTCCGTCCGCAAGAACGTCCAGCAGTACGTCACCGTCCATACCCTCGAGCACCTGAAAAAGGCCGGGCGCGTTTCCGCCTCCTCTGCCTTCTTCGGCAACCTCATGGGCGTCAAGCCGATCCTGATCTCCGATGTCAACGGCACGCAAACCCCCATCAAGAAGGTCAAGGGTCGGAAGAATTCCCTGCAGGAGCTGGTCAACCAGCTCAAGGAAAATATCATCGACCCTGAAAACCAGACCATCTACCTTGCCCACGCCGACTGCCAGCCAGCAGAGGTCGAGGAGCTCAAGCAAATGCTGCGCGCCGCGATTCCCTGCAAGGACATCGCCGTCGGCTACATCGGGCCGATCATCGGCGCCTCCATCGGGCCGGATGCCTTCGGCGTTTGGGCCTTCGGCAAAGCCGTAACCTATGCCGTTGAGGAGAATTAAATGGAGCAGCTGCAAACGATCGATGGCCTTCTGCTGGCAAAAATGATGCGCGCGGGCGCGGCAAGCCTGCGCGCGCAGGAGCAGACCATCAACGACCTGAACGTCTTCCCCATTCCGGACGGCGACACCGGCAGCAATATGCTGCTGACCGCCCTCGGCGGCGTGGAAAAATGCGGCGATGGCGTCGGCCCCGTTTCCGAGGTTGCCCGCCACATCTCCGACGGGATGCTGCTCAGTGCGCGTGGCAATTCCGGCGTGATTCTCTCCCAGATTTTTGACGGCATTGCCGATGGCTTCCGCGGCTTGGAAACCGCGGACTGCGCCGCGCTCGCCCATGCCCTGCAATGCGGCACGGAGCACGCCTATCAGGCCGTCATGGAGCCCACCGAGGGTACCATCCTCACCGTTATGCGCTGCGCCGCAGAGTATGCCGCCGCACAGAACGCAGCGACGCCTGAGGCGCTGTGCCGCGAGTTTCTCGCCGAGGCGCGCCGCACACTCGAGCACACGCCGGAGCTGCTGCCCGTGCTGAAAAAGGCCGGGGTCGTTGACTCCGGCGGCGCAGGACTCGTCTGCATCGCCGAGGGCATGCTGGATGTACTGACCGGCACGGAGGCTGGCGAGGATGCCGTCTCCGCGCCCGCCCCTGCCGGGGAGCAGGTGCTCGACCTCGACCGCTTTACCGAGGACAGCGTGCTGGAATTCGGCTACTGCACAGAGCTGCTGCTGCGGCTTCAGCGCAGCAAAACGAATATCGACAGCTTTACCGTCGACCGTCTGACGGATTACCTCAGCGGCATCGGCGACAGTCTCGTCGTCTTCCAGACCGGCAGCATCGTCAAGATTCATGTGCATACCATGACCCCGGATCGCGTGCTGGGCTTCTGCCAGCGTTACGGAGAATTTTTGAAGATCAAAATTGAAAATATGTCCCTGCAGCACAACAACCTCCACGATGCCGAAGAGGAGGCTCCCGCGGCGCCGCAGCAGAAGCGTAAGCCCTTCGCCGTCGTAGCCGTGGCCTCCGGAGAGGGAATCAAAGACCTCTTCAGGGAAACCGGCGCGGACGTGATTGTTGACGGCGGCCAAAGCAGCAACCCCTCAGCCGAGGATTTTCTCTCCGCCTTTGCGCAGGCCAACGCGGACACCATCTTCGTCCTGCCCAACAACGGCAACATCATCCTCACCGCCCGTCAGGCCGCCGGAATGTACTCCGACGCCGACGTGCGCGTGATGGAAAGCCACACCATCGGCGACGGCTACGCCGCGCTTTCCATGTTCTCCGCCGACTCCGGCGATGCCGATCAGATTGCCGCCGAGCTGACCGCCGCCATGCAGGGCGTCGTCACCGCGGAAATCTCCAGGAGCGTCCGCGACGCGCAGGGCGTACACGCCGGAGAATACATCGGCTTTTCTGGCAAGGAGATCCTTGCTGCCGATGCCTCGCGCTTTGCCGCTGTCTGCAAGACCGCCGCGCAGCTTGACCTATCCGCCTATGACATCTGCCTGCTTCTGTGCGGCAAGGACGCCGACCCGGATGAGTCCGCGGCGCTGCAGGCCGAGTTTCAGTCCCGGTATCCCGGCAAGGAGCTGTATGTCATCGACGGCCGGCAGGAGGTCTATGACTACATCCTGATTCTGGAATAAGGGGGGCAGCACATGGAACTGCTGTTGTATGTCTCCGCCGCCTTGGCCGCCTATCTGGTCTCCGGCTGGAATCCGGCGATCACTTTCTCCAGAGCGATCTATCACACCGACATCCGCACCTGCGGCAGCAAGAATCCCGGCTTTACCAACTTCAAGCGCTGCTTCGGCAATCGCTGGGCGTGGTTCGTCCTCGCGCTCGACCTGTGCAAGGCGGCGCTCGTTGTGCTGCTGTCTGCCTTGCTGTTTGAGCGCCACCTCGGCCGCTATACTCTCGGCGCGGCTTATACGGGCATGTTCGCCGTGCTCGGCCATGCCTACCCGGTCTGGTACCGCTTTCGCGGCGGCAAGGGCTTTCTCGTCAGCCTCTCGGCCATTTGGGTCACGGACTGGCGTGTCGGCCTGATCGTCACGCTGCTGATGATTGTGCTGCTGCTGACCACGAAATACATGTCGCTGGCCACCGTCACCGCCACCCTGACCAGCCCGATTCTGCTGCTGCTGGCGCATGCGTCCGTCGCCGTGATCTGCCTCAACGCCGCCATGGTGCTCTTTGTCGCCGTGCGCCACCGGGCAAATTTCGCGCGCCTGCGCGCCGGTACCGAATCCAAATTCTCCTTCGGCGCGCACTGAGCGCGCCGTTGTATCATTCTCACTCAGGAGGCTCACCCCATGAAAACCTACCGCGCCGGGATCGACATCGGCTCGACCACTGTCAAGCTCGTGGTGCTCGATGAAGCCGATCAGCTGCTCTACGGCGAATACCGCCGGCATCAGGCGCACACCCAACAGACGCTGGCGGCGCTTTTGGCAGAGGCCAAGACCGCCGTTGGAGACTGCGCACTGCGTCTGAGCATCACCGGCTCGGGCGCGATCAACCTTGGCAAGGCACTGGGCATCCCCTTTGTGCAGGAGGTCGTCGCCGTCGCCACGGCGCTGAAAAAGGCCGCGCCGCAGACCGACGTTGCCATTGAGCTCGGCGGCGAGGATGCCAAGATCATCTACTTTACCGGCGGACTTGAGGAGCGCATGAACGGCGTCTGTGCCGGCGGCACCGGCTCGTTCATCGACCAGATGGCCGCTCTGCTGCAAACCGACGCTGCCGGGCTCGACCGCGAGGCTGCAGCCTATCAGCAGCTTTACCCCATCGCTGCCCGGTGCGGCGTCTTTGCCAAGACGGACATCCAGCCGCTTATCAACGAGGGCGCGACTAAGGCCGATCTTGCCGCGTCGATTTTTCAGGCGGTCGTCAATCAGACCATCTCCGGCCTTGCCTGCGGCAAGCCTATCCGCGGCTGCGTTGCCTTCCTCGGCGGGCCGCTCCACTTTCTGCCGGAGCTGAAGAGAGCCTTCGTTCGCACGCTCAGGCTCACCCCGGAGGCAACAGTCGATCCGGAAAACTCCCACCTCTTTGCCGCTATGGGCGCGGCCTTGGAGAGCGTGGAAAACACCGCCGTCCCGATTGACGCACTGATCGCGCGGCTGCAGCGCGGCGTTGCCGTTGCCTTTGAAATGCCCCGCCTCCCCGCGCTGTTCACCGACGCGGCGGAATATGACGCGTTCTGCGCCCGCCATGCCAATGCCGCCGTCACGCGCGGCGAACTTGCCGCCTACCGCGGCCGTTGCTATCTCGGCATTGACGCCGGCTCCACCACGACCAAAATGGCGCTCATCGGCGCGCAGGGCGAGCTGCTCTATTCCTTCTATACAAACAATAACGGCAACCCCATTGAGGCAGCCAAGGCGGGCCTCCGCGCCCTGCGCGCGCAGCTGCCCGAGGGCGCTGTCATTGCACGCTCCTGCTCCACCGGCTACGGCGAGGCGCTGCTCAAATCCGCCTTTTCCCTTGACGACGGCGAGGTCGAAACCATCGCCCACTGCACCGCGGCGTCGTTTTTTGACCCCGCGGTCGACTGCGTGCTCGACATCGGCGGGCAAGACATGAAATGCATCCGCCTGAAAAACGGCGCGGTCGACAGCATCATGCTCAACGAGGCCTGCTCCTCCGGCTGCGGCTCCTTTCTCGAGAACTTTGCCAATTCTCTCGGCTATTCCGTGCAGGATTTTGCACAGGAGGCGCTGTTTGCCGCGCATCCCGTCGACCTCGGCACACGGTGCACGGTCTTTATGAACTCCAATGTCAAGCAGGCGCAGAAGGAGGGCGCTTCCGTCGCCGATATCTCTGCCGGACTTGCCTATTCCGTCATCAAAAACGCACTGTATAAGGTCATCAAGCTCTCCTCTGCCGCGGAGCTGGGCCGCCACATCGTCGTGCAGGGCGGCACCTTCCACAACAAAGCCGTTCTCCGCGCCTTTGAGTCAATCGCCGGCGCCGAGGTCGTCTGCCCGGACATTTCCGGCGTAATGGGCGCGTTCGGCGCGGCGCTGATTGCCAAACAGAACGACACCGACGCACCGAGCAGCATGCTTTCCCTCGCTGAAATTGAAGCGCTGGCCTATCGCTCAAAGACCACCCGCTGCGGCGGCTGCTCCAACCGCTGTATGCTGACCATTAACACCTTTGCCGGCGGCCGCCGCCACATCACCGGCAACCGCTGCGAAAAGCCCCTCGGTGCCGCCGAAAAGACCCGGCCCGCGCCGAACATGGTTGCTTACAAGCGGCAGCGCATGTTCGACTATCCCCCGCTTTCCGAAGAAGAAGCCGCGCGCGGCACGATCGGTATCCCGCGTGTGCTCAATCAGTACGAAAATTACCCCTTCTGGGCGACGTTCTTCCGCCAGCTCGGCTTCCGCGTCGTCCTCTCGCCCTTTGCCAGCCGGAAAATCTATGAGCTCGGCATGGAGTCCATCCCCTCCGAGTCCGAATGCTACCCGGCCAAGCTGGCGCACGGCCATGTGCAGTGGCTCATTGACCAAGGCATCACCACGATTTTCCACCCCTGTGTTTTCTATGAGCATCAGGAGACCCCCGGCGCGCAGAATCATTTCAACTGCCCCATTGTCATCTCCTATGCGGAAAATATCAAGAACAACGTCGAGGCTGTCGCCGACGGGAGCATTCGCTACCTGCGCCCCTTCCTCGCCTTTACGAATGAAAAGACTGCCGCCGACCGGCTCGTGCGTCTCTGCCGCGAGGAATGGAGCATTCCCGCGCACGAGGTGCGCACAGCCGCCCATGCGGCATGGGCGGAGCAGCAGCAGGCCAAGGCGGATGTCCGTGCCGAGGGTGCGCGGCTGCTGGCCGAGCTGGAGCAAAGCGGCCGGCGCGGTATCGTGCTGGCCGGGCGGCCATACCACATCGACCCCGAGATCAACCATGGCATTCCCGAGCTCATCGCCTCCTACGGTCTGACTGTCCTGACGGAGGATTCGCTTCCCTCGGATGTTCCACCCGTGCACCCGCTGCGCGTGGTCGATCAGTGGGTCTACCATTCCCGCCTCTATCGCGCAGCGGAATTTGTAAGCCACCGCGAAAACCTCGAGCTCATCCAGCTGACCTCCTTCGGCTGCGGCCTTGACGCCGTCACGTCCGACCAGGTCAGCGAGATTCTGGAAGCCTCGGGAAAGCTCTATACCCTGCTGAAGATTGACGAGGTTGCAAACCTCGGCGCGGTGCGCATCCGCATCCGCAGCCTGCTTTCTGCCATGAAAACGCGCAAAACAGCTGCCCCGGCCACGCCCTATGTCTACCGCCGCGCCGAATTCACGGAAAAAATGCGCCAAGAGGGCTACACCATCCTCGCTCCGCAGATGAGCCCCATCCACTTTGACTTCCTCGCGCCCGTGTTTGCCAAGCACGGCTATCATCTGGTCGTGCTGGACAACGACAACCGCAGCGCCATCAACGCGGGACTCAAATATGTCAATAACGACGCCTGCTATCCCTCGATCGCCATGGTCGGTCAGTTCATGGACGCCGTTCTTTCCGGAAGGTACGACACCGACCATTTGGCCATCGTCATGTCCCAGACCGGCGGCTGCTGCCGCGCCAGCAACTACATCTCCTTCATCCGCCGCGCGCTGGATAAGGCCGGATATTCGCACATCCCGGTCATCTCGCTCAACGCCAACGGCATGGAGAAAAACGAGGGCTTCCGCATTTCCGCCGGAATGCTCGCCGACGTAGCCAAGGGCATCGTCTACGGCGACCTGCTGATGCGCTGTCTGTACCGCGTTCGCCCCTATGAGGCCGTGCCCGGCTCCGCCGACGCGCTGCATGAAACATGGCGCGATATCTGCATCGATTCGCTCACGAATCCTAAAACGCACCATCACTACCGCGACATCTGCAAGGGCATTGTTGAGGCGTTTGACGCGCTCCCGCTCGACGAGACGCTCCGCAAGCCGCGCGTCGGCATCGTCGGCGAGATCCTCGTCAAGTACATGCCGTTAGCCAACAACCACCTCGTCGACCTGCTTGAGCGCGAGGGTGCGGAGGTCGTTGTCCCGGATTTTCTGGACTTTTTCAACTATTGCGCCTTTGATGCGCAGTATAAAACAGAATTCCTCGGCACGAAAAAATCCTCCGCTGTCGTCTCCAAGGCGGCAATCGGGCTTATCTCCGCGCTGCGCAAGCCCGCGGTCGACGCGCTCAAGGCCAGCCGCCGCTTCGATGCGCCGATTTCCATCTACGAGATTGCCGAAAAAACCAAGCCCTTCCTCTCCCTCGGCAATCAGTACGGCGAGGGCTGGTTTCTCGCAGGCGAAATGATTGAGCTCATTACGCACGGCACGCCGAACATCGTCTGCATCCAGCCGTTTGCATGCCTGCCGAACCACGTCGTCGGCAAAGGCGTCATCAAGGCGCTGCGCAAGGCCTACCCGCAGAGCAACATCGCCGCCGTGGACTACGACCCCGGCGCGAGCGAGGTCAACCAGCTCAACCGCATCAAGCTCATGCTCTCGGCCGCCAAAAAGGCCTTGGCGCCATGACGGCAGCGCTGCACATCATCAGTCGGAGCGCATGCGTAGGGGCCGATGCCCACATCGGCCCTTATCGATACCCCATAGGATGCCGTAGGGCAGGGTGCCCCCAGCCCGCCGCTTGCACGTCGAGTCCACCCCTGACAACGCAAAAAACATTGCAAGCCGGAGATAATTTTCTCCGGTTTGTTTTGTTTCAGTTTAGAAAACGGCGTTATACTTCATATTGGAGTATTGGGAAAACATGTTTTTCTCCGTTTTCTCCCCCAAAAAATGGAAAGCTCTGAAAAAAACGGCAAGAGCAGCCGAACACATCAGAGTTTCCCGCCACAAAGGAGCAGGCATATATGAAAGAAGTAAAATCGCCAAAAAAGCCTCTGATTTATTACTATGCCATTGCGTTGTTGATCATTTTGGTGTTTAACATGGTCGTCTCGCCGCTGCTGTCCGGCGCGCGGGTCAAGGAGGTCGACTACGGCACCTTTATGAAAATGATCGAGGACAAAAACATCGGCAGCGTTGAGGTGGACGATACCGAGATCGTTTTCACCGACAAGGACAGTACGCAAATCTACAAAACGGGTGAGATGAACGACCCGACCCTGACCGAGCGACTGTATGAATCGTGCGCAACATTCACGCGCAATATTGAACAGGGCACGTCGCCGCTGCTCAGCTTTTTCCTGACGTTCATTCTGCCGATTCTTATCTTCGCCGCCCTTGGGCAGTATCTCGCGAAAAAGATGATGTCGCAGGCCGGCGGCCCGAACGCCATGGCCTTCGGTATGGGCAAGAGCAACGCCAAGGTCTACGTTCCCTCCAGCGACGGCATCCGCTTCTCGGACGTTGCAGGCGAGGACGAGGCGAAGGAAAATCTTGCCGAAATCGTCGATTATCTGCACAATCCGCAAAAATACACCGACGTCGGCGCATCCATGCCAAAGGGCGTCCTGCTCGTCGGCCCTCCGGGCACGGGCAAGACCATGCTGGCCAAGGCCGTCGCCGGTGAGGCCGGTGTGCCGTTTTTCTCCATGTCCGGCTCTGAATTTGTTGAGATGTTTGTCGGCATGGGCGCGTCCAAGGTGCGCGATCTGTTCCAGCAGGCAAAGGAAAAGGCGCCCTGTATCGTCTTTATCGACGAGATCGACGCCATCGGCAAAAAGCGTGACGGACAGCTCAGCGGCAACGACGAGCGCGAGCAGACGCTCAACCAGCTTCTGACCGAGATGGACGGCTTTGAGGGCAACAACGGCGTCATCATTCTGGCGGCGACGAACCGCCCCGAATCCCTCGACCCTGCGCTGACGCGTCCCGGCCGCTTTGACCGCCGCGTTCCCGTGGAGCTGCCCGACCTTGCCGGCCGGGAGGCAATTCTCAGGGTTCACGCAAAAAAGATCAAAACAGCGGATAATGTGGACTTCCACACCATCGCACGGATGGCCTCCGGCTCCTCCGGCGCAGAGCTTGCCAACATCATCAACGAGGCCGCCCTCCGCGCCGTCCGCAGCGGCCGCACCGTGGTGGAGCAGGCCGATTTGGAAGAGAGCATCGAGGTTGTCATCGCCGGATATCAGAAGAAAAACGCCATCATGACCGACGCAGAGAAGAAGGTCGTCGCCTATCATGAGATCGGCCATGCCTTGGTCGCCGCGCTGCAAACCGCGTCCGCCCCGGTGCAGAAGATCACCATCATCCCCCGCACCTCCGGCGCGCTGGGCTACACCATGCAGGTCGAGCAGAACGACAAGGTGCTCATGACCAAGGAAGAGCTGGAAAACAAGATCGCCACCCTGACCGGCGGCCGCGCGGCCGAGGAGCTGGTGTTCCGGCAGATTACCACCGGCGCATCCAACGACATTGAGCAGGCCACCAAGCTCGCCCGCGCGATGGTCACGCGCTACGGCATGACCGAGGAGTTTGACATGGTCGCCATGGAAACCGTGACGAACCAATATCTTGGCGGCGACGCCACCCTCGCCTGCTCCGCCGACACACAGAAGGAAATCGACCAAAAGGTCGTCCAGACCGTCAAAGCACAGCATCAGAAGGCGCTGCGCCTGCTCGGCGAAAACCGCGCCAAGCTCGATGAGCTGGCAAGCTACCTCTATGAGAAAGAAACCATCACAGGCAATGAATTCATGGACATTCTCCACGGAAAGGACGGTAACGTGCAATGAAAAACAACCGCAGCTTTGCATGGGGCGAGCTGATTGTCGGCTTGCTTCTGATCTTCCTTGGTATTTTTACCTTCGTTCGTCCCGAAAGCACGCTCACCGGCGCCGTCGTCGTCTACGGCCTCATTGCCATCGTGCTGGGCATTGAAGACCTCGTGGTCTACTGCCGGCTTTCCCGCTTTACCGGCTTCGGCCCGGTGATGTCACTCATCTCCGGTGTTTTGAGCGTGATGTGCGGCGTGATGCTGTTGGCCAATCCAAACCTTGGCAAATGGGCGCTGACTGTCCTGCTGCCGCTCTGGTTCATTGCCCACTGCATCTCCGGCCTTGCGCGCAATCATCTCGTCCGCCTGATGGTCAATCCGGGCTTCTATTATTGCTCGCTGCTGCTGAATATCATGGGTCTGGTGCTCGGCTTTCTGATGCTCTTCAGCCCCGCCATGTCCTTTGTCACCCTCCGCGCCATCGGCTACATGGCCGCCGTCTATTTCATCCTCTTCGGTCTGTACAGCGTCATCTCTGCCCTTGCGCATAAGAATTCATAGCTTGCTCCGCAAGGATTTTGACTTACTGCACTTTTTTGCAGCCTATCAGCGTGTCGAAAAGGGTTTTTCGACACGCTGAAGCCTCTGAAATCATCCGATTTCAGAGGCTTTTTGTTGAATGGCGCGCCAAGAAATCTGCAGTTTTCTTTTCTGCGAATGCAAGCATGATTCGTCAAATTTGCAAGTAATATTTGTCTATCTTGCAAAACTTCATCTGAATTTCACTGGAATCCATTGTAAATTCCTATGAATTGCAATTTATTATATTGACATTTTCATTTTTATGATGTAGAGTATGGCAAAACACAGAAAGGTCAGATCATTATGAACATTACGATCAAGAAAGCCGATCATTTTGCTGCACCCCCCGCTTCGCTGACCAATGTCGGCTTCGGGCAGGTCTTTGCCGATCGGATGTTTGCCATGGATTACACCCCGGCCGACGGCTGGCACGATGCCCGCATTGAGCCGCTCCATTCCCTTACGCTCCACCCGGCCTGCTGCGTTTTTCACTACGGAGCAGAGGTGTTCGAGGGGCTGAAGGCTTACCGCCGCTCCGACGGTGGAATTCAGCTCTTCCGTCCGCACGATAACGGGCAGCGCCTCGCAGCATCCTGTGAACGAATGGGGCTGCCGCAGCTCGAGCCCGAGGTTTTTGTTGAGGCGGTGCGTGCGCTCGTATCGGAGGCGGCGGCGTGGGTGCCGCACGAGCCGGGAACATCACTATATCTGCGGCCGTTTGTAATTTGTACGGATACGCAGCTCGGAGTTCACGGAGTTCATAACGCAGCCTTTTATATCATTGCCTCGCCGGTCGGTACCTACTATCCGCGCGGTCTTGCGCCGGTTCGCATCGCCATCGAGCGAGACGATGTCCGTGCCGTACGAGGCGGCACTGGGTACGCCAAGTGCGGCGGCAACTACGCCGCAGCAGCCCGCGCGACGGTCCGCGCGGAGCAGGCCGGCTACGATCAGGTGCTGTGGCTCGACGGTGTGGAGCGCCGCTATATTGAGGAGGTCGGCGCCATGAACGTGATGTTCAAAATCGGCGATACCGTCGTCACCCCCAGCCTGACCGGCTCAATCCTGCCGGGCATTACCCGCAGCACCTGCATCACGCTGCTGCGTGAGGCCGGCCTACGGGTCGAGGAGCGGCAGCTGGATGTTTCCGAATTACTGGCAGCGGTGCGCGCCGGAAGGCTTGAGGAGGCGTGGGGCTGCGGAACGGCGGCGGTCATTTCGCCGATCGGCACACTTGCCTTTGACGGTGTTGATTATACCGTCGGAAATGGCGGCATCGGCAGCCTGTCGCAGCGCCTTTACGACACGATCACCGACATTCAGTATGGTCGCAGGGCAGACCGGCACCACTGGGTGCTGCCTGTGCCGGTAAGGTGCAAGACACATCGCATTGCATAAGAATCAGGCGGCTGCGTTCGGCAATTTTCCTGCCAAACGCGGCCGCCTGCTCTGACATTCTGCCATCTCCCGCAGGGATTTCGTCCTGGGATTTCTTTTCATTTTATTTTCTTTTAAGTGTCACAATTCTGCGCTGAAAAAATTGACAAATCTGTCTGCAGCGGCTATAATGAAAACGTTACCGCAACGCCGAACCCCGCGGCTTCGATCCGCGCAAAAAGGAGAAAATGAGATGAAAGCAGTCCGCTTGAGAACCGAATATCTGAAGGACCCCGTTGGAATCGACATTCTGCATCCGCGGCTTTTTTGGAACTGCGACGGTGGAGCCACACAGCGCGCGTTTCAGCTGTTGGCCGAGACCGACGGAAAAACCGTCTGGGACAGTGGAAAGGTTGCCTCGGGCACAATGCACGTTGACTTTCCTGAGACGCTGCGCTCCCGCCAGCGCGTCTGCTGGCGCGTGCGGCTCTGGGATGAGAACGACGCCTCCGGCGAATGGTCGGAGGAGGCCTTTTTTGAAATGGGCCTGCTCTCTCCCTCGGACTGGCACGCGCAGTGGATCGCCGGAGACTACAACGTGCAGAAAAAGCAGCGCTATCCCGTTGACTGCTTCCGCAAGGTCTTCTCTGCAACGGACGCTGTGAAGGCTCGTCTGTACATCACGGCCTGCGGCCTGTATGAGGCGCGGCTGAATGGCCAGCGCGTCGGTGAGTTCATCCTCGCGCCCGGCGCGACGGACTACCGCAAGCGTCTGCAATACCAGGCTTACGACGTCACTCCCCTGCTCCGCGGCGGCGAAAACGACCTGACCGTCGAACTGGCCGACGGCTGGTACCGCGGCTCGATCGGCGGCGCCGGGCGCACCAATTCCTATGGCGCGCAGACAAAGCTCTTGGCGCAGCTGGAGCTGACCTATGCCGACGGCACCACGCAGACCGTGACGACCGACGACAGCTGGTCGTGGAGCAACGATGGCCCCATCCGCTTTGCCGACCTCAAGGACGGCGAGATCGTGGACGCAAACCGCCGCCCGAGTTATTCCGGCAAGGCGCGTGCCGTAACACAGTCCGTCAACCTGACCGCCGCAAACAACGTGCCCGTCCTAGAGCGCGAACGTTTTTCGCCCGTCGAAGTGCTCACGACCCCCAGCGGCAAGACGGTTCTGAAATTTGCGCAGAATCTTTCCGGCTATCTTTCCTTCCGCGTGACGGCACACAAGGGGCAGAAGCTCCACATCACCATGGGCGAAATGCTGGACGACCACGGCGAGCTGACCCTGCAAAACATCCAATGCATTCTGAAGGATGGTAAGCGCTCCCCGCTGCAGGAGCTGGACTACACCTGCAAGGAAGGCGTGAACGAATACACCCCCAAGTTCTACTACGGCGGCTTCCAGTACGCACAGGTCGACACGGACGTTCCCTTCCGCACGGAGGACTTTTCCGCCGTGGCCGTGTACAGCGCCTTTGAAAAGACGGCGGAATTCTCCTGCTCCAATCCGCTCATCAACCAGTTCTATCAAAACACGGTCTGGTCGCTGAAAAGCAACTCGACCGACCTGCCGACCGACTGCCCCACGCGCGAGCGCATGGGCTGGACGGGCGACAGTCAGGTGTTTTTCAATACGGCGTCCTATCTGGTCGACTATGCCGCCTTTGCACGCAAGCACGTGCGCGACATTTTCGACCGCCAGTGGCGCAGCGGCCGCCTGCCGCAGATCGCGCCCTACGCAAACGAAGACCCCTTCATCAACAAAATGAACGGTTCCGTCGGCTGGGCGTGCGCGGGCGTGTATCTTCCGCTTTACTTCTATCAAAAATACGGCGACGACCGACTGCTGCGGGAATATTATGACGGCATGCTGCGCTATGCGGAGTTTATGATCCGCCGCGCCGGAAAATGGGGCGGCATCTTTGCAAAGCCGATGCATTTGTCCCACAAAAACCGCAAATACGCCGTCAACTGCGGCAAATCCTACGGCGAATGGGCCGAGCCGAACGACGTGATGTCCTTCCACGGCATCGATTTTTACATCCCGCACCCCGAGGAATCCACGGCTTACACCTATTTCACGCTCCGCCGCGTGTTGGAAATTGCCCGAATCCTCGGCGAGCCGGAATCGCCGCAGCTCGCACGCATCCGCACCTACAGCGAGGGCGCCAAGCGCGCCTATCAGGAGCTGGTCACAAAGAAAAACTATACCCTCGACACCGACCGGCAGGCCAAGCTCGTCCGCCCGCTGTACATGGGGCTGCTGACCGAGCAGCAGGAGACCTTTGCCAAAAAGCGCCTCATCACCGCGCTGGAGCACTACGGCTGGCGGCTCGGGACGGGCTTCCTCTCCACGCCAATGATTCTGGACGTGCTGGCCGGTCTCGACATTTCCTACGCCTACCGGCTGCTGGAAAATGAAGAAATGCCCGGCTGGCTCTTTATGCCGAAATCCGGCGCGACCACCATCTGGGAAGCATGGGAGGGCAATTTAAAGGACAAATGGATCGCCTCGCTGAACCATTATTCCAAGGGCGCGGTCTGCGAGTGGCTGATGAACACCATGTGCGGCATCCGCGTCGCGGGCGAAAATCACTTTGTCCTCGCGCCGCAGCCCGGCGGGCACGTCACCTTCGCCCGCGCGAGCTACCAAAGCGTTTACGGCCTTGTTGCGACCGCTTGGACGCGGACGGAGACCGGCTATCGCCTCGAGGTCACTGTTCCCGCCAATACGACCGCCGACCTTCGCCTGCCGGACGGGAGCGCGCATTTCCTCACCGCCGGACAGTACTGCTATGAATCGCACAGCAGCGAAGCCTGTCCGGCCTAAAAGCCCGCGTAACCGAAGGCTTCCCGCAAGAACCAGGCTTGCTCTTGTATCCCGTGTTGCACCTTATTTTTATGTTATGCGTTATCTTTGGTGCATTTTGGCGCCGCTCCCTTTCCCGGCCGGAAAAGGGAGCGCATGTCCGCCTGTTCCAGCTCCAGCAGCGCCGCCTTTTTCGGAAGCCCGCCTGCATAGCCCGTGAGGCTGCCGTTCGCTCCCACTACGCGGTGACACGGAATGATGATGGAAATCGGGTTATGCCCCACTGCGCCGCCGACCGCCTGCGCCGACATTCTGCCATTTCCGGCCAGCCGGTGCGCAATTGCGCCGTAGGTCGTCGTTTTTCCATACGGAATTTGCAGCAAAAGCTTCCAAACCGCCTGTCGGAACGGGGAACCGTCCGGATGCAGCGGCGGCGTAAAGCCCGGCTCGCGGCCGCTAAAGTAAATGTCCAGCCAACGCTTCGTCTCGGCCAGCACCGGCGACTCCCGCTCCGTCAGCTCCGCCGGCAGCATCCCGCCAAAATACTTCTGGCTGTCCAGCCAAAGTCCAACCAGTCCACGCTCGTCCGCCGCAATCAGAATCTCGCCCAACGGCGACGCATAATGCTGCGTATAAATCATTGCCTCACCCTTTTCTCTGCCGAAAATGCTTCTCGCGCGTGCATAATATTTGCATACATATTATATTATAAGGCGCCTCCGCGCGAAAAGCAAGCTTCGAGCGCCATCGACACCCTCGAAGCGGAAAAGGCACTTGTGCGTTGCCCGCCGCACGTGATAAAATGGCCTCATCAGCACAGCTTGTACTGTCGGAGGATAAATGAAGGATTTACAAAGGCTTGTCGCCGCGTGCATCGCTGACTTGGATACTGTCGGCATTCGTCCCGGCATGGTCGAGCAATGGAGCGTCAACACGCGGGCAAAATGCCGTTGGGGGCTCTGCGCACGGCTTCCCTCCGGCGCATTTCGCATCAGCATCGCGGAACGCCTGTTGCAGGATGACGTCTGCGACCAAGCCGCAAAGGATACGATCGTCCATGAGCTGCTGCACACCGTGCGCGGCTGCCACAACCATGGCAAACACTGGAAGTCCTTGGCACAGCGCGTCAACACACTTCTTCCGCAGTATCGCATTCAGCGTACCGCGACTTACGAAGAGAAGGGCTTATCGCCTGCTCTGCAGGAGCACGTCAGCCGCTACGCCGTCCGGTGCGCCTCCTGCGGAAAAATTTACGCACGAGAGCGGAACAGCAAGCTCATCCAACACCCCGAGGCCTACCGCTGCGGCCTCTGCCGCGGCCGCCTGGAGCGGGCGGACGAGAAAAAGTAAGAAAACACTTGCAATTGCGTTTTGTCCGTGGTATACTCCAAATAGGAAGAGGCGCTGCCGACGAACGGTTGCCTCCCTCGTTGGACAGATTACTCCGTCAAGCTTGGTAGGCGTTAGGACGGAGTAATCTTTTTTTCAAAAGATCATTGATTTCTATGGCTTTTGACCAAAGAAATGACGGCACAAAGTACCAAGACAAAGCTGAATAGCTCCGCATAAGTAACATACATGCGCATCACCTCCCCGTCGTTTCTCAGAAAACGCAAAAAACGAGGGAAGCAAACCGTCCGCCGTAGGTGGCAGCGCCCGGCGCTAAGCGCCATAGATATCGTAACAGATTTTTTGACAAAAAGCAACCAAAAAATTTAGGAGGAGCCATGCCGTGGATTATTCCGTCATGACCGAAGCGGACATCGACCAAATTGCAACATTATATATGGACTATTACAACGGTCATGGGGATGGTTGTTGGACATACGAAAAGGCGTATAAAAGGCTCCATCAAATGGTCACGATCGAAGATTCCCTCTGCCTGATCCAGCGGGAGGCGCATCATGTGACCGGGTTTGCGATCGGATACTTTAAGGAATACGATGACCTGCTGGCGTATTATCTGGAAGAGATCGTCGTGCTGTCCGAGTATCAGAACAAAGGCTATGGCACCGCGTTTCTTCATGAGCTCGAACGCCGTGCGCGGGAAAACGGTGCAAAACACATGGAACTGACCAGCGTGAACGACAAACATCATCTCCACTTCTATACCCGCTTCGGCCTATACACTGCGACTAATCTGACCGTGATGGGAAAACATTTTGAATGATGGCGAGGAACAGGCAAAGACGCAACGCCCTCTCCGGCAATAATACCCTGACTCTCGCACCTACGATAGTATCCTCCGCGCGGCGGAAGGGCGGGATTCGGCTGAAGGTAAGGGTGGAGCTATGGCAAGCTGCCTCAGGCAGCTTGCTTTTGTTTTTAAGGAAAATCTGAGGACCTGCTGGTGCATCGGTGGACTATTGCAACTATTCGAATCCTCGCGCTCTGTGCCAAAAGACCCGAGCTCGTTAGAGCTCGGGTCTTTTGGCGGAGAGGGCGGGATTCGAACCCGCGAGACGCTTTTAACGCCTACACGATTTCCAGTCGTGCGCCTTCGGCCAGCTCAGCCACCTCTCCATGCGCGATTCCTTACGAAATCAGCTTGTATATCATACTCGTTTTCATCGCGCTTGTCAAGAGGTTTCTTGTAGAAATTTGGATTTTTCCTGTTCCTCAGTAATCGAGGAAGTCTTTCCATGGGTTTTCATCATACCAGTCGAGGTATGTGTCAAAAATCTCGCCATCCGCTTCGCGGAAGTAATAATACTCATCGCAGGAATCAAACATCGGCCACGGATTATTGTATGCAAATCGCACTCCCCAAACACCGTTTGAAAAACGCACGACACCTGTTACGGCGTAGCAGGAATGGAGAAAATACCGGTTAATCAGTGGCTCTATTTTTCCCAAATAAATTAGTAAATCCTTCGTCTTAGACAAATTAAGGCCTTCCGCTGCTTCTCTGCCCTTGCGCTGGAGCCACTCATTGTCCAGCCATATCTCCTCTGGCTCGTACGCCTCCTCGACATACTCAAGCTTCACGTCGCCGTAATAAACGTCGCGCCGCTTCGACGCGCAGCCTGCAAGCATAACCGTCACCAGCAGCAGCCCAAGAAGAAGCGCCACACACCTTTTCATTTTTCTTCCCTCCCGCGCATTTTATTTTATAATACATATTTCCTCGACAAACATCAACTGGATCAGCAGGAAAAATTCAGAATTTTTGAAAAAATATTCAGTTTTCGTTCAGATCGGCGTCAAAATGGTAGGAATGGCCGGGGTCGTACGACATGCGGTTGCTCTCCGTGATAAACTCCATAAACCGCTCTGCAGCCGGGGTCGGCGAAACGGCGCGCAGCGTGCACATGCTGACCGCGCGGGAGGGCACCTCAAAGTCCGTGCGCAGCGGTACAATGACCCCGCGTCCGAGACCGGACTGCGAGAATTCCTCCGTCACGCATGCAACGCCAAGGCCGATACGCGCCAGCGAGATCAGCAGATTATGCGACCCCAGCTCGATCTCCGGACGAATGGCCAGACCGTTTTCCCGAAAAAACTCCTCCAGGTGC
The DNA here is from genome assembly GCA_934636045.1 of uncultured Oscillospiraceae bacterium. GTDB lineage: Bacteria > Bacillota > Clostridia > Oscillospirales > Oscillospiraceae > JAZOXB01. The sequence goes on from CAKTZP010000014.1 coordinate 22,401, forward strand.
TTCCGTGAGCTCGCCTGCTGCTCCAGCAAAATCAGCGGCAGGGCCGCGAACTCCGCCATCGTAAACACATGCGTCAGGTTCGGAAAATAGTCCGGCGCAGCAACAAAGATCGTATGCGTCACAATGCACCGTCGCAGGTGATAGGCAGCGGCGTTCTTCGGCTCGGTGGCAAAGGCGATATCGACCGTGCCTGCGTTCAGATAGTCCAGCACGGCGCGGCTCGTGCCGTTACGGATGCGAATGCGAATGCCGGGATATGCATTATGGAAGGCCTCCAGCCGCGAAAGCAGATACGTCTTCGTCACTGTATCGCTCGCGCCGATGACCAGCTCGCCGGTCTGCAGATTCCGCGCCTGTGCCAGCTTCTCCTCGCCGCTTTCCAGCAGTCCCAGCGCATGCGATACATACTCGGCCAGCATTCTCCCCTCGCCCGTCAGCTTGACGCCCTTGGTGCTGCGGGAAAACAGCCGCACCTCGAGCTGCTCCTCCAGCTGACGGCCGATTGCGAAATATAAAGATTTTGCGCGGCCAGCGAGATATTCCCCGTCTTGGCGACCTCCAGAAACATACGGTAGAGCTCCAATTTTACACGCATAGCGGTGCTCCTTTCATAAATTTTACTAATGGTGCATATTAGTATTATCTATTTTACTTATGCCGATAAATGTATTATACTGTCTGAGCGCTTGATTGTAAAGCTCAAAATGCCGCGCGCTCCTGCCTCGCTTGCAGGCATTGCGTTCCGGTAAAAGGAAAGTGCCGCGCAGCCGGTCAACTACTACGGCTGTCTCTCTCCCGACGAGCTTCTTGTCGGCTACGGCTTGGATTACACCGAGCACTACCGCAACTTCCCCTATATTGCAATTTTGAAAAACCAATGCTATTGCTGAGAAAGGACGCTTAATCATGAGAAATACCGGTACCGTATCCAGAGGCATCCGCTGCCCCATTATTCGTCAGGGTGACCCGCTGGCCGAAAACGTCGTCAGCAGCCTGCTGGCTGCGTGCAAATCCGACGGCTTCTCGCTGCGCGACCGCGATGTCGTGGCCGTCACCGAGTCCGTCGTCGCCCGCGCACAGGGAAATTACGCCTCTGTCGAGAACATCACCGAGGATGTCCGCGCAAAGCTTGGCAGCGAAACGATCGGCGTGATTTTCCCCATTCTTTCCCGCAACCGCTTCGCCATCTGCCTGCGCGGTATTGCAGCCGCCGCGAAGAAGATCGTCCTGATGCTCAAGTATCCGTCCGACGAGGTCGGCAACGAGCTGGTCAGTGAGGAGCAAATTGACAAGGCCGGCATCAATCCCTATCAGGACACGCTGACTCTGGAGCAGTACCGCACCCTCTTCGGCACGCCGAAGCACGAATTTACCGGCGTGGATTACGTTCAGTATTACGGCGACCTCATCCGCGAAAGCGGCGCCGAGGTTGAGATTATTTTCTCCAACCGTGCTGCAACCATTCTTTCCTACACCGACCATGTTCTGCACTGCGACATCCACAGCCGCAAGCGCACCGATCGCCTGCTCCGCGAGGCGGGCGCGACCTGCGTCTACGGTCTCGATGAGATCATGACCGCTCCCGTCAACGGCAGCGGCTACAATGAGCGCTACGGGCTGCTCGGCTCGAACAAGGCGACGGAAAGCACCGTCAAGCTCTTCCCCCGCGACGCACAGGCGTTTGTGGAGGACGTCCAAAGCCGTCTGCTCAAGGCGACCGGCAAGCATGTTGAGGTCATGATCTACGGCGACGGCGCATTCAAGGATCCCAAGGGACAGATTTGGGAGCTGGCCGACCCGGTCGTATCTCCCAACTACACCGACGGTCTCATCGGTACGCCGAACGAGCTGAAGCTCAAATATCTGGCTGACGAAGCGTTCAAGGATCTCTCCGGCGAGGCACTGCGCGACGCCATCTCTGAGAGCATCCGCGCCAAGCACGGCAGCCTTGTCGGCAACATGGCCTCGCAGGGCACGACCCCGCGCCGTCTGACCGACCTGATCGGCTCACTCTGCGATCTGACCAGCGGCTCCGGCGACAAGGGCACTCCCATTGTCCTCGTTCAGGGCTACTTTGACAACTACACCACCGAGGAAGCTGAATAAAAACCAAGGGCTGCCCACCGGGCAGCCCTCAGCGTGTCGAAAAACCCTTTTCGGCACGCTGGCAGACTGCAAAAAAGTTCGGAAGACAAGCAACTCACGCCCGTCGGCGTACATGGGTACGTTAGGGCGTGAGTTGCGC
>CAKTZP010000015.1 GCA_934636045.1 uncultured Oscillospiraceae bacterium
CCGCAGACGATTGATTCAGAGGTTCCCTCAGTTTTTCGACATTTGCAGGTTGTAATACGCGACGATCAGCCCGAGCAGACTGCAATCCATCGGCTGCCGCGGGTCGAGGCCGGTTTTGAGCTTGACCTTGTTCAGCCGGTAGAGGAAGGAGTTCGGATGGATGAACAGCGCCTCTGCTGCCAGCGCGGTGTTGCCGCCGTGCTTGAAGTAGAGCGAGAGTGTGGCCAGCAGCTCTGCGCGCTCGGCCTCGTCGCAGCGGGCAAAGGTGGTGCGCATCAGCGTGTTCATCGTGTATTCCGGGATCGACTGGATGATGAAGGGCAGTGACTGCTCGTTGAAGACCGCCACGACGCTGCCGCCGGAGGAGGCGGCCACGCGGCAGGCCGTGAGCGCCTGCTTGTACTTCTGCGGCAGCTCGGTATAGTCCTGCGCGTGCTGGCTGATGCCGCAGTAGATGCTCCGGTCGTAAAAGGAGGAGATGCTCTGGCAGATCGACAGCGCCTGTGCCCGGATGGCGGAAAGCTGATTTTCGTTGAACAGCACCAGGATGTTGCCGTTAATCGGCACGCAGATGCTCCGGCTGCTTTTCAGCAAATTCTGCACCATCCGCACGATGCCGACGGCGCCCTGTCCCGCCAGCTCCGAGGGGAGCATCAGCGAATCGCCGATCGGCCCGAACAGCGCCAGCGTCTTCGGCGCAAAGAGGTCAAAATCCAGCCCATTGGCCGTGATGCGCAGATTGCGGGTATCGGAAACGTCGCCAAACAGCAGCCGCTCGATGAAATTGTGCTTCGTCGTTTCCAGATAGCTCAGCGCCGCCTGCTGCTGCACCTCGATGAGCATGATCTCGGTCATTTTCTGGATGACCTTGCCCAGACCGGAGACCTCGGCCGGGTCGCCGGTGATGCCGACCACGCCGAGCCGCTCGCCCTTGATCGTGATGGGCAGGTTGATACCGCGGCGGCAGCCGGAGGGCAGGTCGTCCGTGCGGACAATGTACGAATCCATGCCGCTTTTCAGCAGATCGCGTGCCACGGTGTGCAGGGTGCCGACGCGCGCCGCGTCCGTGCTGGCCACGATGATGCCGTCGTGATCCATGATGTTCAGGTCGCGGCTGATGGTGGTATTGATCTCGTCGACGATCTGTTGGGCGATTTCGGGAAGCAGAAACATAACGCGCACTCCTTTTTGGGTTAAAACAGAAAAAAGATTAAAATTTTGTGTGCAGCACAAAGAACCTGCTGTTATAATAAACAAAAAGAACAAAGAAAGCAAGTAAATTTTACTGAGTTTTGGAGAAATTGTGAAAACTGTTATTGCAATCGATTCGTTTAAAGAAAGCGTTTCCTCCGCACAGGCGGCGCAGGCCGTCAAGGCGGGGCTGCTGAGCGTATGCCCCGACATGGAGACGCACATATTCCAGCTGGCCGACGGCGGCGAGGGCACGGTCGATGCTATCACGACCGGCTGCGGGGGCGAATTTGTCTCCCGCGACGTGGTCTCCTGCTCGGGCGGCACCGTGCGCGCAAAGTACGGCGTCATCCGCAGCCGCGGCACGGCGGTCATCGAGGTCGCGAGTGCCGCGGGACTGGCGCTCATCCCGCTGAGCGAGCGCAACCCGCTCAACGCGACGTCCTACGGCGTGGGCGAGCTGATCCTCGACGCGATGGAGCAGGGCTACCGCAGGTTTATCATCGGCCTCGGCGGCAGCGCGACCAACGACGGCGGCATCGGCATGCTGCAGGCGCTGGGCTATCGCTTCCTCGACTGCGACGGCCGGTGCGTCGGCCGCTTCGGCCGGGACGTCGAGCGCATCGCCGCGGTCGACTTTTCCGGACGGGACGCCCGGCTCGACGCGTGCAGCTTCCTGCTGGCCTCGGACGTGAACAATCCCCTGTGCGGCGAGACCGGCGCTTCGGAGATCTTCGGCCCGCAGAAGGGCGCGGACGTCGGCATGGTCGCGCGGCTGGATAAGTCGCTGGAAAGCTACGCCAAGGTTACGCAAAAGGCGCTCGGCAAGGACGTGTCCCGTATTCCGGGCGCGGGCGCAGCGGGCGGCCTCGGCTTTGCGTTCATGGCCTACCTGAACGCGAAGATGAGCCCCGGCGTGGACACGGTCATTGAAATGACCAACATGGAGCAAGCGATCGCGCAGTCCGACCTCGTCATCACCGGCGAGGGACGCCTCGACCGCCAGACCAGCATGGGAAAAGCGCCCATGGGCATTGCGCGCTTGGCAAAAAAGCATCGCAAGCTCGTTGTCGCCATCGCCGGCTGCGTGTCCGACGGCGCGGAGGAATGCAATCGCATCGGCATCGACGCCTATTTCCCGGTGCTGCAGACGCCGGTGAGCCTCGGCGAAGCGCTCGAGATTGACCGCACGCTTGAAAACATCACCAAAACTGCCCGTCAGCTCTTCCGCCTGATTGACGCGGTCGCAGAGGGCCATGAGATAGAGGGGAAATGCTAATGTCAAATACGATTTTGCAAATGCAGGGGATCAAGAAATCCTTCCACGGCGTGGAGGTTCTTCACTCGGTCGACTTTTCCCTTGAAAAAGGGCATGTGGCAGCGCTGGTCGGCGAAAACGGCGCAGGCAAGTCCACGCTGATGAAGATCCTCATGGGCGAGCATGCGCCGGATGCGGGCAAGCTTATCATCGACGGCAAGGAAATGTCCTTCCAAAGCCCCTATCAGGCGCGTGAGCACGGCGTTTCGATGATCTTCCAGGAGATGTCCGCCTTCCAGGACATGACCGTGGCCAACAACATCTACATCGGCCGTGAGCCGAAGAAGCTCGGCCTTGTGGATGACCGCGCCATGCGCCGCCAAGCGCAGGCGCTGCTGGACAGCTATGACATCAAAATTCATGCCGATGCGCTGGTCAAAAACCTCTCCGTTGCCGAGACCCAGCTGCTCGAGATCGCCAAGGCCGTGTCCTACGACGCCAAGATCGTCGTCATGGACGAGCCCACCTCCGCGCTGACCGACAACGAGGTCGGCATCCTGTTTGATATCATCGGAAAGCTCAAAAGCCGCGGCGTCGGCATCATCTACATCACCCACAAGCTCGAGGAGCTGCCGGTCATCGCCGACACGATCAGCGTCCTGCGCGACGGCATGATCATCTCCGCGCGCAGCATGCAGGACTTCGACCAGAAGACCGTCATCAGCGAAATGGTCGGCCGACCGCTCGATCATGTCTACCCCACGGTGGAAAAGGAGATCGGCGAGACGATCTTTGAGGTGGAGCACCTGAGCCGCGCGGGCGTGTTTGACGACGTCAGCTTCAAGGTCGCGCGCGGCGAGATCCTCGGCTTTGCCGGCATGGTCGGCGCGGGACGCACCGAGGTGATCGAGGCGCTGTTTGGCATCGAGCGCCCCACCGGCGGCACGGTTCGCTTCAAGGGTGAGCCGCTGCGCATCAAAAGCCCCGGCGAGGCGGCCAAGCACCACTTCGCGCTGGTCCCGGAGGATCGCGCGCACTGCGGCCTGAATCTGCGCGGCTCGGTGCTGTCGAACATCTGCGTGACCATCATCAACAAGCTCAGCCGCGGCGGCTTTGCCTCGCGCAGACGCGAGCAGTCCAGCACCAAGGCCATCATCGAAAAGATGCGCGTCAAGATCCACGGCGTCGATCAGCAGGTCGCCTCACTCTCCGGCGGCAACCAGCAGAAGATCGTCGTGGCCAAATGGCTGCTGACCGAGCCGGAGCTGGTCTTCCTCGACGAGCCGACGCGCGGCATCGACGTCGGCGCAAAGTATGAGATCTACGAGCTCATTCAGGAGCTGGCCAAGGCCGGCAAGGCGGTCATCGTCGTTTCATCGGAAATGCCGGAGCTGCTGGGCATCTGCGACCGGCTGCTCGTTCTCAAGGAGGGCCGCATCGTCAGCGAAATGCCGGCCTCCGAGGCGACGCAGGAAAAAATCATGACGGCTATCATCAAAGGCTGAATCGGATAGGAGCAAAACATGAAAGTGAACAGAAAAACAAAATTCAAGGCGCTGATTCCCCGGCTGGCAATCGTTCTCATCCTCTTCCTGCTGATCGGCCTGTGGTCGATTCTCTCGCCGGCGTTTTTCACCACGAACAACCTGCTGCTGATCATCAAGCAGGTCACGCTCTACGGCATCCTCGCCGTCGGCATGACGTTCGTCATCATTACCGGCGGTATTGACCTGTCCGTCGGCTCGATCGTGGCCATCTGCTGCGTCTTCTCGGCGCGCTACATCTCCGGTGACCATGTGGACAATCCCCTCATCGTCCCGATCGCGATCTCCATCGGCATGGGTCTGCTCTGGGGCGCGATCAACGGCGTCGGCGTGGCCTACGCCAAGGTGCCCAGCTTCATCATGACCATGTGCACCATGCTGGCTGCCCGCGGCCTTGCCTACATCTACACCAACGCCAAGGCCATCTTCTTCCTCAGCGACCGCTTCGTCAGCATCGCCAACGGCTTTATCAACCGTACCTTTGACGAAGCCGGCACGCTCACCAACTTCGGCATTCCCTACATGGTCTTCTACTTTATCGCGGCCATGGCCGTCGGCATCGTCGTGCTGCAATGCACCAGCTATGGCCGCAAGGTCTACGCTGTCGGCGGCAACGCGGTCTCCGCGCGCTATTCCGGCATCAACGTCAAGTGGATCACCTGCACAACGTACATCATCAGCGGCCTGTGCGCCGGCATCTGCGGCTTCCTCATGGCCTCGCGCATCTCCTCCGGCAACGCCAACGCGGCCGACGGCTATGAGATGACGGTCATTGCTGCGGCGGTCATCGGCGGCGTCAGCATGAGCGGCGGCATCGGCACGATGACCGGCACGACCATCGGCGTCCTGATCATCGGCGTTATCAGCAACGGCATGGATATCCTCGGCGTCAACAGCTACTTCCAGAAGGTGCTTCAGGCGATCATCATCTTCGCCGCGGTCTATGTCGACGGCCGCCTGAATGCAAAGAAGAAATAAAATAGGCCTCCGCCTGTTTTATATTATAAAAAAACGAAAGGAACTCAAGATGAAAAAGATTCTCGCTCTCATTTTGGCGCTGTGCATGGTGCTGGCACTGTGCGCCTGCGGCTCGAACACCGAAAAGACGGAAGCTCCCACCGACGGCACGCCCGCCACGGACGGCACACCCGCGACCGATGGCAACACCGACACCCCCACCGAAAACACCGGCAAGATCAAGATCCTCTTCACGCAGACCCATAACGACAACTCCTTCATGGCCTATCTGGCCCAGACCCTCGTGAACACCGCTGCCGAATACGGCATCGAGTGCGTCCATCTGACCTGCGGCAGTGACGAAGCCGTCCAGCTCGCGCAGATCGAGCAGGCGGTCTCCAGCGGCGAATATGCCGGCATCATCGCCGACTGCGGCGGTGACGCCGTCATTCAGGGCTTCAAGGAAGCCTCCGAGGCCGGCATCCCCTGCATCACCATGCACGAGGGCGTCTCCGAGAACCCCTACCTCAGCGCGACCGTTGCCTGCAGCCTTGCGCAGACCGGCTACACCGCCATCAAGCTCGAGCATGAGCAGCTCGGCGAAGGCTTCAACCTTGCCATCTTCAACGGCTCCGAGGGGCACGGCGCGACCGTCGCCATCCGCGAGGGCTACGATAAGGCACTGGCCGAGTTCCCCGACATCAACGTCGTATTCGACGGCCACGGCAACTGGAACGCTGCCGATGCCATGGCGCTGGCTGAAACCTGGTTCGCCTCCGGCACCAAGATCGACGGCGTCGTCTGCATGAACGACGGCATGGCCACCGGCGTCCGCGAGGTCATGGGCTCCTACGGCCTGCTCGGCACCGTGCCCATCTACTCCAACGACTGCGAGGCCGATACCCTCGCCGCCATCGAAAAGGGCGAGCAGAGCGGCTCGTTCGACATGAACGCGCAGGCGCAGTGCACCGCCGCCATCGAGACCATGCTCAAGCTCATCAAGGGCGAGGCCCTCGAGGAGACGGCCATCTATGTTGAGCCGCTGCTGGTCACCAAGGAAAATCTGGATGAGTACCGCGCAGCCCACGCCGAATCCGGCAGCTACTAAGAATCTCCGAATCCTCCAAATTGTTCCGCATGTTTCCAAGCGACGCGGGAATGGGCGCAAGCCCATTCCCCGTCCCGCACCGTCAAAAAAGCCCAAGCCTTGTCATTGCGAGGCCCTGAAAGGGCCGTGGCAAGCCCGCAGACCGTTTGCGTTTTCGCGGTGACAATGCGGCTGGCTTACGACGTGTTACAATACGGCAATGCGCGCAAGCCCATTGCCCGCGTCCCGTTCCATTTCCGCAATTCTGCAAAGCAGGTGATATCGGATGAAAACCATTCTTATGCTGGGCACCTTCGACTCGAAGGGACATGAATTTGATTATCTTTACGCGGAGCTGAAGCGGCGCGGCGTGGACATTCTGACGATGAACGTCGGTGTCTACGCGCCCACCAGCTCCTTTGACATTGACATTGACGCCTCGCTTGTGGCGCACGAGGGCGGTGTGGAGCTCGAGGAGCTCCGCCGCGTCGGCGACCGCGGGCAGGCGATGAAGACGATGTGCATCGGCGCGCGCACCCTCGCGGTTCGTCTGCAGGAGACGCACAAGATCGACGGCGTGATCTCTATGGGCGGCGGCGGCGGAACCTCCATCGCCAGCACGGCCATGCAGGCGCTGCCCATCGGCTTTCCGAAGCTGTGCATCACCACGCTGGCCTCCGGCGACACCCGTGAGTACGTCGGCACGAAGGACGTGGTGCTCTTCCCGTCCATCGTCGATATCAGCGGCATCAATCAGTTTTCCAGAATGATCATCTCCCGCGCAGCGGGCGCGATCTGCGGCATGGCCGCGCTGGACCCCCTGCCGGACGAAAACGACCGCCCGATTGTCTGCCTTTCCATGTTCGGCAATTCCACCCAGTGCATCGAGCAGTGCGCTGACCTGCTCCGCCGCGACCGCTACGAGCCCATGGTCTTCCATGCCACAGGCGGCGGCGGCCGCTCACTGGAGGAATTTATCCGCAGCGGTCACTGCGCCGCCGTGCTGGATTTAACGACCACCGAGTGGGCCGACGAGCTGGCCGGCGGCATCCTCAGCGCCGGCCCGACGCGGCTGGATGCCATCTCCGCCGTTGCCATCCCCGCCGTCCTTGCGCCGGGCTGTCTGGATATGGTCAATTTCGGCACGATGGAAACCGTGCCCGAGGCCTACAGGGCTGCCGGACGCCGCTTCTACAGCTGGAACCCGATGGTCACGCTGATGCGCACGAATGAGGAGGAAAACCGTGTGCTCGGCAAGGTGCTTGCCGAAAAGGCCAACGCGGCCAAGGGGCCGGTCGCGGTCATTTTCCCGCGGCGCGGCCTGTCGATCCTCGACGGCGCCGGACAGCCCTTCTGGGATCCTGCCGCGGACGCCGCCTTGGCCGAAGCGATCCAAGAAAACCTCCGAGCCGACATTCCGTATGTCGAGGTTGACGCCAACATCAACGACCCCGAGTTTTCCGAGGCGGCCGTTGCGTTGCTGTACAGGCTCTGGAAGAAATAAATCACTACATTCAGGGAGGATAAAACCATGGCACCTATTGCAAGAAGTGAAATTCTTCGCCGTCTGCGCGAAAACATTGCCAACAACAAGCCCATCATCGGCACCGGCGCCGGCACCGGCATCAGCGCAAAGTTTGAAGAAGCCGGCGGCACCGACCTTATCATCATCTATAACTCCGGCAGATACCGCATGGCCGGCCGCGGCTCGAGCGCAGGTCTTCTGGCCTACGGCGACGCCAACGCGATCGTCATGGATATGGCGGGAGAAATTCTGCCTGTCGTCAAGAACACCCCGGTTCTGGCCGGCGTCAACGGCACCGACCCGTTCAAGGACATGCACCTGTTCCTGAAAAAGGTCAAGGAGGTCGGCTTCTCCGGCGTCCAGAATTTCCCGACCGTCGGCCTGTTCGAGGGTCACGCAAGAACCGTCTTCGAGGAGACCGGCATGAGCTACAACCTCGAGGTCGATATGATCCGTATCGCCCACGAGATGGATCTGCTCACCACGCCCTACGTCTTCAACGAGGAAGAGGCCAAGAAAATGACCGAGGCCGGCGCGGACATTATTGTTGCCCACTGCGGCACCACCATCGGCGGCTCCATCGGCGCCGATACCGTCCCGCCGCTGGATGAGGCTGTTGCCTTCGTGCAGCGCATCCGCGACGCTGCCGTCTCCGTCCGCCCCGACGTCATGGTCATCTGCCACGGCGGCCCGATCTCCGGCCCGGAGGATGCGCAGTACGTTCTCCAGCACACCACCGGCGTTCACGGCTTCTACGGCGCCTCCAGCGCCGAGCGCCTCCCCGTCGAGGTCGCCATCAAGGAGCACATCGAGAAGTTTAAGAACATCACCTTCTGAGACGCATAAAAACACAACGGGCGCGCTGCAAAATGAGGATTGCAGCGCGCCCGTTTGCGCGGATGAAAAACGGATTGTTTCGGTTATTGCGAAGCGATTGTGCTATTGCGAAGCGATCGAGCGGCAGCCGCCTCAGGACACCAGCGTGACCTCGAGCAGCACCGGATTGTGGTCGCTGTAGACAAAGCCCTCGTTCAGCGTCTGCACACTGTCGATCTGCACGTTTGGCGAGACGATGTAGCCGTCGATCACGAAGACCTGCGAATTGGCGGGGTCATAAGGCCGGTCGAGCAGACGGCAGGTCGCCGTGGTGTCGTCATAGGCGTACTTCCAGCCGCCGGAGAGCTGCTCGAGCACACCGGGCTTCCAAGCGTCGGCCGAATCGATGGGGTAGCGGTCGGTCGTGCCGGGGAAGGCCTGGTTAAAGTCGCCGCCCGCGATCACGTAGTTCCCCTTGGCGTACTCCTCCTCCAGCAAGGCCAACAGCTGCTCGGTCTGCGCCGCCTTGCCCTCGCCGTCGTCATAGGCCTCCAGATGCAGGTTTACGATTACGAGCTCCTGCTCGGTGTTGACGATCGGAATGCGCGTAACAAGCAGACAGCGCTTCAGATTCGCCACGCGCGTCGGCCAGGTAAACGGGCAGGGGAGACTGTACCGCGTCGCCGAGCTGATGTCATAGCGGCTGAAGGTCGCGATGCCGGAGTTCATCTTTCCCATCGGGTCGCTCAGCGGGTATGGAACATATTTGCAGGAATAATTGAGCGCGTAACGGGATTCATAATTTTTCAGATCGTATTCGTATTGCAGCCATTGATTGCGTCCGAAGCTGCGCGCTGAGTCCGTATCGACCTCCTGCAGGAGGACGATATCGGCGTCGGCATCCTCCACAATGCACTCGATGCCCATCATATTGTAGACAACGGTCTTTTCGTCGTCGGGATTCACGCCGCTGCCGCCGTCCATAAAGAAGTCGGCATCCTGCCCCAGCCCACCGTAGCCGGTGTTGAAGCTCAGGATCCGCAGCGAATGCGTCGCAAGCTTCTGCGAGGTCGTCACCGCGCCGCGCTGCGCCGTCTCCGCATGCGCCGGATAATATTCCGTTACCGTCAGGTAACCAAACAGCCCGGCCGCCAAAATCGCCGCGATCAGCACCAGCGCCAGCACACCCTTGCCGACCTGCAGTGCAATGCGCACGGCCAGCGGGCGTTTTTTCTTGCTTTTCGGGCGCGCAACGCGGGTGTATTCGCCCTCGGGCAGCGCCTCGCCGTTAACTTCATCATAGCCTTCGTCCGACGGCGCAAAATCATCCTCGCAAACCGGCGCATCCTCCGCCGCAGGCTCGTCATATTCCGGCAGCGCGTCTGTTTCCTGCGCTGCTCCGTCGATCGCCGCCAGCTCCTCCGCGTCAAAATAGCGCGTGCTGTCAGCCGTTTCATTCTGCTGTTCGTTGTCAGAAGGAATGTTGTGGTCGTTCAAATGAACCGCCTCCTTTTGGCTATCATACCATGCTTTCTGCCGAAACGCAAGGATTTCGTGCTTGCCAAGCCGGCTTTCCCCCGTCGGAGCGCCTCGGCTTCGTATTGTTTGACGTCCGCAGAATGGGAAAGTTCCGCCGCCCTTTGCCCGGCAGCTCCGTTTTCCAGAGTTTTTTCCGATTTTCAAGAAAAAACAGTTGCATTTTTCAAAGGATGTGCTATAATAATTTCCACGGAATTGAAATGTCCGTCCTATGGGCCTTTAGCTCAGCTGGGAGAGCGAATGGTCCTTAAAGCGGGCCCCGAAAGCACGCCGCATCAACCGATCCCGTTTTGCATCAAAAAGTTCAGAAAACACCAGAAATTTGGGCCTTTAGCTCAGCTGGGAGAGCGCAAGGTTCGCAATCTTGAGGTCAGGGGTTCGATCCCCCTAAGGTCCACCATACAAGAAGTCACCCGCTTGGGTGGCTTCTTTGTATTCTCTGAAGTCCGGCTGCGCAGCATCACGCAATGCGCGACGGTCGAAACGTACCGCATCATAATACAAATGGCTACGAAGAAATCACCTACGCTGAGCTGTGCCGCAGACGTGCTTGCGATCCGGCTTATGCGCAGCGGAAATTCATTCCTTTACATGGGATGCTGCTAGAGGTTCCGCCGGAGGAATACGCGGCGTTTTATCGACGAAAAAACCGGCAACGGTATTTGGAAAGGCAGGCGTCGATTTACAGCATCCTTTCCCTGAACGACAAAAACGGCCGGTTGGTGAATCTGGCCGCGCCGGACGCATCCGTAGAAGAACAAATCATATTGCGGCTCATGCTGGAAAAGCTCCGTGCAGCGCTTTCCAAGTTGACCCCGGAGGAGCAACAGCTCCTTCGGGATTTATTTTATTGTAACCGCACCGAACGCGAAGCGGCAGCACTGCACGGCGTCTCGCAGCCGGTGATTCATGCTCGTAAACAAAGAATTTTTGAAAAAATCAAAAAAATGATCAAGGCATAGGCAGCCATTCCGGACTTAACTAGGAAGAAAGCTCCCAAATTGCCAAAAAACAAATCCACGCAGAATGTCGGATAATCCGAACATTCTGCGTGGATCGTGTTTTTACTTACCCTGTTTAACTTGGCACTGCTGGAAGTGTGTATCTGGCACCTGATGCCAAGATATCAGTAGATAAGGTGGCGCTTATCGGACTGTGTTGTGGGGTTTACGACAAGTTATCCAACGACGCTGCCAATGATGGTGTCACGCAAAGCAAGTGCGCGGAATCTGTGCTGCCAAGTTTGACTTTGCCCGAAATTTGTGAGACACGTGGACTTTTCTGAAATTTGCAGACCATATTGATTTTGAAACGATTTTGCAATTGTTACATTGCTGATAAAGTGCATCCGCCTTTCAGGCAAAAGAGTAGTATCGCTGAACCATGCAATAGTATATATTGCGGAATTCAGAATATCCTCCGGCCTTTTCGGCGATTGTGTCATGGCCTCAGTCAAGGCAATCAGGAAATATATCTCCGCTTGGCACTCTAAAACAACAGCGCCATACGTGGTCCTGCCGGAAACATACCAGAAACAATCCCCTTTGGTAAGAGAAACTCTCCGCAGTGCGGTGGTCCAAGTTTCTTGCGGTAAAGCAGGGCGTTCAAACTGACGTAGGATGCTTTGCACAGACGCTAAGTACGTCCGGATTGTGCGCGGACTTGTCTCCAATTCGATCAAATAGCGCCGTATTTTGTCCTCATAATCGTGGCGCAAAAGCTCCGCAGCCATTGCTTCGTCAAGTGCCGAAAAATGCCATAGACTATCCGCCAGAGCGAGCGCGACGATATCGCAGTCTGGCGCAGAGCAGCACTCTGCCCAAATCGACTTTGCCGCGTCCGTCGGTGTCGCACCAGACCGGAGCGCATCCTTGAACTGAGCTACGGTTTCGCAGTAGGAGTCATCTCTCCAAATTGTTGCTTCGCTTGCTCTCACAGTTACCTCCAAATATCCATAAAATACTTTCTGCCCGGAGACCATATCAGATTATAGGTGTTGGGATTGTCCACTCCGCGCACAGCCATTTTAAAGTATTCGTTCACAAACGCATCTTTTGCTGTTGGTGCATATTCCCATTGCATTGATACTACGGGATCATTATACTTGGCGCTATGTTGTGATGCCGAGGTCCGCATACGTGCTTCGTCTCCTTTTCCGACATAGTTTTTTCCGGACTCAAATTCAATTTCATAAGAACCGCTGCTCTTGCACTTATTATGCACCAGTACGCCGGAGGCGACGTAGTAAGTATGATAATCCTCGACCTGGAAGTTATAGACCTTGACCGGGTTTTCGAGCAGCTCGTGTTGGACTTTTTCGACAACAACGTATTCTCCGTTGACGAGGACGAGAATATCGCCTGCGCGGAGGCGTGCCGCGTCTGTCCAGCCCTTGGTGGGGCAATAAAACGGATGCGTCGGCGTGGCAATGATTTCCTCGCCGTTGACAAAAACGTGCGTCAGCTCGGTCGTTTCACTGATTATTTAGCTCAATAACTTGCTGCAATACGACCATGTTTTTTCTCACCATACCTAGTTAGCGACGGGAAGTGCCGGAACAATCATTGTCCGGCGACTTCCACGCCGTGCTAAGATATCCCTTTGTTGTACGCTATCTTGAGCTGTCGCTATTTGTAATTCTTCCTGCCCGGACATTCGATTTTCACAATTTCCAAAGCAATAGATCCTTCCTCTAGGTCGCCGGGGAAAACTTCATAACAATATGATGGGTCATTGCTCTCTGCAAATTCCTTCAGATGCTCTGAAAGCGATAACAAACCCTCTTTGTTTGCAATAATCCGAATTAACTGAGGCGCGGGGTGCTCCGTTTTGACGTAGCTGTTATTCACCCAAGGAAAGTCTGTAGAAGATTTGTAGAACAAATTCTGCATTGTAGTGTCCTCTCACTAGGTTTCTGTAGATTACTCAAAGAAAATATGAATGTTTTTTAGTAGCCTATTTCGGACGCCAGCGGCTACGGGATTTTTCCAAAACTCAAGGTTAATATGCACTGCCGTTCCACCATGATGCGTAAAATCAAAGCGCATTACACGATGCCCATCAGCCGACAAATATCGCCCGGGGCCTAATTTGGAGTAGCCGTCACCTAGAAAATCTTTTCCTTCTTTGATCGCATCGGCACGCGTTGCTGTTTTGGTTGAGTTACATGCATTATGAACCAATACGCCGGTAGCTACATAGTAGGTATGATAATCCTCGACTTGGAAGTTATAGACTTTGACCGGGTTTTCGAGCAGCTCGTGCTGGACTTTTTCTACAACAACGTATTCTCCATTGACGAGGACGAGAATATCACCCGCGCGGAGGTGTGCCGCGTCTGTCCAGCCCTTGGTAGGGCAATAAAACGGATGCGTCGGCGTGGCAATGATTTCCTCACCGTTGACGAAAACGTGCGTCAGCTCGGGCGTAAAGTTTTAGGAGGATTCCCGCCTAACCTTTGTGCGGGCGACCCAACACGGTACCTGTTGTTATATGTACTTCTTTACGCCAAAGCCTTGTAAAATTTGCTATTTCCCAGATGATTCTCAACGGCACGCCATTTGAGCTTTGACGCGCAAATTAAAGTACCTGTATAATCATCCAAATCCGCTTTCGATAAATCAGCACAATCACACCAGTAAATATTCCCGTCCTTCATCATCATCGTCGAGCCTAATATTTCACAGGTGTAACCCTCGTCAACAGGAAAAAGTTTGACATACTTTAGCCCTTGAAATTCCATCTCTATCACAGCGTTCGTTTCATATTGCCGTTGAATAAGCACCCTTAATACCCTACGATTATTCAGCGGAAACATCGAAAGGTTCGCATCGACATATGCCCCGCTTATGTAGCTCATTTCCTTTATACAGCTATCGTGAAAATAGCATACCGCTTCCATAAACTTCGATATTTCGTCATCGGTACTGATTGTCTTCCACATTGCGCTGGTCTCCTTTCTGAAGCTTATCAGCAATGCGTTAGCAAAATGTTACAGTGCAATTCTGGCTGGCACATCGTTTCGGTATCAAGTGTCTGGCACCGTAATTGCAAGTTCCCTTTCTTCGGCGACTAAGCGAAACTCTCCGATAGGCAAGGAAAAATATGCGAAGCCAGAATGTGGCGCTCTGACAATGTGCGTGTCAACGGGATTCCCCGTTGCATCAAAAAGCTGAATTTGCCAGTCCGCAGCATCGGCGCCGAGGGAAACCATAACATAGTGGTCTTGCGTACCCTTTTGCAGATATACTTTCACAATTCCGTTGGAGCTGATGCTATCCCAGACGGTTTTGCTCGAAAGATATGCTGGAATTACGTACCCTGTGTCTGCCTTTGGAACGATATATTTTCCTATAGTATTCGGACTTGTGGCATATAAAATCATGCTGGACGAGTCACCGTCAACTCTTCCGTAGATATCGCCCGTGTTCGTGTAATGGAACACATCTTCCGGCGTACCGAAGTGCAAAAAAAGATTTTCAACGGGAAACATCGCTGTCAAAGACATCAAGAGCGTCAGTAAAACGATACTGGTAATCATCAGTGCCCGTTTCCGCACCGCGCTCGAACGCCGAATCGCGAAAATACACGGAATTGCGAGCGCAACCCAAGCAAAAATTCGTAACGATATAAATAACATTTTTGCATCTCCTTTAAGGACGGGCTTGTTGCGTTTGCGGTATTTGCTGACCTCGCAGAGCCGCAAAAACCATGAGAATGCCATTGAGCGTGAGGCTTACATTTGCATAATTTGTAGTGGTCAAATTCTCACTTTCCCTTGTTGTAGTCGCATACTGTAGACCGGCCTTAAGCCTACGCAGGACGACAATAATGCTAAAATCATAAATTATATCATACTCTTTTCAAAGCAATCTGTCAAGCTTATCAATGTCAGCCCCGGCTGCGCCACCTTTTCGTGCGCCCGACGGCATCATAGGTGTGGCCTGTGACGATGCCTCTTGCATTTTGCCCCCCTGGTCAGGGGATGGATGCCCAGAAGCCGTCGATCGCACTTTGCTACAAGGGAAGCGGCCTTCCCATCCCGGATCGCATGGGCACGGCTGAGTAATAACGCGTCATATTAGAACGGAACGAACGGGTTTTGCCCATGTTGCTTGCATAAAGCAAAACGTGGGAGCGCAGCCGGGAAAAAGCCGGAGCGGCACTGCTGCGCCTGCGCCGCTCCGCTTGAAATGAATTCCTTTTCAGCGCTCCATCGTTGCCCGGATTGTGCGAAAGTCCGAATCGCCTCCTGCAATAGATTTCCGCCAGATAACGGAACAAGCTTTGCGCAGAAGCCTCGGCATTCGCCGCCGGAGAGCGGCAGTTATGCAAGAATCTAAGGAACCTCTGAATCAATCGTCTGCGGCGCTCAGCGGGTCTTTTTCTCCAACTGATCGGTTTGAAAATCTTGGGAACCTCTGAATCAATCGTCTGCGGCGCTCAGCAGGTCTTTTGTCCCAACTTATCGGTTTGAAAATCTTGAAATACACAAAGTATTCCTGCGATTTTCAAACCTCAATTTGGAGTAAAATCCCTAGCTGACCGCTCTTGCGATTGAATCAGAGGTTCCCTTGAAATACACAAAGTATTCCTGCGATTTCCAAACCTCAATTTGGAACAAAATCCTTCGCTGACCGCTCTTGCGATTTCATCAGAGGTTCCCTAAAAAACCCCATTTGCCAGACAAGGTTGTATCATGTCTGGCAAATGGGGCTCGGAGCAAGCTTATGAGATCTTCTTTCGCGCAGGAGCGGGCCCGTTGGGGACGCTGCGGCGATAAGTTCTGCTCAGGGTACCGCTCACATGCGATCCGGCGCTTCGAAGCCGAGCAGGTCGATGCACTCCTCCAGCGCGCGCTTGGCAAGGGCGGCAAGGGCGACGTAGGCGCGCTGCTTCTGCTCGTCTGGCTCGGAGAGGATTCGTGTCTCGTGATAGAACTTATTGGCTGCCGTCGCGACATCATAGGCATAGGCGCAGACGGTGTTCGGCGCGCTGTCGCGGTAGGCCATGGCGAGCTGGTCGGGCATCTGCGAGAGGGTCAGCTGCAGCGCCTTGGCGCTGGCACTGTCCGCCGGAGCGATGCTCAGCGTCTCGACGGACTTCCCGTAGCGCGACAGAATAGACTTGATGCGCACGATGGTGTACAGCAGGTACGGGCCGGTATTGCCCTCAAAGGCGGCAAAGCGCTCAAGGTCAAAAATATAATCCTTCGTGGCAAGGTTGGACAAATCGCCGTACTTCAGCGCGCCGATGGCGATCTTTTTCGCCGTTTCATGTGCCTCATCGCCGGTGACGAGCTGGTTTTCCGCAATGCGTTCTTCCACATAACGCGTTACATCGGCGATCAGTGTTTCCAGACGGACAAGGCCGCCCTCGCGGGTCTTGAAGGGCTTGCCGTCCTTGCCGTTCATCGTGCCGAAGCCGATGTGCTGCAGCTCAGTCGTCGCGGGGGCGATGCCGCTCTTACGCGCGGCGCGGAAGACCTGCTCAAAGTGCAGGCTCTGGCGCTTGTCAGTCACGTAAATAATCTTGTCGGGATGATAATCCTCCATGCGCTGGACGATCGTTGCAAGGTCGGTCGTCGCGTAGAGCGTCGCACCGTCGCGCTTGACCATGATGCAGGGGGGCATCTCCTTGCGGTCGCCCTCCTCGGCCACCTCGATGACCTTTGCCCCGTCGCTGTTCTTGAGCAGTCCCATGCGGTCAAGGCGTTCGAGCATCGGAGGAATGTAGGCCTCGGCGTCGCTCTCACCCTTCCAGACGTCAAACGTGACATTCAGATTCGCGTAATTCTTTTTCAGATCGGCGACGGAAATGGCCAGAATGCGCTGCCACAGGGCATAATAGCCGCGCTGATGCGCCTGCAGCTGCGCGGTGATGGCGTGCGCCTTGGCGGCAAACGCCGGGTTTTCCTTGCTTTTGCCGCTGGCAAAGGGGTAGAGCTCCTCAAGCTCTGTCACAGTGCACGGCGCCTCCGCGGGGTATTCGCCGGTAAAATCAGGGTCAAAATACGGCAGCTCGGGCTTGCGCTCCTGCAGCTCGGCGATGACGAGACCCATTTGCAGTCCCCAGTCGCCGAGGTGGATGTCGCCGAGAACCTCGTCGCCGAAGTAGCGATAGATGCGCTTGATGCTCTCGCCGATGATGGCGGGGCGGAGGTGGCCGACGTGCAGGGGCTTGGCGACGTTCGGGCCGCCATAATCCAGCACGACGCGGCGGCCGGTCGGCGCGCCGAGGCGCGCCAGCTTTTCCTGTCCGCGCAGCTGCTCCAGATGCGCCGCGAGGAAGTCCTCGCGCACGCGCAGGTTCAAAAAGCCGGGCGCGACGGCCTCTACCGAAGCAAAGGCAGGGCTGTCCTGCAGCCTCTCTGCAACGTCAGCTGCGATTTGGATGGGCGCCTTATGTGCCAGCTTTGCCGTCGGCATCGCGCCGTTGCACTGGAACTCGCACAGGTCGGGACGGTTTGAAACGGTGACCTTGCCGTTTTCGGCGGGATAGCCCGCGGCCGCGAAGGCCTCGCCGACCGCTCGGGAGAGCAGGTCAATCAATTTTTCCATAGATATAAACTCCTGTCATTTGCCGGATCTCGGCAAAATTGTTCCGAATTTTCAAGCGTTAAAGCGTTGTCGAGCCGCCTTCAAATGATTCCCGCACGAGGGGCATGCTCATGCAGCGCGGGCCGCCGCGGCCGCGGCTGAGCTCGCCGCTGGGGATTTTGAGCACCTCGATGCCCTCGTCCTCAAGCAGACAATTGGTGACATAGTTGCGGTCGTAGGCGATGACCGCGCCGGGGCGGATGCACAGGGCGTTCGAGCCGTCGTTCCACTGCTCGCGCTGCGCCGCGATCTGGTCGCCGCCGCCGCAGCGCAGCAGCTTGACCTGCTCGACGCCCACACCCTCTGCCAGCACACGCTCAAGCGGTGCCTCAACGCAGCGTGCCACAGGCTCGCCGTGCGCGCCGGGCGTCAGCTCGTAAATTTGCAGCGACTCCAAGATCGTCGGATGAATGAGGAATTTGTCGCAGTCGACCTGCGTCAGCACGGTGTCAAGGTGCATAAATGCACGCGTGCTGGGAATATCCAGCGCCACGACGCGGCGGATGGTGCTCTTCTCATCGCGGAAGATATTGCGCGCAAGGCGCTCGACGGCCTCGGGCATGGTGCGCTGCGAAATGCCGACGGCGATCGTCTCGGCGCTCAGGTTCAGCACATCGCCGCCCTCAAGCGTGAACGGCTCGGCGGGCGAATAGTAAAACGGCACCTGTCCGGCATAGTCCGGGTGATAGTGCAGAATATAGTCGCTGTAGATCGTCTCGCGATTGCGCGTGATCGAATACATGTGGTGCAGCGACACGCCGGTTCCGATCGACGCGAAGGGGTCGCGCGTGAAGTAAAGGTTCGGGATCGGGTCAAGGACAAAGTGCATCTTATCGCCGCGCAGGGAGGCCAGCGAGCGGATGCCGTGCTGCGGCAGCTCGTCAAAGCGGACGCCGGTCATGGTCTTGAAGACCAGCTCGTCCGCCGTCGGCAGGGACAGCAGCACCTCAGTCAGCGCGTCACGATAGCTGTCGGCGACAGCGCCGCTGCGGCGGATGAAATCCTTAACGAAGCGTTCCTTCAGCGCGTCGCTCTGCGCCAACGTCTGCGCCGCAAGGGTGGACAAATAGACGACCTCGGCGCCGTTTTCGCGCAGCACCTCGGCAAAGCGATCGTGCTCCTTCTGCGCGCCGTGGAGGTAAGGAATATCGTCAAAGAGCAGCCGCTCCAGAGAATTCGGTACGAGCTGCTCGAGCTCGCAGCCCGGGCGCTTGAGCAGTACCTTCTTCAGCCGGCTGACCTCACTTTTCACACAAATCGCCATACGTTCCACTCCGTTTCCTTGTAGATTTGTGCTCTATTTTATCACAACTTTGTTCCAAAAACAACCGTTTTTTTCGGCAACCGCGCGAATTGCGCAAGAAATTGTTTGATTTTTGGTAAATTATTAGCGTAACCGGTAATAAATATGCAATTCCCGGCGATCTTGCTTACAGGGGTGGAAAAAAATACATAGAAATGCGGCACAATGCCGAAAACAACAAGGCGTTACAGGCTGCCCTCGCGCATCGCAGCGCCCTCGGGCAGCAGCGTGCCTTCGACGCCGTCGGCGCGGAGGGCGGTGATCCTGACGGCACGAACAACATTATGTAAACTATCCCCGTGTGCATAGACCTTTACGCCGCACGGCGCGTGGCCGGTGAAAAAGCCGTCCTCCGTCTGCTCGAAGAGCACCTGCTGCGTTGTGCCGAGCAGCGCAGTGTCGAATTTTTCGCGCAGACGGCGCGCAGTCTGCCCGGCCAGCGCAGCGCGCTCGGCCTTGACGGCCTTCGGGATTTGCCCGGGCATGGCGTCTGCGGGTGTGCCCGCGCGGCGCGAATAGGGAAACACGTGCATCGCCGCAAAGCCGCACTCCTCCGCAAAGGCCAGCGACTGCGCCAGCTCCTCGTCCGTCTCCTGCGGGAAGCCGACGATAAGGTCGGTCGTGACGGCGCAGCCGGGAAAATAGCGGTGCAGCAGCGCGACGCTCTCGCGGTAGCGCGCAGTGTCGTACTTCCGGTTCATCCGGCGCAGAACGGTATCCGAGCCGCTCTGCAGGCTCAAATGGAACTGTGGGCAGAGATTTTTGCACTGTGACAGTGCTTCGCAAAACGCCTCGTCCACCACGCGCGGCTCAAGAGAGCCCAGCCGGATGCGAACCTCCGGCACGGCGCGGCAGATGGCCTCGGCCAGCGCTGCAAAGCGGCTGCCGTTGCGCCACTCCCAACCCCAAGAGGCGATCTCGATGCCGGTGATGACGATCTCGCGGTAGCCCTGCGCCGCCAGCCGGCACGCCTCGTCCACGGCCTGCTCCAGCGGCAGCGAGCGCACCGGCCCGCGGGCGTAGGGGATGATGCAATAGGTGCAGAAATTGTTGCAGCCGTCCTGCACCTTGAGCATGGCGCGGGTGCGCTCCGACAGGCCGCCCGCCGGAAGCTGCTCGAAGCTCCGGCGGCGCAGCGCCTCGTCCACGGCAACGCGCTTTGCACCGTCACGCGTCCGCACCGCATCGAGCAGCAGCTGCAAAAACGCCTCGCGGCCGCTGCTGCCGGAGATCACGTCCACGCCCAGCTCACGTACCTCATCCGTGCTGATCTGCGCATAGCAGCCGCAGACGGCGACAATGGCGTCCGGGTTTTCCCGGCGCAGGCGGCGGATGAGCGTCCGGTTTTTCCGGTCGGCGACCGCTGTGACGGTGCAGGTGTTGATGATATACGCGTCACACTCGCCCTCCTCGCCGGCGGTATGGCCAAGGGCGGCCAATTGTTGCTCCATTGCCTGCGTTTCATACTGATTCACCTTGCATCCGAGGGTATAAAATCGATATTTCATCACTTTTCTCCAAAAAAATCCGTTGCGCAGCGCAAAAGATTAAGCAAAAAACGAATTGCATTTTTGCCCGCGCAGACAGTATAATACAATTACTTTTATTGTAGCAACTTTTGCAGCAAAAGTATAGCCCTAACTTTTGGAGGAACCTACATGACCATTCGTTTTACCTCCCTTGCCGACGTCCGGGAGTTCGTCAGCATCGCCACGTTACAGCCCTACAGCGTCCTTGTGCTTGACGGCGACCGCGCCGTGGACGCCAAGAGCTTCATGGAAATGTTTACGCTCGATGTTACCCGCCCGCTGCACGTCGACGTCGGCGCAAACGAGGCCAGCTTTGCCGTGGCCGCCAAAAAATACATCTGCGAATCATAATGCCTGCCCCTGCTTCATACGCTTGTACCACGATGAAGCGGGGGGATTTTTTATGTATCAGCGAATCATTTCTGTTCTGCTCGCCGGGCTGCTGCTGCTCGGGCTGGTCCCGGCGGTGCACGCGGCGGGGCCGGACATTGCCGCGCCGTCCGCAATTCTGATGGACGCTGCGACCGGCACCGTTCTTTTTGAGAAAAATGCGCACGAAAAGCTCGCGCCCGCCTCGGTGACGAAGGTGATGACGCTGCTTTTGGTCATGGAGGCGCTGGAAAGCGGGCGCATCTCGTGGGGCGATACCGTCACCGCCTCCGACCACGCCGCCGGGAAGGGCGGCAGCCAGGTCTATCTGGAGCCGGGCGAGCAGATGAGCATGGACGAGATGCTCAAGTCCGTCGTCGTCAGCTCCGCCAACGACTGCGCCACGGCGCTGGCAGAGCACATCGCGGGCAGCGAGGCCGCGTTTGTCGAGATGATGAACGCCCGCGCTGCCGAGCTGAAGCTGACAGATACGCATTTTGTCAACTGCACCGGCCTCGACGACGAGCCGAGCGCCGCCGAGCATCTGACCAGCGCGCACGACATTGCCGTGATGTCGCGGGAGCTGCTGAAGCACGACGATATCCGCAGGTATATGACCATCTGGATGGACACCGTCCGGGACGGCAGGTTCGGTCTGTCCAACACCAACAAGCTCGTCCGGTTTTATGAGGGAACGACGGGATTGAAGACCGGCTACACGTCCACCGCAGGGCACTGCCTTTCCGCCTCGGCCAAGCGCGACGGCATCGAGCTGATCGCCGTGGTGCTGCACTGCGCCAGCTCGACCGACCGCTTTCAGTCGGCCAAGGCGCTGCTGGACTACGGCTTTGCCAATTACGCGCTCGTCAGCGCCGAGACACCCGAGCCGCTGGCCGCCATCCCCGTCCGGCTGGGCACGGCCGATGCCGTCGCGCCGGTGCTGCAGCAGAGCGCGCCGATTTTGATCGACAAGGCAGTGCAGGCGCAGGTGAGCAAAGCCGTTACGCTGGAGCCGGAGCTGACCGCGCCGGTTGCCGCCGGGCAGCAGGTCGGCACGATGACCGTCACCGCCGGGGACAAAACGCTGGCCGTGATCCCGATTGTTGCCTCCGAGACCGTTGACCGCCTGACCCTCTGGCAGCTCACCGTCCGCCTCCTCCGCCGCCTCTGCATGGGTGGCAGCGCTTCTGCCGCGGGGTAATTTCCGGCATAAAAAAGCACGCCGCCCGGCGTGCTCGGCATATCAAAAAGCTCATGCCCTCGTTCCTTGAGGGCATGAGCTTTCTTTGCGAACTGGGGAGGCTCCCGTGCCGGAGCGCTTTTTTAAAGCCGTCGGCATGCTTCGGCAGAACGCGGGCGCGCGGCAAGGCTCCTTTTTGCAGCGCGCCCTTTGGAATCAGCGCCGCCTTTGGATGAAGCGCCAGCTGTCGCGGCACATATCCTCCAGCGTTTTTTCCGCTTGCCAGCCGAGCAGACGCTTGGCCTTTTCGGCATTGGCGTAGACGTCCGGCAGGTCGCCCGCGCGGCGTGGGCCATAGGCATGCGGGACGGGAACGCCGGTGGCCTGCTCGAAGGCAGCTACCAGCTCTTTTACGCTGACGGCGCTGCCCGTGCCGAGGTTGATCGGCTCTGCGCCGCAGTGGGTCATGGCATAGTCCAGCGCCTTCAGATGCCCCTTGGCCAGATCAACGACGTGCAAAAAATCGCGGCGGCAGGTGCCGTCGGGCGTGTCGTAGTCGCTGCCGAAAATCGTCAGCCTTTCGAGCTGCCCGGCGGCGACGCGGGCGACATAGGGCATTAAATTGTTCGGAATTCCGTTCGGATCGTCGCCCAGAAGGCCGGATTTGTGCGCGCCGATGGGATTGAAGTACCGCAGCAGCACGGCGGAAAAATCGGGCTTCGCCGCCGCATAATCGCGCAGCAGCTGCTCAAGCATGACCTTTGTCCAGCCGTAGGGATTCGTTGCGACGTGCGCGGGCATGGTTTCCATATAGGGAATCGGATTCTCCGGCCCGTAGACGGTGGCCGACGAGGAGAAGACGAGCCGCCTGCAGCCAAATTCCTCCATGACCTCCAGCAGCGACAGCGTCGCGTCCAGATTGTTGCGATAATACGCCAGCGGCTGCTCGACGCTCTCGCCGACGGCCTTGTAGCCCGCAAAATGAAGCACTGCATCGAAGAAATGCGCGGCAAAAATCTCCCGCAGCGCGGCCTTGTCGCAGACATCCGTGCGATAAAAATCGGGGCGGCGGCCGGTGATGGCTTCGATGGCGTCCAGCACCTCCGGACGGGAGTTGGACAGATCATCCGCAATGACGACCGCGTGGCCGGCCTGCAGCAGCTCCACGCAGGTGTGGCTCCCGATATACCCAAGGCCGCCGGTAACAAAAAGCTTCATATGCAGTGCTCCTCTCTGGAAAATCCGTGGAATACAAGCGCGCGGCTTGCCGGTGCGTTGCTCTGATTTCAGTTTATCACAGTTTTTTATCCTTGTAAAGAAAGCGGCGGCCGATTTGCCTCCGGCGTCCATGGAAAAATCGCCGCATCCCGGAAGGTATGGCGGCGACGCAGCAGAGCAACAGGCGCTTTTCGGGTGGGAAAAATCCGCCTCGAAAAGCGCCTGTTGCGGCTTTTGGAAGGGCTGCTTTTCTGACAAGCCCGTTTATGCTGCTTCAACAGCACCGACCGCGAAGCAGCGGCGCTTCGCGGTCGGTGCTGTGCGTTCGCGGCTTGCCGGTTATCCGGCGGACTGCGTCAGCACGCATGCCGTCGTGCTTTGCGACATAAACGGCAGGCAAATGCCGCTCTCGCCCGCGCCGACCAGCAGCTCCGTGCCGCTCGGGCTGATCAGGAGGGGATACGTCTCACACAGATACATCGGGCCGTC
>CAKTZP010000016.1 GCA_934636045.1 uncultured Oscillospiraceae bacterium
CGGTGACCTCCGCCTCATAGCCGTAGTAAGCGGTGATCTCAATGGTCGTCGGAGAGACGAATGCGTAGGTAAAGCCGAAGCCCGCGTCGTCGGGCAGCTTTTCCTCGCCCGTGATGCCCACCGCGCTCACCGACGGCAGCAGCGAGAGCAGCATTGAAAGGGCAAGCAGCAGAGAAAGAATGGTTCGTTTCATAAGATTCCTCCTTGCATGATGCGGAAGCGCCGCATCAGTTCCTTTCCGAGATTTATGTCCGGCGCCGCAAAACGGCGCACAGGCAACCAAATAATGGACTGCGCCGCAGCGCTCTTGGCTCCCTCTCTGAGGGAGCTCAGCGTGTCGAAAAACTTCGTGTCATTCCGAGGAGGGCGTAGCCCGACGTGGGAATCTCATGTGAAATGTTTCGAATTCGCCAAAGCTTGCCGAAGTTTCAAAACAATTCTGCGAGATTGCCACGGGTGCAAGCACCCTCGCAATGACAGCCTCGGTACTTTTTTGACAGTCTGGGCTCCCTCTCTGAGGGAGCTGTCAGCGAAGCTGACTGAAGGAGCCTTCGCGCCGCAGCGCGCGTATCGATATGGTTTGCAGCGAAATCGAAGGTGTCAGCAGTGGCGGGCTGGGGGCAGCCCGCCCTACGCATTCTTACGGCGGTTTGCAGAAAAGGGGAAGTGCCAGCAGCGGGCCGATGCACCCGCAAGGGGTATGCCGCATCCGTAAGGCGGCAGAGCCGCCAACGGCTGCGCTATGGGCATCGGCCCCTACGCATAATACGTACTTTGCGCCATGGGCGCGAATTTTGATTTTGCCGGCAGGCATACCAGTATTTTCTATATCATAATGGATTTCTGCGGGCTTCGGGGGAAAATTTCCGTTTCGGCAATGACTTTTCTGAAACACCTGTACAAGCGGCAAAAAATGCGCTATACTGATAAAAAATACTACACAAAAAATAAAACCCCCGGCAAGGAGGCATGGATGATGAAATTCTCTCAGCAGCTTACGACGCAGATGGAGCGCTGCGACTGCACAGCGCGGGAACTGGCGCGGACGTGCGGCCTTTCGGCCTCGACGCTCAGCCGCTTCCGCTCCGGTGAGCGCACGCCGAACCGCGAGGATCTGGAGCGGCTCATCGAAGGGCTGGCGGCCGTCTCTGCGCAGCACAGTCACCCGCTGAGCGAGGAGGAGCTGCGGACGGCGTTTGCCGCGTGCAGCGACCTGCGCTTGTTCGACCCGGAGACGCTGCGCGCGAATCTGAACCATTTGCTCACCGTTCTGCCGGTGAGCACGGCAGAGCTTTCCAAGGCGATCAGCTATGACCCGTCGTTTCTGTCCCGCGTGCGCAACGGGCAGCGGACGCCTGCCGACCCGGAAAAATTCTGCGCGGATGTAGCGCGCTTTGTGGCGCGGCGGTTTGACGACGAGAAGGGCATGGCGGCCGTGGCGGCGCTCATTGGGACGGAGCCTGCGGCGCTGGTCGACGAGGGGGCGTACTTTGCCGCGGTGGCGCAGTGGCTCGCGGGCGGCAGCGTTCCTGTGGACGAGGATTCGGAAAGCTCGGTCTCCGCGTTTTTGAGGGCGCTGGACAGCTTCAATCTCAACGAGTACATCCGCGCCATTCACTTTGACGAGCTGAAAACGCCGAGCCTGCCGTTTACCCTCCCGGCCTCCCACGTGTACCACGGCGTGGAGGAGATGAAAAAGGGCGAGCTGGATTTCTTTAAGGCTACCGTTCTGTCCCGGTCGGAGCAGCCGGTGCTGCTGTACAGCGACATGCCGATGGAGGACATGGCGGAGGATCTCGACTTTTCCAAAAAATATATGTTCGGCTTAGCGCTGCTGCTGAAAAAGGGGCTGCACCTGAACATCATCCACGACCTCAACCGGCCGTTTCACGAGCTGATGCTGGGGCTGGAGAGCCACATTCCGCTGTACATGACCGGGCAGATCTCGCCCTATTACCTCAAGGACGCACCGAACACGGTGTTCTGCCACTTTTTGAAGGTCTCCGGCGCGGCGGCGCTGGCGGGCGAGTGCATTGCCGGATGCCACGAGGGCGGCATGTACTACCTGACCAAGGGCAAGAGCGACCTTGCGTACTATCAGCGGCGCGCAGACGACCTTTTGCGCAAGGCCAAGCCGCTGATGGACATCTATCGCGAGCCGATGCAGGGGGCGCTGGACGCGTTTTTGCACGCGGACGAGGCGGCGGGCGGACGGCGGCGGAGCCTTTTGAGCGCGCCGCCGCTGGCTACGGCGAGCGTAGAGTTTTTGACGGCGTTTTTGGAAAAGCGCGGCGTCGCGCCGCGCGAAAAGCAGGAGATCCTTGCCCTCGCTGCCCGGCAGCGGGAGCGGCTGAACCGCTATCTGGCAAACGGCGACGTCCGCGACGAGCTGCCGCAGCTGACGCGCGAGGAATTCGAGGCTGCGCCGGTGGCACTGTCGCTGTCCGAGCTGTTCTTTGAGCGGGATTTGGTGTATTCTTATGAGGAATACTTGGAGCACCTGCGGCTGACGGAGGAATTTGCGGCGCAAAATGAGCATTATGACGTGATCCTGACGGAGGAAAAGGCGTTCCGCAACATCAACATTGCCATCCGCGAGGGGAAATGGGTGATGGTGTCCAAGAATAAAGCGCCCGTCATCCACTTCGTCATCCGCCACCCCACGCTGAGACAGGCCATCGAGGACATGATCCTGCCGGTGGTGGAATGAGGGGAAATGCCGCGTGGCAATCCTGAGAGAGGGGACGGATTGCCACGTCGGGCTGACGCCCTCCTCGCAATGACAAGAGAGGGGACGGATTGCCGCGTCGGGCTGACGCCCTCCGACCGGCAAGCGGAGAGCCCGTATCCGTAAGGCTCCTTCGTCGCCGACGGCTACGACTTCGCAATGACAAATAAGGGGACGGATTGCCGCGGCCGCAAGCGGCGGGCTGAGGGCAGCCCGCCCTACGAACAAATTCGATTGTGCCTGCAGGGGCCGATGAGGGCATCGGCCCCTACGCATGGAATGAGAAATCCCCGATACGGAACATTCTTGCTCCGCATCGGGGATTCTATACTCAATTTAATTCTTCTTCCGGCAGGCGGCGTTGAGGAGCAGAACGAGGATGATCAAAATGGCGATCACGATGAAGATGCTGCCCCAGCCGACGCCCATGAGCCACAGGGCCTCCTTGACCGCTGCGGGGCGGTCGGGAATGGCGCCGGCCGCGGCGGCCAGCGCGGCGCATACGGAAAACAGTTTCATGGCAGCTCCCTCCTTAACCGAGCCGGAAAACGAGGCTCATGATGAGACCGCCGGCGATGACCGAGGCGATCTGACCGGAAACGTTCACGGCGACGGTGTGCATGAGCAGGAAATTCTGCGGGTCTTCCTTCAGACCCATCTTGTGGATCACGCGCGAGGACATCGGGAAGGCCGAAATGCCCGCCGCGCCGATCATCGGGTTGAGCTTTTTCTCCTTGGGGAGGAAGAGGTTGATGAGCTTGGCGACCAGCACGCCGCCTGCGGTGTCAAAGATGAAGGCCACCAGACCGAGCCCCATGATCAGCAACGTTTCCGGGCGCAGGAAGCGCTCGGCGCTCATGTTGACCGCAATGGTGATGCCGAGAAAGATCGTGACGAGGTTGGCCAGCACCTTCTGCGCCGTTTCGGACAGAGAATCCAGCACGCCGCACTCGCGGATGAGGTTGCCGAACATCAAAAAGCCGACCAGTGCGACGGCCTTCGGCGCGAAGACGCCAGTGATGATGGTGATCATGATCGGGAACAGGATCTTGGTTGCTTGGGAAACCGAATGCGGGTGGTAGGGCATGCGGATCAGGCGCTCCTTTTTCGTCGTGAGCAGGCGGATGACCGGCGGCTGCACGATGGGTACGAGCGCCATGTAGGAATAGGCTGCGACGGTGATGGCGCCGATGTAGCCGCTTTGCAGCGCGTTGGCTACGACGATGGACGTCGGGCCGTCGGCCGCGCCGATGATGGCGATGGAGGCGGCGTCGCGGATATCAAAGCCGCAGAGGCTGGCGATAAAGAACGTGAAGAAAATGCCGAACTGCGCGGCCGCGCCGAAGATCATCAGCTTCGGGTCGGACAGCAGCGGGCCGAAGTCGATCATTGCGCCGATGCCGATGAACAGCACCAGCGGGAACAGCTCGTTGGCGATACCCTTGTCATACAGCAGCTGCAGGATGCTCAAGTCCGCGCCGGGCAGGTTCAGCAGGATCGCGCCGAAGCCCATCGGCAGGAGCAGCGAGGGCTCCATGTCCTTTTTGATGGCAAGGAAGATCAGCACGCCGCCCAGCAGCCACATGACGACCTGCTGCCACGCCAGATTCGATAGGTTGGAAAATAATTCAGCCATTTGCACCTCCGGGATGTGACGGTTCGTTGCGGTATATTAAAAAAACCATCTGCAATATATCAAATTTCAAGCCATTTTACAAGGGGGGCGGCGGGGAAAAAATTTCGACGGAATCGCGCGGCTTTTGCGGCCGACAGCCGCCAAAAATTCGGGCAAGCGGCGCGATCTGCCCAAAATGACAACACTGCCGCCGCCTTGCCCGTAGCCAAGCGCCGCTGCGCGCGGTATGCTATGGATAACCAAGGGGCAGGAGCGCCCCGAAAAGGAGGAATTGATATGCGTTCCGTCACACCGATGCGAATTGCAAAAATCGGCTATATCGTTATTTCTGTTTTGTTATGTGTTATGGGAACCCTGCTGCTGCTCTTCCCGAACATCTCCATTCGCGTGATGGGGATTCTGTGCGGTATCACGTTGGTCGTGTTCGGCGTGATCAAGCTGGTTGGGTATTTTTCGCGCGACCTGTTCCGGCTGGCGTTTCAGAATGACCTCGCCTCCGGCATCGTCATGCTGGTGCTCGGCATGAGCCTGTTTATCCACACGCAGGACATGCTCGCGACGTTCTGCACCGTGCTGGGCATTCTGATTCTGGCCGACGGCCTGTTCAAAATTCAAATCGCCATGGACGCCAAGCCGTTCGGCATCCGCAAATGGTGGCTGATTCTGGTCGCGGCGATTTTAACCGGCATTTTCGGTTTGCTGCTGATCATCCGTCCGGGCGAGAGCCTGCAAGTGCTGACGGTGCTGCTCGGCATCTCGCTGATCTGGGACGGGATTCTCAATCTCAGCACCATGCTCACCGCCGTGAAGATCATCCGCAACCAACGCCCCGACGAGATCATCGTCGACCCGATCGAGGACGACGAATAAAGCGGCGGGGAAGAACCCCTCAGTCCGCTTTGCTGACAGCTCCCCTTGGTAAGGGGAGCCGTTGCTGCGGCGGGGAGGAGAACGGATTGCCGAGGCCGCGAGCGGCCTCGCAATGACAGCGGAGGGAGCCGAGGCGCTGCGGCGCGGGGTGCGGGCGGCGATGACCGCCCCTACGGCGTGGAACGGAATGCTTCCGGAATTTGAGGCGGGGTGGGGGCACCCCGCCCTACGCATCGTTCGGAGGTGCGGGGCGGAGAAAAACGTTGCAAAGCGGTGGACGGTTATGGTATAATCCTTTCAGAAGAATACTGCGCGGCGGGGGCTTTCCCGGCGGCGCATGAAAAACGGAAAGGAGCGCATAGTATGTTTTTGGAAACAGAGCGCGTGCAATATCGCAAGCCGCAGTTGCTGGAGGTGATCTGCCAGCTTCGCTTTCCGGCCATTTTGTCCATTTCGGCGCGGGAGCCGGCGGAATTTCAGGATATGATCCGCGGGAGCTATCCGCAGTACACCCGCAATGTGGAAAAGCTGCCGCCGAAGGTGTCCGGCCAGCCCGGCAACATGAAGCTTGAGGAGCAGCCGGATGTCGTGAATTACCAGTTTCTCTCCGCTGACGGCCGGTGGAAGGTGAACATGACCAACAGCTTCATTGCGCTGGCCACGCCGGCCTACACGGTATGGGAGGACTTTGCACAGCGGCTGGACGAGGTGCTGGCCTGCTTTATCAAGGTCTATAAGCCTGCATATTTTGAGCGCATCGGGCTGCGGTATATCAACGCCTTTTCCCGCAAGGCGCTGGGACTGGAGGACACGCCGTTTGCCGAGCTGATCGAGCCGGGCTACCTCGGCCTGATGGGCGAGGAGGATGTCAACGAGCGCGCCTTTGCCCGCATCACGCAGGAGGCCGAGCTGGCACTGTCCGGCGGCTGCAAGCTGAAGCTCCACTGCGGCCCCGGCATGATCAAGCGCAACAACGTGGAGGACAAGGAAGTCCGCTTCATTCTGGACAACGACATTTTCATGCCCGGCAAGGTCGAGATGAAGCACTCCGCCGGGGCGCTGAACACCGTCCACACGCATGCCGACCGCGTCTTCCGCGGCGCGATCACCGGCATGCTGCACCAGGCAATGGAGCCGCAGGCGCTTTAATTTCGCGTTCATCGGAGGCGAAACACCATGTATTTCGGTTACTATTATTTTGATCCGCTGTACGGGCTGGTCGTGATCGCCATGCTGCTGTCGCTGCTGGCCGGGGCAAGGGTCAACAGCACGTTCAAAAAGTATAGCCGCGTGCGCAACCGCCGGGGCATGACCGGCGCGGACGCGGCACGGGCGGTGCTCGCGGCCAATGACGTCAGCGGCGTGCGCATCGAGCGGGTGGCAGGCAATCTGACCGACCATTATGACCCCAAAAGCAACGTCATCCGCCTTTCGGAGGACGTGTATGACGCCGCTACCCCGGCGGCCGTCGGCGTTGCCGCGCACGAGGCGGGGCACGCCGTGCAGTATGCGCGGGGCTATGTCCCCATCCGCGTCCGTGCGGCCATCGTTCCCATCACGAACATCGGCTCGCGCATTTCGATGCCGCTGATCTTCCTCGGGCTGATCATGATGTCCGTTGAGGCCGCAGCGCCGATCGGCGACTTTTTCTACTACGTCGCAGTGTTCGGCGCGCTGTGCTACGGGACGTGCGTGGCCTTCCAGCTCGTTACGCTGCCGACGGAGTTCAACGCCAGCCGCCGCGCCGTGCGCGCCATCGAGCAGAGCGAGCTGCTGACGCCGGACGAGAGCCGCGGCGCAAAGCGCGTGCTGACGGCGGCGGCCATGACCTATGTTGCCGCGTTGGCCGTGTCGCTGATGCAGTTTTTGCGCCTGCTCCTCCTCGTCGGCGGCAGACGCAGACGGGATTGATAACAGAAGGAAAACCCCCTCGGCGGACTTGAATTGTCCGACGAGGGGGTTTGTTGTGGAAGATGGATCAGCCGCGGCGGAAGGCAAGCATAGCATAGCGCTCGGCGGCGGTGAGGACGGCGTCGGTCTGGGCACCGAGGGGGGCGGAGAGAAGACGGTATTCGTCCTCAATAGCCTGCCCGTGCAGGACGCGGTAGGCGCCGGCGTCGCTGCCGAGGCCGATGCGGCCGCCGTTCTGGGCGACGAGGGCGACCTTTTCCTGCTGCTTGGCCAAAAGGTCGCGCAGCACCGCGTCGGGGTAGCGCTCCGCGCCGATCAGATTGCCGACGGTTGCAAGCGTCGGAACCCAGAGCGTCCGCGTGGCGGCCATGCGCAAAAGCGTATCCTCGCTCAAAAAGGCGCCGTGCTCGATCGATTCCACTCCAGCGTCCAGCGCGGCGGAGACGGCCTCGTCGCCGTTGGCGTGCACCATGACGGAAAAGCCGCGGTCGTGTGCCTCGTCAATGAGGGCGAAAATTTCCTCCGCGCCGAGCGAGGGCTCGGTGAGCGTGTTCGGGCGGGAAAAGTCGATCAGCCCGGAGATCATCAGCTTGACAAAGTCCGCGCGGCCGCGCCGCAGCTCGTCCAGAAGCCGCCGGTAGCCGGTGAGATCGGCATAGCTCCGGCCGATGAAGGCGCCGTAGTGCCCCTGCTTGTGGATGGGAAAAATCGGCGTGCGGTAGTCGATGCCGTATTCGCGGGCGAGGCTGCGTGCGCGGTAGCTGACGTCCTTGGCATCGCCGCCGTCGCGCAGGAAGGTCACGCCGCGCGCCTGATAATCGGCCAGCCGCGCACGGAGGATCGCGTCGTCCGGCTTGCGCCGGTGGGCGTCGATGGCGCGGCGGTAGTCTACGCCGTCGAGAATCATGTGAATGTGCAGATCACCCAGCATAGCAGTCCCTCCGCCTTACAGGTGGAGCACGCGCTCCTTGATCTCCTGCGTGCGGCCCTGGTTCCAAAACTGCGTGCCGATGTAGCCGCAGGTGCGGCGGGCAACGTTGAGCTTGCTCTGGTCGGTGTTGCCGCAGTTGGGACACGTCCAGACGAGCTTGCCGTCGGCGTCCTCGACCGCGTCAATTTCGCCGTCATAGCCGCAGACCTGGCAGTAGTCGCTCTTGGTGTTCAGCTCGGCATACATGATGTGGTCGTAGATGTAGCGCATGATCTCCAGCACGGCATCGATGTTATTCTGCATGTCCGGCACCTCGACGTAGCTGATCGCGCCGCCGGGGGAGAGGGCTTGGAACTGCGCCTCGAAGCCCAGCTTTTCAAAGGCGTTGATGTGCTCGGTGACGTGGATGTGGTAGGAGTTGGTGATATACGCCTTGTCCGTCACGCCGGGGATGACGCCGAAGCGCTTTTGCAGGCATTTGGCGAACTTATAGGTGGTGGATTCCAGCGGCGTGCCGTAGAGGCTGAAGTCCATGTTGTTTTCCTTCTTCCACTTGGCGCAGGCGGCGTTCATATAACGCATGACGTCCAGCGCGAAGGGGGTCGCGGCAGGATCGGTGTGGGACTTGCCGGTCATATATTTGACGCATTCGTACAGTCCCGCATAGCCGAGGGAAATGGTGGAGTAGCCGCCATAGAGCAGCTTGTCGATCGGCTCGCCCTTTTCCAGCCGCGCCAGCGCGCCGTACTGCCAGAGGAT
This sequence comes from uncultured Oscillospiraceae bacterium, assembly GCA_934636045.1. GTDB lineage: Bacteria > Bacillota > Clostridia > Oscillospirales > Oscillospiraceae > JAZOXB01. Next base: position 8,836 of record CAKTZP010000016.1, read on the forward strand.
CGGCGCGGCATCGGACAGCGTGCCCTTGAGACGATTGTGGCGGCACATGAGGGCGCGGTAACACAGGTCGAGCCGCTCGTCAAAGATGCGCCAGAATTTTTCCATATCCCGGCCGGAGGAGAGCGCTACGTCGACCAGATTGATCGTCACGACGCCCTGGTTGAAGCGGCCGTAATACTTCGGCTTGCCGTTTTCATCGACATAGGGCGTCAGGAAGCTGCGGCAGCCCATGCAGGTGTAGCAGTGACCCTCGCCGTTTTTGTCCACCTTGAGCTCGAGCATCTTCTTTTCGGAGATGTAGTCGGGCACCATGCGGCGGGCGGTGCATTCGGCGGCAAGGCGCGTCAGATAGAAATAGGGCGAGTCCTCGTGGATGTTGTCCTCCTCCAGCACGTAGATGAGCTTCGGGAAGGCGGGCGTGATCCATACGCCCTTTTCGTTCTTTACGCCCTGATAGCGCTGGCGGAGCGTCTCCTCAATGATGATGGCAAGGTCCTTTTTCTCCTGCGCATTGCGCGCCTCGCCGAGGTACATGAAGACGGTGATAAACGGCGCCTGACCGTTTGTGGTCATGAGCGTGACGACCTGATACTGAATGGTCTGCACACCACGCTGGATCTCCTCGCGCAGACGCTGCTCGACGATGGCGGAGATCTTTTCCTCCGTCGGCTCGACGCCCAGCGCTGCGACCTCGGCCTCGACGGTTTTGCGGATCTTGCGGCGACTGACCTCGACGAACGGAGCCAGATGCGTCAGGCTGATGGACTGGCCGCCGTACTGATTGGAGGCGACCTGCGCGATAATCTGCGTGGCAATGTTGCAGGCGGTGGAGAAGGAGTGCGGCTTTTCGATCAGCGTGCCGGAAATGACGGTGCCGTTTTGCAGCATGTCCTCCAGATTGACCAGATCACAGTTGTGCATATGTTGGGCATAATAGTCTGCGTCGTGGAAGTGGATGATGCCCGCCTCGTGCGCGTCAACGATCTCCTGCGGCAGGAGAATACGGCGCGTGATGTCCTTGGACACCTCGCCGGCCATATAGTCGCGCTGCACGGCGTTGATGGTGGGGTTTTTATTGGCGTTTTCCTGCTTGACCTCCTCGTTGTTGCACTCGATGAGGCTGAGGATGCGGTCGTCGGTGGTGTTGGACTGGCGGACGAGGGTGCGGGTGTAGCGATAGGTGATATAGTGCTTTGCAACCTCGAACGCGCCGTGCGCCATGATCTGATCCTCGACGAGATCCTGAATCTCCTCGACGGAGAGGCTGCGGTTCATCTCCTCACAGCGGATGGCGACGCTTTCGGCGATGCGGTCGATCTGCAGCGGGGTCATGCGCGCGTGCTCCTCGACCACGTCGTTTGCTTTTTGGATCGCGCGGCGGATCTTGTCGATATTAAAGATCGCTTCCGCGCCGTTACGCTTGATAATTTTCATAATTTCCTCCCAAATATCGGTTCAAAAGGAGCAGCCGAGGCTGCCCATTCGGAGTGTCGGCCCTCATATTATACAATATATTGTGGTAAATGCAACCCCCAAACCACAAAATCTGCAATTTTTTTGTTTTCGAAGGAAAACGAGGTTTTTTGCGCCGGGGACTTCCTTTTCCGGGCAGAATATACTATAATACTTGAGAAAAACAAAAAATTGGAACGCTGCCCGCGCGGCGGCGTCTGATATGAGGTTACCAATGAAACGAATTGCAAGCATTCAGGACTTTTCCTGCCTCGGAAAATGCTCCCAGGCCGTTGCACTGCCCGTCCTGTCGGCGATGGGGCTGGAATGTGCGGCACTGCCAACGGCGCTGCTTTCGGCGCACACGGCCTTTGACGGCTTCGTCAGCTACGATCTGACGCCGCAGCTGCCGCCGATGGTGCGCCACTGGCAGCAGCTCGGGCTGCAATTTGACGCGATTTATACCGGCTATCTCGGCTCGGCGGAGCAGATTGCGCTGGTGCTGCGATTTTTCGATGAATTCCCTGCGCCGCTGCGCTTTGTCGACCCGGTGATGGGCGATCATGGGCGGCTGTATGCCGGATTTTCTGCGGATTTCCCGGCGCAGCTGCGGCGGCTGTGCGGCCGGGCGGATGTGATCACGCCGAACGTGACCGAGGCGTGCCTTCTGACCGGGCAGCCCTACCGCCCGATGCAGACGCAGGACGAGGTGCGTGCGCTGCTCGAGGGGCTGCTGGCGCTGGGGGCGAGGAACGCCGTCGTCACCGGCGTGCGCCTGGACGAAAAGACCATGGCGGTAGCCGCCATGCAGGCAGGGGAGCGCCGCCTCTGGCTGCATCCGACGCCGTATTTTGCAGCGGTGTTCCACGGTGCGGGCGACCTGTTTGCCGCGACAGCCGCCGGGGCGCTGACCTTGGGCCGGCCGCTGCTCGAAGCGCTGGCACTGGCGGCGGATTATACGGCGCTGACCCTGCGCACTACGCTGGACGATTCGGAGCGCCGCTGGTATGGCGTAAACTTTGAAACGACACTTCCCGAACTGATGCGGCGGCTTTCCCTGCTGCCGCGGCCGGAGGATGAACTATGAAACGAAGCCTGGAACACCGCTCACCCGTGAAAAAGCAGCTCTGGCTGTCCTTTTTGCTGCCGTTTGTGATCGCGTGCATCTCCTTTGCCGTGGCGGGGCTGTACCCCATAGGCGACAAGCAGATCATGGCCAGCGACGGCTGGCATCAGTACTATCCTTTTTTGGTTTCCTTCCGCGAAAAGCTGCGCAGCGGCGGCTCGCTGCAATACACATGGGACGTCGGTATGGGCAACACCTATCTCTCCCTGTTTGCCTACTACCTGTCCTCGCCGCTGTACCTGCTGTCGGCGCTGGTGCCGCTGAAGCTCCTGCGGGAGTTCTACGCGCTGGCGACGGTGCTGAAGATCTCGCTTGCCGGCCTGTTTTTTGCGCATTTTCTGCGCATCACGTTCCGCAAATTTGACTGGGCGTCGCCGTTTTTTGCGCTGTGCTATGCAATGTGCGCGTGGGCGTGCGGGTACTATTGGAATATCATCTGGCTGGACACCTTCGCGCTGCTGCCGCTGCTGATCGCCGGCATGGTCAGCCTCCTGCGCGACGGCAAATTCCGGCTGTATATCATCTCGCTGGCGCTGAGTCTGTGGTGCAGCTATTACATTGCGTATTTCTGCTGCATTTTCGTCCTGCTGTGCTTCATCGGCTACTGCATTTTGCAGCCGAACGGCTTCGGCGGCTTTGTGCGGCGCTTCGTGCGCATCGGCCTCTGTACGCTCATCGGCATCGCCATTGCGGCGGTGCTGCTCGTGCCGACGCTGCTGGCCATGCAGGGGACGTATTCGTCCATCGGCAAGGCGCCGGAGCTGCTGGCGCTGAACATGGCCGAGGGCGCTTACGGTACGATCGCGCCGGGCGAGAGCTTTTGGAGCGTTCTGACGAGCCAGACGCTGCCCGGTTTGTGGACGGCCTCGCGCAAGGTGCTGTCCAACCTCCTGCCCGCCGCGACGGTGACGTCGATGGAGGGGCTGCCGAACGTGTTCTGCGGCTTTGCCACGCTGCTGCTGGCGGTCAGCTACTGCTGCAACGGGAAAATCCGTCTGCGCGAGAAGATCTTCAGCCTCGCGCTGCTGCTGCTGTTCCTACTGAGCTACTGCTTCCGCACGCTGGACTATATCTGGCACGGCTTCCACTTCCCGAACATGCTGCCGTATCGGTTCAGCTTCCTGTCGTGCTTTGTGCTCATCAGCATGGCTTACCGCGCCTATACGCAGCTCGGTGGGCTGAAAAAATGGACGCTGGGCGTCATTGCACTCGTTGCGGCGGGGCTGCTGGTCAATGGCTGGTTCACCATCGAGGAGCCGCTGCGCCCGGTGCTCGTCGGCGGCATCGTCCTGCTGACGGTGCTGGTGTGCTTTGCCATCGCTTCTCCGGCGCGCTCGCGCCAGAAGCTGGCGGGCACGGGACTGTGCTTCGTGATGCTGTGCGAGATGACGCTGTCCTTCGGCCTCGGCATCAACAAGGTCGGCGTCTCGAGCCGGAACGGCTATCCGCAGAGCAATGCCGATGTGCAGCAGCTGCTGACCTACGCGCGGGAGAACGACGGCGACCTCTTCTGGCGCGCGGAGACAACGCAGACGCAGACCCTCAACGACGGCGCGCTCAACGGCTACCACGGCGTGACGGTTTTCAATTCCTCGACGAACGTCAACTTTAACCGCTTCAGCGGCTCGCTGGGGCTGGCCTCGTGGCCGGGCAGCAACCGCTATGCTTACTATGAAAACACGCCGTTTGCCAACGCGATGCTGGACGTCAAATATCTGCTTGACCGCAGCGGGAGCTATTTTGACACGAGCTACAATGAGCTGGTGCTGCGCGCGGGCGACGTGAGCCTGCTGCGCAATTCGGCGTATATCTCCCTCGGCTTTATGACCGACAGTGCGCTGGCTGATTTTGTTGCCGAGCAAGGCAGCACAAAGCCCCTGCACGAGCAGGCGGAGCTCTTCCGGCTGGCAACCGGGCTGGACGAGGCACTGTATACCTATCTGGGAGCGACCAATCTGGAGGCGCCCGAGGGCTGCACGCTGAGCGTCGAGGGCAGTGAGCTCGATCTTTATCGCTACTCGACCGCAAACGGCGGCGAGAGCAATGAATTCCATGTGAATTACGAGATCCCGGCCGACGGCGTCTATGCCTTCAGCCTCTACCGCCCCGAGACCAAGACCCGCAAGGTCAAGGTCTATCGCAACGACGAGCTTGTGCAGACGCTGGATATCTCCGCACGCACGGTGTTCTGCCTCGGAAATCTTAAGGCCGGGGATGCGCTGTCCCTGCGCTTTGACATCGCCGCCGGAAAGGGGACGACCTTCCGGCTGGAATTCGCAGTGCAAAATGACGACGTGCTTGACCGTGGACTGGAGCTGCTGCGCGACGAAAAGCTGGTGCTGACCTCCTTCAGCGATACCCGCATCCGCGGCACGATCGCCGTCAAGCAGGACGGGCTGCTTTACACCTCTATTCCCTACGAAAGGGGCTGGACGGCCTATGTCGACGGCGCGCCGGTTGCGCTGGCTGCCACCTATGACCCCAAGGCGGAGGACGTCAAGCTCACCGACGCTGTGATCGCTATTCCGCTGGCGGCCGGAATGCACGATGTTGAATTCCGCTTTACCGCTCCCGGGCTGAAGCTCGGCGCGCTGATTTCCCTTGGCGGCCTGTTGGCGTTCGGACTGCTGCTCCTGCTGCGCCGCAAGCGCGGCTTTACGCTCCTGCCCGACCGTCCGAAGCCGGAGAATGCGCCGACGGGCGACGGCGAAGAGTTCATTCTGGAGGAGCATCTCGACGCGCTCGGCATCTTTGACCCCAACGCCGACTATGAAGCTATGTCCGACGGGGAGCTCCCGGATTTGAGCGCCTACCTGAAGGGAACTGAGTGGGAAGCGCCGGAGCAAGCCGAGGAAGAAGCCTCGGAACTGACCGATGAGGGGAGCGGCGAGGGCGTATCGGACATGATCGATGAGGAAGCTTCGGAGCAACCCGGCGAAAAGACTCCGGCAGAGCCCGAAGCGCCAGCGGCACAGATCGAAAATGGATCCGGGGAGCAATTCCCCGGAGAAGCGGAAGCCCAACCGGAACCGAAAACGCCGTCGTAATTGAACGAAGGGCTTGGCGACCGCGCCGGTTGCTATACAAAAAATGATAATGTCCGCGGCGGCGCTCAAAGAGCGCCGCCGCGGAAAGACGGTTGAAACCCCCAGTTAACGTAAGCGAAGCTGGGGGTTTCTTTTGTAAAACGATACAACAAACGACGTGTGCCATACCGCGTGGGTTTTGGCAATATTTCAAGCAGCATGGCTGCGAATGGACTGGAGAAATCAGGCAGATAGATTTAATTTATAATTAAATTCTTTAAAAAGAATTAACTAATGGTTAAACTATACAAATGAGCACGTCTGGTTTTGTTGATATTTCACAAAGAATTAAAATGGTATTGACAAAAGTATTTCACAAAGTATAATAAAACCAGTAGAAAACAACACGCCGGTCGACACTTGTGCTAAAATCAGCAAGACGACGGGTAGCGGCCGGGAGTGCGGCTTATTAATTCCGGTGTACTATTCCATGATTTTTTAATTGTGAGTTAAATTACTGCTGATATATGCCGGTTTTTAATAATTATGAACAAGATTCTTTTGATAGAGGAAAGGTGCAATAAGATGAGCCAATTGGGAACGAACATCAAGGTGGAAAGGAAACGGCAAAACATTTCCCTGCAGGATCTGGCAAGCCGGGTCCAGGTTTCCACCAGCTTCCTTTCTCAAATTGAGAACGGAAAAAACGAACCATCGCTTACGACGCTGAAGAGAATATCTACCTGCCTCGGCGTGACGGTCAGCAAGCTTTTGGGAGAGGACGAATCCATTCGCACGATGCTGATTAAAAAGGATAGCCGGCACAAGCTGTCAAATCTAGTGGATGGATTTGAGATTGAATTTATTTCCGCCTTTGATCCGAAGCAGGTGATGGAAGCCTGCGTCCATGTGCTTTCCCCCGACGGTCAATCGGGCAAGGTTCCTTATACGCATGCCGGACAGGAGCTCTTCTTTGTGCTTGAGGGGAGTATTAAGCTGAACGTGGACGGTGAAATGATGGATATGGAGGAAGGCGATTCCTACTATCTCACGGACTGTACAAAAGCCCATTACTTCTTCAACGCTTCGACGGAGCACACGGCGCGCGTGCTCTGCGTGACGAATCCGCCATATTTTTATTGCTGTAATTGACGGCACAATGCCGGAAAACTGAGCCAACAGAATCGTGTTAAGCTGCGCGGCAGAAAAATTTCAATCTGCCACGTTGTATTTTTGCACCCTTTTTTAAAAAGTGTTCCCAAAACAGGAAAGAATGCAGGAGGTATCTTATGGGAAAAATTGTGAACGCGCACGTGCATTTCGGTATTCCGTGGGGTCCGTCGCCTCATTTGGATGTGAGTTATACCCCCGAGACATTGCTTCGGGACATGGACCGCGACGGAGTGGACATGTCGATCATTCTGCCGTTTATTTTCAATTATGATATGCAATGGCATGCTCGCTGCGCCAGAGAGCATCCGGATAGATTGATTGCTTACGCGATGTTCAACCCTTGGCGGCACCCGACCCTTAAGGACGACATTCGCCGCTGGCGGGATTGGGGAATCCGCGGCATCAAGCTGCGAGCTTCCAATGAAGGCTTTAATCTAAACAGCTTCGATTTGCTTGCCGATTGCTTTGAAGTCTGCCAGGAGCTTAATATGATCCTGATGGTGCATACGGGAGACGATGTTAACTCTACACCGCTGCAGGTGGAGGAGGTTCTGCGGTATTTCCCGAAGCTGACGGTTTCCATCGCGCATGCCGGGTTCCGAAATGTTGCGGACGACGCGATCCGTGTTGCACAGAGAAACAAAAATGTGATTCTTGATCAAACTGCCGCCACTTCTCAGCAGCTGAGAGATGCTCTGGCATCCATTGAACCGGAAAGAATTATCTGGGGAAGCGACAGCCCGTACATGGACGAACGAGTCGAGCTGGAGAAGATCCGTGTCGGTGTGGAGGATCCGAAAATCAGAGATATGATCCTGGGAGAGAATATTCTGAATATTCTCGGGATCCGATAAGCGGTTCAGAAAGGAGAAGTTTGTTCATGATTATTGATTGTCATAACCACATTGGAGAGCCTTGGGGAACCAGAGACCGCCAAACGCCGGAGGAGCTGCTTCGCAGGATGGATCGTGCCGGAATCGATATGGCAGTCGTATTCCCGTTCCGCTATGAAAACTACGATAACCGCTATACATACGAGGCGGTAAAAGCGCATCCGGACCGTTTCATCGGCTTTGCCATGGCAGCGCCGTGGGTACGTCCCGGCATTAAGGAAACGCTTCGCAGAGAGATTGAGGAATACGGCTTCAAGGGAATTAAAATTCATGCGAATGCACACAGCTTCAAAATGACCGCAGTGATTACCCTCGCAGATATCTTCGATGTTGCCCGCGAATATGACCTGCCCGTGATTGCCTATTCCGGCGATGAGCTCGTTGCTGTGCCGCATACCTTTGTACCTGTCGCACAGGCATACCCGGATGTCAAGATCATTATGGCACATTCCGGCTTTATGCAGAATACGCCTGAGGCCATCGCCGTAGCAAAGCAGTGCCCCAATATCTTCTTGGCACATGAATCCGGAATTTCCGGAGGCTTGGGGCAGAGCGTCCGTGAGCTTGGCGCCGAACGCGTGCTGATGGGAACCGACAGCCCGTATTGGGATTTTGAGGTTCAGCTGAAAAAAATTGAAGTGGCGGTTCCCGATGAGGAGGACCGTAAAAAGATAAAAGGCGAGAATATTGCCAAAATGCTGAAGCTGGGGAAGCACTAATCAAGCTGCAAAAGCGTAATCAAGCTGCAAAAGCGTGCGGCGGGAGAGCTTTTGCTAAGCGGAAGCCTGAAAAATGCTGATATACCGAGTATATTTCAAGCAGCTTAAAAGCAAAAAGGGCTCGCCGCACGCTGCGGCAAATACTCAGAAACGTTCGGAGCATGTAGGACAGAGAATTGACGGGCGGCGCGCAAAGACGCCGATGCAGCCAGGAGAAAGCTATGTATGATATCTGCGCAATTGGAGAACTAATTATTGATTTTACACCTGCCGGCGTTACGGAGCAAGGATTTCCCTTGTTTGCCTGCAACCCCGGCGGCGCCCCGGGGAATGTAATGGTCTGCCTTTCCCGACTGGGAAAAGCAACAGCGTTTATCGGCAAGGTCGGGAAGGATCAGTTTGGCGCATTCTTTACAAAGCTCCTCAGGGAGCAGGGAATGCAGACCCGGGGAATCGTTGAGGCAAACGACGCGAACACAACGCTGGCTTTTGTACATATCGCCGAAGGAGGAGATCGTTCCTTCAGCTTTTATCGAAAAAACTGCGCGGACATTCTTTTGCAGGAAAGCGAGATCGACTACACGCTGATCGATGCGTCTTGCTTTTTCCATTTCGGCTCGGTTTCTATGACAGAGGAGCCCGCCCGTTCCGCCACGTTTGCGGCTGCTGCGTATGCAAAAAAAGCAGGGAAAACGGTCAGCTTTGACCCCAATTACCGCCCAAACCTGTGGACGCAGCCAGAGCATGCCAGAGAAGCAATCCTTCGCGGGCTGCAATACGCCGATATTGTGAAGGTTTCAGAGGAAGAGCTGGAATTTCTGACGGGAGACGGCGACCTGCTGGATGCCGGACAGAAGCTATGCCGGGAATACGGGCTTTCCATATTGCTTGTCACTATGGGAAAAAGCGGCGCCTGCTGTATTACCAAAGAATTTAGCGTTTATCAGCCCACCTTTGATGTAAAAACCGTTGATACCAACGGCGCCGGAGACGCCTCTATGGGGGGCTTCCTGTTCTGCCTGATGGATCGGCAAATTGACCCGGAGCGTATTACCCGGCAGCAAGCGGAGCTTTGCTTGGAGTTTGCAAATGCGACCGGCGCCTTGGCAACGACAAAAAGCGGCGCGATTCCTGCGATGCCAACCTACGAAGAGGTGGTATCCTGTATTGCGCAGCAAAAACGATGCGCAGAGGCGCTTTCATAGGAGGGAGAAGCAAATGAAGGTTACGGTTTTGAAGGACGCGCAGGCGATTGCCGCATACGCAGCGGATCAGATTGAGGCGCTGATAAAACGGAAGCCGAATTGTGTGCTGGGTCTGCCGACCGGCTCCTCGCCGCTGCCAACCTATCAGGAAATGGTCAGGCGGTATCAAGCAGGGAAAATCGATTTTTCCCGCGTCAGAACCTACAATCTTGATGAATATCTGGATTTACCGAGGGAGAACGAGCAGAGCTTTTATTATTACACGTGGAAAAACCTGCTCTCCAAGATCAATATTTCTGCGGAGAATGTCCACATCCCCTCCGGCACAGAAGCCGATATGGAGAGCTACTGTAAGGTATATGAAGAGCAGGTGCGACAAAGCGGTGGGATCGATCTGCAGCTTTTGGGGATCGGAGGCAACGGGCACATCGGCTTTAACGAGCCGGAGGATGTATTCTCCGAGTGCGTGCACATTGTCGCTCTTACGCAAGAGACGATCGATGCCAACAAATGCTTTTTTGATACTGCCGATCAGGTGCCGCGCAGAGCAATCACAATGGGCATCGGAACGATTATGAAGGCGAAAAGAATCCTGTTGATTGCCGTGGGCAGCGGTAAGGCAGAAGCGGTCTATCAAATGCTTTGCGGGCCGGTGACGCCGCATTGCCCCGCCTCGATCCTGCAGCGCCACGAAAATGCTGAGATACTGCTCGATCCGGCAGCAGCGGCGCTTCTGGAAAAAGCATCGTTCCATGGCAAAGGAGAATCGACAGATGAATGAGATCATCGTTTCTATGAGAAATATTCAAAAGCGATTTGCAGGTGTCCACGCTTTAGACGATGCCCAATTGACCCTCCGCAAAGGAGAAGTGCTGGGCCTGATCGGAGAGAACGGCGCCGGGAAATCAACGCTGATGAAAATACTGTCCGGTATTTATCGGCAGGACAGCGGAGAGGTAGAGGTTGACGGCAGGGCGGTGAACTACAGCTGCCCGAAGGATGCGCTGGATGATGGAATCTGTATGATCCACCAAGAGCTGAATCTGGTTCCGAAGCTGTCGGTGGCGGATAACATTTTTATCGGCCGTGAGAGCAAAAAGGGCCCTTTCCTGAACAGAGCCGAAGATTGCCGCCGTGCGAGGGAGCTGTTGTCCCGCTTGGAGCTGGATATTGATCCGCAGACAACGGTCAATCGTCTGACGGTAGCAAAGCAGCAGATGGTAGAGATCGCAAAGGGTATTTCCTATAACAGCAAGGTTTTAATCATGGACGAGCCGACAGCAGCGCTTGCCAATAGCGAGATTGAGGAGCTATTTCGGCTGATCTGTAATTTAAAAAAGCAGGGCGTGGCAATTATCTACATTTCGCACCGTCTGGAAGAGCTGATGCAAATTACGGATAATATCGTTGTTATGCGAGATGGCAAATACATTGATACGCTGCATACGGCCAACTGCGAAATGCAGCAGTTGATCGGGAAGATGGTCGGACGCGTTATTTACGAGGAACCGAAGACGGCGTCCTGTGTGCCGAAGGATGCGCCGGTGGTGCTGGAAGCAAGGAATTTGGTGTCGCCGCAGATTAAAAATGTTTCATTCCAGCTGCGGCGGGGCGAGATTTTGGGATTTGCGGGTCTGATGGGAGCTGGGCGAACAGAGCTTGCAAGGCTGGTGTTCGGCGCGGACTGGAGACAGAGCGGCACAATTCTGAGAAACGGCAAGGAGGCCAAGATCCATTCTCCCTCGGATGCAGTTGCAAACGGGATCGGTTATCTTTCCGAGGATCGCAAGACGTTTGGTCTGGCGGTGGACTTGTCCATCAGTGACAATGTTGCCTTGACCTGCTGGGACGATTATACAAAAGCCGGCATAATCAACAATACAAAATTATCTGAAGCGGTAGGAAGCGTTACACAGAGAATTTCTGTTAAAACACCTTCGATCCAGCAGATTGTGAAGAACCTGTCCGGCGGAAATCAGCAAAAGGTAGTCATCGCCAAATGGCTACTGAAAAACTGCGAAATTTTCATTTTCGATGAGCCGACCAGAGGAATTGATGTGGGCGCAAAAAGTGAAATTTATAAGCTGATGAACAAGCTGATTGACGATGGCAAGTCCATCATTATGATCTCCTCCGAAATGCCGGAGCTGCTTCGTATGAGCGACCGCATTCTTGTAATGTGCGAGGGCAGACTCACCGGAGAAATGGACATTTCCGAGGCAACTCAGGAGAAGATCATGAAATATGCCACCTTGCGCTGACAGGTGCAGATAGAATTAAGAACAAGGAGATTTAATCATGAGCCGGATTCGCGTAAAAGCAGGAGGAAAATCGGTTTTTTCTTCCCAAAGAATGCTTGCCTTGTGCACGCTTTTGGTTTTGTTTGCATTTTTTTCGGTGTTCGGGAAACGATTCTTTTCCGCCGATACCATGATGAACTTAATTGAGAGCTCCTATTACATTATCTGTATGGCGTTGGGAATGACCTTTATCATTGCCACCGGGGGAATCGATCTTTCCATCGGTACAGTGGGAATGTGCGGCGCGATCGTTGGCGGCGTTGCTTACAATGTATGGGGTCTTCCGATGTGGTGCGCGCTGCTTTTCATCGTTGCGACTACCACCCTGTTCGGCGCACTCAACGGCTTCCTGGTTGCCTATTGTAAGCTCCCCGCTTTTGTGGCAACGATGGGAGTAATGATGATCTCTCAGGGTGTCGGATATATCGTTTCGGAGGTGCAGACTATGCGCTTCCCGATCATTTCCGAACCGGACGGATGGTTCAAAAGAGTATTCTTCAAATCCTTGGACGGCTTCCCTATGGGGATTATTTATGTGGTTATTTTGTTCCTGATCGCAGCATTTTTGCTTCGATACACCAAGCTGGGCAAATATGCCTGTGCGATCGGCTCGAACAAGGAAGCAACACGGCTTTCCGGCGTAAATACAAAAAAATGGGAGATGCTCGTGTATGTCGTCAGCGGTGTTTTTACCGGCTTTGCGGGACTGTTTTATGCAGCTACCTACACCTCCGTCCTTCCGGGCTCCGGCGCCGGTATGGAAATGCAAGCTGTTGCGGCAGTCGTGATCGGAGGTACCTCTCTGGCTGGCGGCTTTGGAACGATTGTCGGTACGCTGATCGGCGTGTTCATTATGAGTGTGCTAAAGAACGGGTTGATGACGGTCGGTCTTCAACAGCAATGGCAGGTATTTTTTACCGGCATTGCGGTCTTGCTTGCAGTTCTTCTGGACATTTATAAGACCGGCAAGGACGGACGTGCAAAAGGATAAAAGGACGCAAGGGCGAAAGCCCTGTAATAAACAAAAAGGAGAATAAAAATGAAAAAGCTGTTCGCATTGTTTCTCGCTGTGATTTGTGTATTCAGCCTCGCTGCCTGCAACGGAGCACAAACCGCAGCAACGGACCCGAAGAACCCCGAAATGACCGTTAGCGACGGAGACACCGCTCCCGACCAGAAAGAGCTTACTTTCGAAATGGTAAACTGTGCATTTGCTATTCAGTTTTGCCAAGTTGAAAGAGAAGGCGCAGAGGCTGCCGCGGCAGAGCTTGGCGGCGTGAACATCGTTTACAGCGCACCGCAGGATTCCTCCGGCATTCAGGCGCAGATCGATATGATCAATGCCGCTATTGCAAAACAGCCGGATGCGCTGCTGGTAGCGGCACTGGATCCCGATGCGATTGCTACTTCCCTGGAAACCGCAAAAGCCCAAGGCGTTCCTGTAATTGCGTACGATGTCGCAATGCCCAATGCTCCCGAAGGCACTGTGACTGCCACGGTCTCCACCAATAATGCAAAAGCTGCGGGCCTTGCAGCGCAGAAAATGTTTGAGGATCAAGAATTTGTCGAGCGGATTAAAGCTGCTACGCCGGAAAACCCGGTCATCGTCAGTGTAATCTCTCCGGACGCAGTGCAGACCGCACACAAATCCCGCGTAGAGGGCTTTAGCAGCGAGTTTCTGACGCTTGCGGAAGAGCTTGCACCGGGTGCCGTTGAAATCAGCGGGCACGTTGCCTTTGAAAAGAAGGCGGAAAAGACGCCCAGCGTGATTATTCAGGTTGATATTTCTCCCTCTGCTTCCGATTCCGACATCCGCAATCTCGCGCAGTCGGTCATCAGCAATGAAAAGCTGATCGGCATCTTCTGCGTAAACGAAGGCATTGTTAACGGCATTCTCAGCGCCACAACTGACGGCACAGAGCTGGATCGTGAAACCGGCAAGTATAAGGATCTGCTGATCGCCGGCTTTGACGCAGGCAGAACCTTAAAAAATGCCGTACGCAATCGGTGGTTCTACGGTGCAGTCGCGCAAAACCCCTATGATATTGGATATCAGGCGGTTGTTTCTGCCGTGAAGGCCAGCCGAGGGGAAGAAATCGAGGACATTGATGCAGAGGCAAAATGGTATAATTACGAAAACATGGATGATGAGGAGATTGCAAGACTCCTTTATGATTGATGAAATCCATGCAAAATGCGAATAGCATTGGGTGCTTGTGAATATGAAGTGACCCTCGGAGGTTAGATCAAAAAATTGTTTGAGCGACAGAAGGGCCTGTTGTCTGTGAATTACAGGCAACAGGCCCTTCTGCTTTGCCTTCCTGCGGCGGCTGCTATAGCAACCGGCTTTTGTATCAGCTCGACAGCAAATGATGAATTCTTCGGTTTTATCATAAATGTTGGGGCCAAGCT
>CAKTZP010000017.1 GCA_934636045.1 uncultured Oscillospiraceae bacterium
TTTAGTCTTAAACTTACTCAATGTCAATCGCCTTTGCCCGAAAGGCGGTCGTTATAACATATTCTTAGGAGGCGGACCCTCTATCCTGGTGAGGTACGGGGGCATTTATGAAATTTTAGCATTTTGCGAACAGAGGAGCAATCGCTTTTTGCCAAAAGGCGATTGCTGCAGCATGTTCTTTGAAGACGGATACGCTATCCTACTGCGCGATCGGCGCGCATGAAGCTACAGCGCGGAGCATTGCCCGTCCCGAGGGAATAAAGCGCATGAAAACGGCGCGCTGCTTAGGACGGATTGATTTTTCGCCGTTGCCGACGGGCCGCACCCGCGACCCGTCGGCGCTTTTGTATTACGGGGTATCGGTCAGAGCGGCGCTGTCGATGTCTGCGGAATCGGCAGGCGCACGGTCGGACCCGGAGGGAGCATCCTGCGGTGCGGCGGGCGGAACAGGTGCGGCAGGGGAGACGGCTTCAAAGAAGCCCTCCGCCTCGTCGGGGATCGGCTCGCCCTTCATGCAGGCCTCAAACTGGCAGCGGCTCATGGTCTTATGCGCGAGCAGGAACTCGGCGACCTGACGCAGCTTATCGTAATTGGTCTTGAGAATGTCTGTGCAGCGGCTGTAGGCCTCGCTGATTTCGTGGCGGATCTCGTCGTCAATCTCGGCGCCGGTCTGCTCGGAATAGGACTTCGTGCGCTCATAGTCGCGGCCAACGAAAATCTCGCTGCCGTTGTCAAAGGAGACGGCACCGATGCGGTCGCTCATGCCAAAGCGCGCGACCATGTCATGCGCCAGCGCGGTGGCGCGCTGCAAATCGTTGGAGGCGCCGGTCGACACGTCCTCAAACTCCAGCTGCTCGGCGACGCGGCCGCCCAGCAGGGCGACGATCTCCTCGCGCATCTGATTGCGGGTCATATTCAGCGCATCCTGCTCGGGCAGGCTGACAGTCAAGCCCAGCGTTCTGCCGCGAGAGACGATCGTAATCTGATGAACGGGATCCTGCGTGGGCAGGAAGTATATCGCCACGGCATGGCCGGCCTCATGATAGGCGGTATTGCGCAGCTCGTAGGCCGAGCGGACGCGCGAGCGCTTTTCCGGCCCGGCGATGACCTTGAGAATGGCGTTTTCAATGATCTTCATTGTGATGAAGGGAGCATTTTCCCGCGCGGAGGCCAGCGCAGCCTCGTTGAGCAGGTTGGCGAGGTCAGCGCCGGTAAAGCCGCCGGTTGCGCGGGCGATGACCTTCAGATCGACATCCTCGGCCAGCAGCTTGTCGCGCGCGTGCACCTTCAAAATCTCCTCGCGTCCCTTGCTGTCGGGCGCATTGACATAAATCTGCCGGTCAAAGCGGCCGGGGCGCAGCAGGGCGGGGTCGAGAATGTCCTGACGGTTGGTGGCCGCCATGACGATTACGCCGGAATTGCTGCCGAAGCCGTCCATCTCGACGAGCAGCTGGTTGAGCGTCTGCTCGCGCTCGTCATGACCGCCGCCGAGGCCCGCACCGCGGCGCCGGCCGACGGCATCGATCTCGTCGATGAAGACGATGGACGGCGCGCCCTTCTTGGCCTGCTCAAACAGGTCGCGGACGCGGCTTGCGCCCACGCCGACGTAAAGCTCGACAAAATCCGAGCCGGAGATCGACAAAAACTGCACGCCGGCCTCACCGGCCACAGCCTTTGCCAGCAGGGTTTTGCCCGTGCCCGGAGGGCCGACGAGCAAAACACCCTTGGGGATCTTTGCGCCGAGGCGGCTGTACTTTTTCGGGTCGCGCAGGAAGTCGACAATCTCCTTCAGCTCGGCCTTTTCCTCATCTGCGCCGGCTACGTCCGCGAAGGTAACGCGCTGGTTGGGGCTGGTGCGGATGTTGGCGCGGCCGAATTTCATGGCGCCGCTTGCTCCGCCGCCTCCGGCAGCGCGCGTCATAAGGAAGTACATCAAAAAGACGAACAGAGCGAGCATGAGGAAATAGGGCAGAAGCTGCAAATACCACGGCGTCGGCTCGGCCGGAACGAAATTGAAGCTCTCGATCACGCCCGCGTCGGCCTGCGGCAGATAGTATTTGCTGAGCTCCTTGCGGAACATCTCCTCGTCGGCCAGCTTGTGCTCATAGGCGGTGTTGCTGTCCTTGTCCGGCTCGCGCAGCGTCAGGGTCAGCACCCCGTCCTCGACGGTAAAGGCGCGCACCTTTTCCTCCTGAAACAAGGTGCGGACGGTGGAGTAATCGACCTGCACACCGCTGCTTGGCGTGAAATAGCTGATGCACAGATACAGAATGACCGCCAGCAAAATAACGTAAAGCAGCAGGTTAACTTTTGGTTTGTTCAATGGGATCCCTCAATTATTTGGAGTAAACTTCCGGCTTCAGCACACCGATATAGGGCAGGTTGCGGTAGAACTCCTGGTAGTCCAGACCGTAGCCGACGACGAATTCATTCGGGATGGTAAAGCCGATATAGTCCGCATAGACATCGACCTTGCGGCGCTCGGGCTTATCGAGGAGAGTGCAGATTTTCAAGGAGGCCGGCTCCATGGAAAGCAGGTGCTCGGTGACGAACTTCAGCGTCAGACCGGAGTCGAGAATGTCCTCAAGAATCACAACATGGCGGCCCTTGATGTCGCAGGTAACGTCCTTGAGCAGCTTGACAGTGCCGCTGGTGGAGGTGCCGGAGCCGTAAGACGATACGGCCATGAATTCATACTGGCAGCGGATAGGGGTGGCACGCACCATGTCGGTGAAGAAGTTCACGACGCCCTTGAGAACGCCGATGAAAATCGGCTCCTTGTCCGCGTAGTCCGCTGCGACCTGCCGGCCGAGCTCGGCGATGCGCTTTTGCAGCTCTTCCTCGGAAATCAGAACGCGTGCGATGTCTTGGTTCATGTTACATCTCCTCTTTCTCTATAAAGATCAGCAGAGCGGGCGCGCCCTCCTCTGCCGCATAGGCGTGGTTCACACCAACGCCGTAAACACCCAGCAGTGCGTCTCCGGCAGCGATCACCGGCATGCGGTCACGTTCGGTGAGGGGAATCTTCCGGTCGATGAGCAGCTTTTTCAGAGAGCGTGTATGGCCGCTGCGCAGCACCAGAGCATCTCCGACCCGGCGGGGGCGCGCCTGCAGGATACTTTGCGTTATCATACCATATTTGACGGCAAAATGGAAAGGGGTATTTGCACTTTTTTTAAAATTTTCTACGATTCTGCAGAAAACCTTCAGCCCGATTGACGGAAGGAGGGTAACGCCCGGAACGGCCAGCGGCGTCGGAGCAAATTGACACGACGTTTCACGGGTCAGCGCGAGCGATTCGTAGCTCCGACGAGCGACCCAGCCGCCGGGCAGATCGATTTGCGCTGCGGGTTCAGCGGAGGCGAGGAGTGCCTCCAGCGCGGCAATGTGGCGCTGGGAAACATCCTGCGGCAAATGCTGCCCGGTCAGCTGCCGCAGCGCACGCCGCCGCAGCACCGGCGGCGCAGCCAGCAGGGGAGCGACGCGCCACGTTGATCCGCCCTCGGCGGCCGAGAGCAGCACCTGCGCGGCAAGGCCGTCGAGAAACTCGTCCTCCTCCCGCAGCAGCGATGTTGTCGAAAGCAGCTGCGCCGAAAGCGACGGCGCCTCCCGCCGCAGCAGCGGCAGCACCGTCTGGCGCAGCCGGTTGCGGCGGCAGTCGGGCAGCACGTTGGTCGAATCCTCGACCCAAGGATGCCCGGCCTCCTGCAAATAGGCGACCGCCTGCCCGTGCGTAACGCTCAGCAGCGGGCGGACGATGCGCTCACGCCGGGGCGGAATGCCGCACAGGCCGCGCAGCCCGGTGCCGCGCAGCAGATGCAGAAGCACGGTTTCGGCATTGTCGTCGGCGGTGTGCGCCGTGGCCAGCTTATCGCAGGGCAGGGTATCAAGGAAGGCATAGCGCTTTTCCCGCGCGGCAGTTTCGGGCGAGAGTCCGGCCTCGGCGGCATAGGCGGCCACGTCGGCGCGGCCGACGGTCAGCGGGATGCCGAGCTGATTGCACAGCGCGCGGACGAACGCCTCGTCTCGGTCGGCCTCTGCACCGCGCAGCCCATGGTGAAAGTGTGCCGCCTGCAGCGTGATGCCGAGCGCTTCCTGTAAAGAATGCAGACACCACAGCATCGCCGTGGAGTCTGCACCACCGGACACGGCGCAGACCACGCGGTCGCCGGGCGAAAACAGCGCCTCCCGGCGGCACCAGCGCAGCACCTCAGCCCTCATCGTGACGCCACTCCCGGTCGGCGAAGGTGGTAAACTGCGGCAGCCATTGCAGCTCGACCGTGCCGGTCTCACCGTGACGGTTTTTTGCAACAATGCATTCCGCAACGTTCTGCTTGTCCGTATCTCTATTATAGTAGTCCTCGCGGTAGAGGAACAGCACCTCGTCCGCGTCCTGCTCGATGGCACCGGATTCGCGCAGATCGGAGAGCATCGGGCGCTTGTCCTGCCGGCTTTCGTTGGCACGCGACAGCTGCGACAGGCACACGACCGGCACATTGAGCTCCTTGGCCATGATCTTCAGGCTGCGGGAGATGTCCGAGACGACCTGCTGGCGATTTTCGCCGCTGTAGGTGCGGGTGTTTCCGGCGGAGGTCATGAGCTGAAGGTAGTCGATGATGACCAGCGCGAGGTCGTCGATGCGGCGGCATTTGGCGTTCATGTCCGCGACCGAGAGCATCGGATTGTCGTCCACGCGCAGGTCGGTCTGCGACAGTGCTGCCGAGGCAACGCCGATCTTGCTCCATTCCTCCATCGTCAGCTTGCCGGTGGTCAGCTTTTTCAGATCGACAAAGCTTTCGTTGGCAATCAGGCGCGTGACCAGCTGCTGCTTGGACATTTCGAGGGAGAAAAAGGCGACGGTCTGCTTCGGGTGCTTTTTTGCAACGTTCAGCGCAAGGTTCAGCGCCATCGAGGTCTTGCCCATGCCGGGACGCGCGGCGAGCAGCATCAGGTCGGACTTGTTCAGGCCGTTGATGAACTTGTCCAAATCGCGCAGGCCGGTCGAGGTGCCGGAAATATCGCTGCCGGATTCGGACATTTCCTCCAAACGGTCGAAGACCTTTAACAGGATCGTGCCGATGTGCTCGAGCGAGTCGTTGCTGCTGCCGCGGCGGAGGGCGAAAATCTTCTTTTCCGCTGCCTCCAGAATGTCCTGCGCAGTGCCGACACCCTCATAGACCGTGTCGACGATCTCCGAGGCGGCCGTGGAGAGGTTGCGCAGCAGCGCCTTGTCGTGGACGATCTGGGCGTACTGCTTGGCGTTTGCAGCCGTGGGAGTAATCTCCATGAGCTGCATGATATATTTTGCCGAGGTCTGCTCGTCAAACACACCGCGCTCGCGCATCTTGTCGAGCACGGTGACCGGATCGATCGGCTGCGAGTAGCTGAACATCTCATAGATCGTCTCGTAGATCTCACGGTTGGTGTCGGAATAGAATTCGCTCGGACGAACCGCGCCGATGATATCGTTGACGCAGCGGCTGTCGATCAGCATTGAGCCGAGTACCGCCTGCTCCGCCTCCAACGAGTGCGGCGCCTGGCGCGATAGCAGGTCATCCAGTGGCATAGGAGCAGCGCCCCCTTTCTCTGTCGGGAATCAAAAATGCGGGGAAATAGGGAATGGTGAATCGTGAATCGTTCGCAGGAGCCGATGCCCATAGCGCAGCCGTTGGCGGCTGTGCCGCCTTACGGATGCGGCATACCCCTTGCGGGTGCATCGGCCTGTGCGGGCACTGCCGAAATCCCCTCGTAGGGCGGGCTGCCCTCAGCCCGCCGCTGCTGGCAGCATCGATGAGTGAATAGTGAATGGTGAATAGTGAATCATTATGGTGTGCCTGCGGCACGGATTGAATTGCGCACCTTGCGCGGAGACAACCCCCGAGTAATATGGCACGGCGAAGCCGTGACGGAAGGAGAGAGAAGCCGAAGGGTAGGCATTTGCTTCCGATAAATCGCAAAATCTACCGCATTACGCCGCAGAGGCGCTCAAGGAGCGCCCACGGCGGCATGTTGTGATAAAGACGTGTTGCAAAGCACACGATAGGGCGAAAAATTACCGCTTGTTTGCCTTACTGCTCTTCGATGCGGAGCTTGAGATCGGCAGTGATCTCGTAGCCGAGCTTGCATTTGACGGTGTAGTCGCCAACGGTTTTGATCTGCTCGTCGAGGACGATGCGGCGCTTATCCAGCTCGATGCCGTAAGCGGATCTGAGCGTGTCGGAAATCTCCTGCGTCGTGACCGAGCCGAACAGACGGCCCGCACCGCCGCCCTTGGCCTTAACGACGACGGTCATGTCCTTGAGCCGGTTGGACAGCGCAAAGGCCTCCTCCCGCTCCCGCTGGCGCTTTTCCTGCTGCGCCTTGTCGGTCATGCGCATGGTGTTGATGGAGTCGGTCGTGGCCTCGACGGCCAGCTTGCGGGGCAGCATATAGTTCCGTGCGTAGCCGTCGGAAACCTCGAGCATCTGCCCTTTCTTTCCCTTGCCGCGGACGTCTTGCAGTAAAATGACTTTCATTTGGGATACCTCCTGTCAGATTGATTGATCGAAGAAACGGTCGATGGATTGCAGCAAGCGGTCGAGCGTCTGGGAGATGTTGGACTGCTTGACCTGCGCGCCCGCCGTGGCCGCGTTGCCGCCGCCGCCGAGGGGCTCGAGAATGACCTGAACGTTTGCCTCACCGATGGAGCGGGCGGAGATGATGACCTGCCCGTCCTGCGGATAGAGGACAAACGATGTTTCGATGCCGGAAATGTTCAAAAGCTCATCGGCCGCCTGTGCCGCAATGGTGCGCGTGGCGGTGTAGTCCAGCGCGGCAATGGCGATCTTGTCGCGGTAGAGCCGCGCACTTTGGATGATCTTATAGCGCGCGATGGTGGAGGGCAGGTCATTTTGGAACAGCTTTTTGACCTCGACCGTGTCTGCGCCGATGCGCCGCAGGAAGGCTGCGGCCTCAAAGGTGCGGCTGGTGGTGCGGACGCCGAAATTCTTGGTGTCCAAAACGATGCCGGCCAGCAGTGCGGCGGCCTCGTTCGTCAGAATATCCGACGCATCGAGCGAGTATTGCAGCAGCTCCGTCACGAGCTCCGAGGCCGACGAGGCAAACGGCTCGTGCAGATTCAGCACGGGCTGCTCAATGTAGTCCGCAGCGCGGCGGTGGTGGTCGATGACAACGACGCGGCGCAGCGATTCCAGCAGCGGCTTGCATTCGACCTGATCGGGACGGTTGGTGTCGACCACGACGAGCAGACTCTTCGGATCGGCCTCCAGCAGCGCGTCCTGCCCGGTGATGAAGCAGCCGTCATACTCCGGCATCTGCTTGAGCAGCTCCAGCAGCTCCTTGGCTGCGTTGACCTCAGGATCGATGACGATGTTGACCTTCACCCCGCGCTTGCGGCACAGGCAGCAGATACCGACCGCCGCGCCCAGCGCGTCCAGATCGGCCATTTTATGTCCCATGACGAAGATGCGGCTCGACTGCGTGATCAGCTCGGAAAGCGACGAGGCCATCACGCGGGACTTGACCTTGGTGCGGCGCTCGGTGTGCTTGTTCCGGCCGCCGAAGAAGGTGAAGTCGTAGCGATCCTTGATGACTGTCTGGTCACCGCCGCGGGAGAGCGACATTTCGATCGACAGCGCGGCAAAATCGTAGTCCTCGCGGAAGTCCACGCCGTCCTTGCCGATGCCGATGGAAACCGTTGCGGCGATCCCGGCGGGACTGGTCACCTCGCGCATTGACTCGAGCAGGGAGAACTTGTCCTCCGCCATGGCTGCCAGCTCCTTGGCCTCAAAGAGCAGCAGAAAGCGGTTGCGCTCCAGCCGCCGCAGCAGGCCGCTGTATTTGTCCGCCCATTCGCTGACGCGGGTGTTGATCTGCGCGTTGAGGCTGGAGATCGTCGCGTCGGGCAGGTTGTTCGTCAGCTCGTCGTAGTTGTCGACCAGAACGATCGCCAGCATCGGCCGCGAGCGGATGTACTCATCGCGCACCTGAAACAGCTCCGTCAGATCCTGCAGATAAATCATGCCCATCACGACGCCGACCTTGGCGTCCTTCTCGGGCAGGATCGTGCCGGTCACGCGGAAGCGCCGGTCGCGATAGCTCAGCTCACCGGGCATCGTGTCCTTGCCGGACAGAAGCCACTGCATGGAAAAGCCGGGCAGCACCTCGTCGATGCGCTGCGCCGAAAGCGTGTCGCGCACGCCGGTCAGCTCGGCAAAGGGCTTGTTGTACCAGACCAGCTCCTCCTCATTGAGCTGAATGAGCGCAACGGGAAAGGGAACCTCGCCGTCGGTCGAGCGGCGCATCATCTCGTTCGTTGTGCGGACGTATTCCGTCAGCGCGTGACGGCGGCGGGAGTTACCCCACTGGTAGCCCAAGAGCAGCAGCAGCGCCGCGCCGATCTGTGCCCCGCCGATCCAGTACTGCTGCAGCACGAATGCCGGAATACAGAACAAAAACAGCACCGCAAAATACGCTGCCATGCTTGGCTGCATCATCCTTCGCAGCTTCTTGTTCATCTTCGTCTCGCCCCTCTCCGGGTGATATCGGTATTGCGCGAATACCGTAGAATTCTGTAGCGATTATTATATCAGATTTTTTCCCTATTTGCTACTGTTTCTTTCGTTTCTTTCCCGGAATTTTCCCTTGCTGCAAAAAAATGTATACTTTGCCGCCGTTTTATGATATAATAAATTTGACAGGGTGTGCTCTGTGCAAAGTCCGTTGCCGTTGCCGGAGCGAAAACGCCGCTGTTTCATTGCAATTGGGGTACATAACGGTGCAAACCGTGAAATATTCTATCCGTATTACGATTATTTTACTCCGGCGCCGCCGCTGCGGGCCGCGCCGGAACGAAAAAGGAGATTTTACTTTGGCAGAAAAACTGAAAATCATTTCTTTGGGCGGTCTGAACGAGATCGGAAAAAACATGACCGTGCTGGAGTATGGGAAGGACATGATCGTGGTCGACTGCGGCCTCGGCTTCCCGGAGGACGACATGTACGGCGTGGATCTGGTCATCCCGGATGTCACGTATCTTGCAAAGAACCAGAAGAAGCTGCGCGGCTACTTTATCACGCACGGTCACGAGGATCACATCGGCGCGCTGCCCTACGTTTTGCAGGCCGTCAACGCCCCCGTGCACGCCACACCGCTGACGCTGGGACTGATCAAGCTCAAGCTCGAGGAGCATAACCTCCTGAAAAAGAGCCAGCTCGTGACCCACAAGCCCGGCGATGTCGTGAAGGCCGGCTGCTTTACGGTCGAATTCATTCATGTCAACCATTCCATCGCCGATGCCGTTGCCTTTGCCATCAAGACCCCGGTCGGTACCGTTATCATGACCGGCGACTTCAAGATCGACCCGACTGCGGAGGACGGCATGACCGATCTCGGCCGTTTCGGCACGCTGGGCAAAGAGGGCGTCTACGCACTGCTGATGGATTCGACCAATGTGGAGCGGCAGGGCTACACTCCCTCGGAATCCATCGTCGCCGAGGGGCTCGACCGGCACTTCAAGGGGTGCCGTAACCGTATTATTGTGACCACCTTCGCCTCCAACATGCACCGCATTCAGGCGGTGCTGGCCATCGCCCACCGCTACGGCCGCAAGGTCGCCGTCACCGGGCGCAGCATGGAGAATATTCTGAAGGTCGCCACGGAGCTTGGCTATCTCAACATCCCGCCCGACACCCTCATCGACATCAATCAGATCAAGTCCCTCCCGAAGGACAAGATCGTCATTGTCTCCACCGGCTCGCAGGGCGAAAACATGTCCGCGCTCTACCGCATGGCGTTTTCCAGCCATAAGCAGGTCGAAATTCAGCCGGGCGATAAGATCATCATCTCGGCCTCGGCCATTCCGGGCAACGAGAAGGCCGTCTCGCGCATCATCAACGAGCTTTACAGCAAGAATGCCGACGTGATCTACGACAAGCTGGAGGGTCTGCACGTCTCCGGCCATGCCTGCTGCGAGGAGCTGAAGATCATCCACGCCCTGACCAAGCCCCGCTTCTTTATTCCCGTCCACGGCGAGCAGCGCCATCTGCACAAGCACGCCGCGCTTGCCCGCGCGATGGGCATGAATCCGAAAAACATCCTGATCTCCGATATCGGCCGGGTCATTGAATGTACCCCCAAGACCTGCCGCTTCGGTGGGACGGTGCCTGCAGGCAAAATTCTTGTGGACGGCACGGGCGTCGGCGACGTCGGCAGCGTTGTGCTGCGCGACCGCAAGCATCTGGCGCAGGACGGCATGATCGTCGTTTGCGTCAATCTGTCCAGCGAGGACGGCTCCGTCCTTTCCGGCCCGGATATCATCTCCCGCGGCTTCGTATACATGAAGGAGAACGAGGATCTGATGGAGGCGCTGCGCATGATCGCTAGCCATTCGCTGGACACCTGCCGCAGCCGCAATATTTCCGACTGGGCGACCATCAAGTCCACCATCAAGGGCGACCTGAGCCAGTACCTCTTCAAAACCACCAAACGCAATCCCATGATCCTTCCGGTCATCATGGAAATTTAAAAAAGTCAGCGGCGGGATGGAGCTTCCATCCCGCCGCAATTTTGTACTGTTTTTATACGTCGTACCATGTGCAGGGGCGGATGCCCACAGCCGCGCGCCGCTGGCACTACCAAATTTGTCATTGCGAAGGCGCAGCCGTTGGCAACGAAGGAGCCTTACGGATGCGGGCTCTCCGCTTGCCGGTCGGAGCGAAGCGACGTGGCAATCCGTTCTCCTAACGATGCCTCGCTGCAGAAACCATTGCTTCTGCGCTCGGAATGGACTATTGCAAAAAGAGAAAAATCGCCAATGTCATGGCGGCGGAGGAGGGCTCCTCCGTGCCCTCGGACAGCAAAAGCAGCAGGATCAGCAGCACCAGAAGATCGCCGCCGTCGCAGCCGGGCAGGAGCTTTTCCAAGAGCGGCAGCCGGAAGCACGGCGCATCCGGCGCTTTCGGCGGCGGGGGAGGCGGCTTCGGTGCGGGCGGTCTCGGCGGCGGGGGAGGCGGCTTCGGTGCGGGCGGTCTCGGCGGCGCAGGCGGCTTCGGCGGGGGAGGTGTTGGAGGCCGCAAAGGCGGTGGCTCGGGCGGTCTGGGTGCTGGTGGCTTTGGCGGCATTGACTGCGGCGGCACAGACGGCCGCGGCGGTGCCTTCGGCGGGAACGCCTGTCCCGGCGGCTTTGGGCGTTGCAGCGAAGGCGGGCGCTCCGTCGACCCTGACGGCGCAGGCTGCTTCGAGGGCGGATCCGGCAGCGTCTGGCGGCGAAACTGGCCGCGTCCGTCGGGCTGATAGCGATGATACATGACAGGACTCCTTTCCTCGAAGGCTCCGGCTGCGGCACTTCATGCCCATGCTCCTGAGCCTTCCGCGCGGCCGGTGCTGTGGGCTGCGCCTTCCCGCGCAATGAAGCTCAGCGCTATTTCAGCTCGGGTTTTCCGTAATTTTTCAGCGCGGCGCTGACCAGATGCGAGATTTTGGCGATCTGCATGGCGCGGTCGAGCTTTCCGCGCCGCTCGGGGGCAAGATAGGGCTTCAGTGCCTGCAGCAGCGCCTCCTGATGCCGGTCAGATTGCTGCGTCTGCTGCATCAGGCGCATGATCCCCTGCAGCTTGGCCGTGTCTGCCGGCGGCGGAGGAACGCGCGGCGGCGCGGCGTCCGGCGGACGATCCGTGGGAGGCTCCGCCGCCATGCCGAAGGACTGCGCCAGCGACAGAATTTGCGCCATGCTCTCCGGGTCTGCGAGAATTTGGTTGAGCTTCTCCTCCAGATCGTCCGTAAGAATCACCTACTTTACATTGATTTTTTGCAGCAGTGCGGCGGCCTCCGGCGTGTCGGCAAACGGTTGAACGAGTGACCTTGCGGTCTCCATGTCGCCGTTTTGATAGGCCTGCGCCGCCTGCTGCAGCACGCCGCTGCTCTGCTGCAGGCGCGCCAGCAGCTGCCGTCCCTCCGGCGAACCGAGTACGCGCCGCAGCGCCTCGGCGGAAAACGGAATTTTCTTTTCCATCGGTCATTGCCTCCCGGTGCGCAATCTGTTATAATCCTATATATGCAAACAAGCACGAAAGGGTGACAGCATGAAGCTTTTGGTTTTGTCCGACTCTCACGGCGACATGGCGAGCCTGCGGCTTGCGGTGCAGCGGGAGCGGCCGGATGCGGTGCTCCATCTCGGTGACCATGCCCTCGATGCCTATACGCTGGCGCAGGAATTCAGCACGCTGTCGATCGCCTATGTGCGCGGCAACTGCGACATTTCGTTCCCGAGCTGCGCCGAGACCTATCTGCGGCGGCTGGCGGGCGTACAGGTCTTTGCGGCGCACGGCCACCGCTACGGCGTGAAAAACGGCCTGCTGCGATTTCGCTACGCGGCGCAGGAGAACGGTGCGGCGCTGGCGCTCTTCGGCCATACCCACACGCCCTACTGCCGGCAGGAAGACGGCCTCTGGCTCGTTAACCCCGGCGCGTGCAGCGGCTGGCGGGCGACCTATGCCGTCGTCATGCTTGACCGCGGCGCGGTGCTCGACTGCCGCATTCGGGAAGTTTATCAGGAGGAAACACTATGATTTTAGCGGTTGACATTGGAAATACCAACATCGTCCTCGGCGGAATGGAGGGCGAACGCATCGTCTTTGAGGCGCGCATGGCGACGGATTTCATCAAGACCTCTGACCAGTATTGCGCAGAGCTGAAGAGTATGCTCAACCTCTTTGAGGTCGATCCGACAACGATCGAGGGCAGCATTGTCTCGTCTGTCGTTCCGCCGCTGCTCAACTCCTTTAAGACCGCCATCCGCAAGCTGACAGGCAAGACCTGCCTGCTTGTCGGCCCCGGCATCCGCACGGGGTTGAATATCCGTATGGACAATCCCTCGGAGATCGGCAGCGACCTGATCGTCGCGGCGGTCGCAGGCATTGCGCAGTACGGCGCGCCGCTGCTGCTGGTCGATATGGGAACGGCCACGACGATTACCGCCATAGACGCGGAGGCCTGCTTTGTCGGCGGCTGCATTTGCCCCGGCGTGAAGATCTCCATGGAGGCACTGACCGGCCGGACGGCGCAGCTGCCCGGCATCAGCCTCGACAAGCCCCAGCGCGCCATCGGAAAAAATACCCGCGACTGCATGCGCAGCGGCATCATGCTCGGCGCGGCGGCCATGCTTGACGGTCTGCTTGACCGCATGGAGCAGGAGCTCGGCGCACCGGTCAGGGTCGTGGCGACGGGCGGCATCGCGCGCTTTGTCCTGCCGCTGTGCCGCCGCGAGATCATCTATGACGGCAGCTTAATGCTCAAGGGGCTGCGGCTGCTGTACCAAAAAAATCAACCGAAGGAGCGTGCACTATGACCACACGGACAGAATTTGAGTATCCCTCGCAGGGTGCGGGAATGATCCATGCCTATCGCTGGGCGCCGGAGGGAACACCGATCGCCGTTTTGCAGCTGGTGCACGGCATTGCCGAGCATATGCTGCGCTATGACGATTTTGCACGCTATTTGAACGACCGCGGCGTGCTGGTCGTTGCGGAAGATCACATGGGCCACGGCAAGTCGTCCGGCAGCGGCGCAGAGCGCTACTTTGCCGGCGGCTGGCTGAACGCGGTGGGGGATACCCATGCGCTTTTGCGCCGCACCAAGGCGAGATTTCCCGACCAGCCGTACTTTATCCTCGGCCACAGCATGGGCTCGTTCATGACCCGCACGCTGCTGTTTACCTACCCGAACTCCGGGCTGCGCGGCGCGGTCATCTGCGGCACGGGCTGGCAGAACGGCGCGACGCTTGCGGCCGGCCGCATGCTTTGCGCGCTCGAGCAGCGCCGCCGCGGCGAAACGCAGCCGAGCCCGCTGCTCAACGACCTGATGTTCGGCTCGTTCAACCGCAAATTTCCCGATGCGAAGACAGAAAACGACTGGATCTGCGCTGATCCCGCGGTCGTGCAGGCCTATACCGACGACCCGCTTTGCGGCGGCAGCGCGTCGGTCGGGCTGGCGCGGGAGATGCTGCGCGGCATCGGCATGATCGAGAAGAAACAAAACCTCGCCGCCATGCCGAAGGAGCTGCCCATCCTATTTATCGCAGGCAAGAGCGACCCTGTCGGCAACATGGGCAAGGGCGTGGAAAAGAGCGCCGCCGCCTTCCGCGCCGCGGGCATGCAGCATGTGGAGGTCAAGCTCTACGACGGCCGCCATGAGATCCTCAATGAGAAAAACCGTGCCGAGGTCTATGAGGACGTCTGGAATTTCTTGGAGGCGCATCTATAATTTGTTACTTTTTTGTAATTATTTTTTCGAACCTGACGCATAACAAACTGCGCGAAACTTGACGAAGGCGGGAATATCTGCTACAATAGATGCGGTAAACTTCCGACAGGAGGAAAAACATGAAACGCATACTATGCAGCATGCTGGTGGCTTGCCTTCTGCTGGCCGGGCTGATACAGCCGGTGCTGGCGGCGCAGGAGCCCCAGACGCTTTTGGAGACCGAACCGTCGGAGCAGACGGCGGAGCAGCCCGAGACAACGGAGCGCACCGGCGAGCCGTCCGAGACCACGGAGCCGACGGAAGCACCGGCCGAGACCACGGAATCGACCGAGGCCACGGAGGCAGCGACGCCCGACGAAAATGAGACCCCGGCGGAGCGCCCGCAGACGCGCGCGCCGGAAAAAATGACCGTCAGCGAGCAGGGCATTGCCTTTATCAACGAAATGATGTCCGGCAGCTACGGCGGCTCGTGGCAGCTGTCCAGCGCCGCGGACTATGTCAATCAATTCGCCGCGACCTATGATCTGACGCTGACGCAGACGCAATTCGATGCGCTGGCCGATCTGGTCATGGCCTACGGCGAGTACATCCTGACCTCCGGCTATCAGGTCGAGAAGGTCATTGCCTCCGGCACCTATTCCGACGTGCAGCTGGCCAACGCCTTCTGCGCGTGGGTCAAATCCGGCGAGAGCGTTTCGCAGCAGCATCTGTCGCGTCGTCTGCGCGAGGTCAAGCTGTTCCTTTACGGCAGCTACGACGGTAACTGCGAGACAAAATTCCGCTACCTCATCTTCAACGCCAACGGCGGCAAGCTCGGGGACAACTCCGTGCTGTGCTACACCTACAACCTGCCCTACGGCGTGCTGCCCAGCGCAACGCGCGCGGGCTATTACTTCACCGGCTGGTACACGGCTGCCAGCGGCGGCGTGAAGCTGCTGGAAACCAGCATCGCTTCCGACAACCACACCCTCTACGCCCGCTGGTCGACCGAGAAGCCGGACACGGCCTTCCGCGACGTTGCCGCAGACGCTTGGTACTACACCTTCGTGTCGCAGGCGGTGGCCAAGGAGCTCTTTAACGGCGTCGGCGACGGCCTGTTTGCGCCGGATAGCTCCACCACCCGCGCCATGCTGACCACGGTGCTCTGGCGCTTTGACGGCAAGAAGGAAGCCACGGCGGCGAGCTTTACGGACGTTTCGCCGGACGCGTGGTACGCTCCGGCGGTCAATTGGGCGACGGAAGCGGGCGTGGTCAACGGCATCGGCGACGGGCTGTTCGGCCCGGACGGCAAGATCACCCGCGAGCAGCTCGTGACCATGCTTTACCGCTACGCGCAGTCGCGCGAGGACTTCGACACGCAAAAAACGACCGCGCTGACCGGCTACCGTGACGCTGCGTCTGTCTCAAGCTACGCACTGGAGGCGATTGAGTGGGCGGTGGCCTCGGGCGTGATGAACGGCGACGGCGGACTGCTGCGCCCGCAGGGCAACGCGACCCGCGCCGAGTGCGCAAAGCTTTTGATCTGCTTCCTTGCGCTGCAAGCCGGGGATACCCCCACGCCCGACCCTGACCCGGCTCCCAATCCTGCCCCCGACCCGCTGCCCGATCCGCCGGAGCTGCGCATCAGCGAATCCGGCGTACAGTTCATCAAGGACCACGAGGGCTTCATCCAATATGCCATGTGGGATTACAGCCAATGGTCGATCGGCTATGGCACGCGCTGCGAAAAGGACGAGTTCCCCAACGGCATTACCGAGGAGGAGGCCGACTACCGCCTGCGCCTGATGCTGGCGGACTTTGAAAAAAACCTCAATGCGCTCGAGACCCGCTTCGGCCGCACCTTCCGCCAGCAGGAGTATGACGCCCTGCTCAGCTTTACCTTCAACCTCGGCGCGGGCTGGATGAGCAGCACCGGCAGCGATACCTATAAAATGCTGCAATCCGGCAGCTATACCGAGATGGAATTCGTCAACACCCTCGGCCGCTGGATCCACGCGGGCGGTCAGCCGCTCGACGGGCTGGCGCGCCGCCGCATGGACGAGGCCAACCTCTATCTCAACGGCGAATACACGCTCGGCTGCACGAAATATCTGCGCGTGACTTATAACGCAAACGAAGGCGCCTGCGAGAAAAACTTCTATTATTACCGCACCGGCGAGACCTTCGGCGAGCTTCCCGTCCCCACGCGCGAGGGCTATACCTTTGCCGGCTGGTTTGACCGGCTCAGCGGCGGGGAACAATATACCGCGGAGACGACCGTCCCCGCTTACGGCAACTACACGCTCTACGCCCGCTGGCAGGCGGTGACCTGAGCGGCCGGAATAACGCCTCGGCGAGTACGTCGGGGCGTTATTGCTGTGCGGAAAGGAGTACAC
Source organism: uncultured Oscillospiraceae bacterium (assembly GCA_934636045.1). Taxonomy (GTDB): domain Bacteria; phylum Bacillota; class Clostridia; order Oscillospirales; family Oscillospiraceae; genus JAZOXB01. Next base: position 16,635 of record CAKTZP010000017.1, read on the forward strand.
AATGGCAACTTATCGGCTCACGCTGGCCTATGACGGTACACGCTACCGCGGCTGGCAGCGTCTGCCCGGTGCAATGACGGTGCAGGGCAGGGTAGAGCAGGCGCTGTGCGAAATTTTTGCAACGCCCATTGAGATCGACGGCAGCGGGCGAACCGACGCGGGCGTCCACGCCGCGGGGCAGGTGGCCTCGTTTCACGCGCCCAAGCGGCCGATCGAGACGATTTTGCCCAGTCTGCGCCATCTTTTGCCGGAGGACATCGGGGCGATGGCGCTGGAATACGCGCCCGAGCGCTTCCACGCGCGGCTGAATGCAACGGAAAAGACATACGTCTACCGCGTCTGGAACAGCGCACAGCCGGATGTGTTCGAGCGGCGCTTCCGCGTGCAGGTGCAGCAGCCGCTGGAGCTTGCTGCCATGGAGCGCGCTGCGGCGCAGCTCATTGGGACGCATGATTTCCGGAGCTTCTGCGCCAATAAGCAGCTCAAAAAGTCCTCTGTTCGGACGCTGAAGCGGCTGCAGCTCCTCTGCGAGGGGGACGAGCTGCGCTTTTGCCTGACGGCGGACGGCTTTGTGCACCATATGGTGCGGATCATCGTCGGGACGCTGCTGGAGATCGGACAGGGCAAGCGCCCTGCCGAGGACATCGAACGAATTTTGGCGGCGCGCTGCCGGGAGACGGCAGGAGAGACGGCGCCCGCGAAGGGACTGTGCTTAATGGAGGTGCGCTACGAATGAACATCCAGATTTTCGGAAAAAGCAAGTGCTTCGATACCAAAAAGGCCGAGCGCTACTTCAAGGAGCGCCGCATCCGCGTGCAGAGCATCGACCTTTTGCGCTATGGGATGTCCAACGGCGAGTTTGAAAGCGTTCTGCGCGCCGTCGGCGGGGTGGACAAACTGATCGACTGGGATAAAAAATCGCCGGAGATCGACCTGCTGCGCTACATGGACGACAAGACGGCAAAAGAGGACAAGCTCTTTGACCAGCCGGAGCTGATGAAAACGCCAATCGTGCGCAACGGCAAGCGCGCGACGGTCGGTTACTGCCCCGAGGTCTGGAAGCAATGGGAGGCGGAAGGATGAAGCTGAAGCTCTGCAAATTGGTACGCTCGTGCCTTGACGTGCTGGCGACGGCTACGGCCGTCGCGGCGATGCTCGTGGGCGGCGCATGGTATTGGCCGCTGCTGATTGCGGCTATCGTCCTGCTGCTTGCAGGCGTGGTGCTCTGCGCGGTGCGCTATCGCTGCCCGTCCTGCGGCGCGGCGCTGCCTGTGCGCGGAAAAACGCCGAAGACCTGCCCGTCCTGCGGAAGTCCGCTGCAATCATGACGGCGAGAATTCAAATTCCGGCGCAAGCTGCCGCAGTTCTGGCGCGGCTGCGCGCGGCGGGCTTTGCGGCCTACGCCGTTGGCGGCTGCGTGCGCGACAGCCTTCTGGGGCAGGAACCCAAGGACTGGGACATCTGCACCGCCGCCCGACCGGAGGAGGCGGAGCGCTGCTTTGCCGACTGCCGCACCGTCCTGACCGGTGTGCGCTACGGCACCGTTACGGTGCTGTGGGAAGGCGAGGCCTTTGAGATTACGACCTTTCGCGCCGAAAACGGCTATTCCGACGCCCGCCACCCGGACGGCGTGACCTATCTGACGGAGCTGCGCGACGATCTGGCGCGGCGCGACTTTACCGTCAACGCCATGGCCGCCGACGCCGACGGCACGGTCGTCGACCCCTTCGGCGGGCAGGACGACCTGAAGCGCGGCGTTTTGCGCTGTGTCGGCCAGCCGGAGCAGCGCTTTTCCGAGGACGCGCTGCGCATTCTGCGCGGGCTGCGCTTTGCCGCGCGGCTTGACCTACAGGTGGAGGACAAAACGGCGCGCGCCATGCACGCGCTGCGGCAGCGGCTGTCCCTCGTTGCGCCCGAACGGCTGCACAAGGAGCTGGACGGTCTGCTCTGCGGCCCGGCGGTGGCGCGTCTGCTGCGGGAATTCAAGGACGTCCTCTGGGAGCTGATCCCGGAGCTGCGCGACGAGGACGGCTTCTGGCAGTATAACTATCACCACGCGTGGACGGTCTGGGAGCACACCCTCGCCGCGCTGACAGCAGTGGAGCCGGAGCCCATCCTGCGCCTGACGCTGCTGCTGCACGACATCGGCAAGCCCGCAGCCTTTACGATGGACAAGCAGCTGCAGGGGCATTTTTACGGCCATGCCGTGATTGGCGGCGCACTGGCCGAGCGCATTCTGCGCCGCCTGCGGTATGACAACGAGACCGTCAAGGCCGTCTCCGAGCTCGTCCGCCGCCATGACTGCGACCTTATCCCCCCCACGGAAAAGCGGATGCGCCGTCTGCTGGCCGCCTATGGCGAGAAGCAGACCCGCCGGCTGCTGCGCGTGCGCCGTGCCGATCGGCTCGGCAAGGGCACAGAGGACGCCGCGCAGCTCGAGGCCTTTATCGCCGAGGCCGAGGCCTGCCTCGATGCCGTGCTGGCGTCAAAGGCGTGCGTGACGCGCAAGCAGCTGGCCGTCAACGGAACCGATCTGCTTGCCCTCGGCATTCCGCAGGGGCCGGAGCTCGGTGCGATTTTGGACCAGCTCTTTGCCGAGGTCGTCGCTGGAGATTTACAAAATTACACCTCGTTTCTTGTGCAACGTGCACAAGAAATCCGAAAGCGAGAATAACATCGTTGACAAAATGCCAAGTGTTCAGTATAATAACAATTCAAGCGACAATGAATAGGAGGCATTCCAATGAATGCATTTGTTTTAAAGGGCAATCTCTGCGACAGCGAGAGCGCCGAGCGGATCCGCCTGATCCCGAACGGCTATCTGGTCTGCGAGGACGGCATGTGCCGCGGCGCGTTCGAGACCCTTCCGGAGCAGTACCGAAGCCTGCCGATTACGGACTTCGGCGACCGCATGATCCTTCCCGGCCTTGTTGACCTGCACGTCCACGCGCCGCAGTTTGCCTTCCGTGGCCTCGGCATGGACATGGAGCTGCTCGACTGGCTCAATACCTATACCTTCCCCGAGGAATCGAAATATGCCGAGCTGGCCTATGCAGAGCGGGCGTATGGGCAGTTTGTCGACCACCTGCGCCGCAGCGCCACGACGCGTACTGCCGTGTTTGCGACCATCCACGCCCCGGCCACGGAGCTGCTGATGGAAAAGCTGGAGCGCAGCGGCCTCGTTTCCTACGTCGGCAAGGTCAACATGGATCGCAACAGCCCGGACTATCTCCGTGAGCAGAGCGCGGCGGCCTCCGTCGCGGCCACGGAGGAGTGGATTTGCCATACCCGCGACCGCTTTGCCAACACCAAGCCGATCCTGACGCCGCGGTTCATTCCGTCGTGCTCGGATGAGCTGCTGCGCGGGCTGCGCGGGCTCGTCGAAAAGTACGGCCTTCCGGTGCAGAGCCACCTTTCCGAAAACTTCGGTGAGATCGCATGGGTGCAGGAGCTGTGCCCGGATTCCAAGTTCTACGGCGACGCCTATGACCGCTACGGCCTGTTCGGCGGCGACCACAAGTGCATCATGGCGCACTGTGTCCATTCCGACGAGCGCGAGCTGGAGCTGATGAAGAAAAACGGCGTTTTCGTGGCGCATTCGCCGCTGTCCAACGCCAATCTGGCCTCCGGCGTCGCGCCGGTGACGAAATATCTGGAGCGGGGACTGCACGTTGCGCTGGCCTCCGACATTGCGGGCGGCGAGACGGAAAACCTCTTTGCCTCCCTCGGCTCGGCCATCCGCTCGTCCAAGCTGCGCTGGCGGCTGCTCGACCAGCAGACCAAGCCCCTGTCCGTCGATCAGGCGTTCTACATGGCAACGCGCGGCGGCGGAGAATTCTTCGGCAAGGTCGGCGCGTTTGAAGACGGCTTCGAGTTTGACGCCATCGTCCTCGACGACACCGCTCTCGACCACCCGCAGGAGCTGCCGCTCCGCGCTCGGCTCGAGCGTGCGCTCTACCTCTCTGATGATCGCCAGATCGCTGCCAAATTCGTCCGCGGAAAGCAGTTGTTTTGAGCTGCGATTGACCAGCTGAAATTTCAGACTCCAGCCGCCGCAGCCGGAAACGGCTGCGGCGGTTTGAGCGTGTCGAAAAACCTCCCCTGTGTCATTCCGAAGGCGCAGCCGTTGGCGACGAAGGAGCCTTACGGATGCGGGTTCTCCGCTTGCCGGTCGGAGCGAAGCGACGTGGGAATCTCATGTGAAATGTTTCGAATTCGCCAAAGCTTATCGAAGTTTCAAAACAATTCTGCGAGATTGCCACGGCCCTTGCAGGGCCTCGCAATGACAAAATCGGACTTCTTTGACAGTCTGAGCCGCCGCAGCCGGAAACGGCTGCGGCGTTTTTTTGCCGCGCTTCGCAGAGCGGTGCGCCAATACGGAGGCGGCGTTTTGTAGGAATTTTACAAATTCTCGGTAGAATTTTTACCGACCGGGTGGTATAATGAAGCCAAAGAAGGATATCGAAGGGAGAGATAGAATGCTCACAAATCAATTGGAAATCGATTTTAATGAGAAAAAAGGCTTCATCTGCGATATGGACGGCGTCATCTACCACGGCAACCGCGTTCTGCCCGGCGTGGCGGAATTCATCCAGTGGCTGCACGATGAAGAGAAGGAATATCTGTTTTTGACCAACAACAGCGGCTACACGCCGCGCGAGCTGAACCAGAAGCTGGCGCGTATGGGCTTGGACGTGCCGGAGGAGCATTTTTATACCAGTGCGCTGGCCACGGCGGCCTTCCTGCGCGATCAGGCACCCGGCTGCTCTGTGTTCGCCATCGGCGAGGCTGGGCTGCTGAATGCTCTGTACGATGTCGGCATCACCATGAACGACGTCAATCCGGACTATGTCGTCGTGGGCGAGGGGCGCTCTTACTCACTCGACACGCTGACCAAGGCGACCAATCTGGTCATGGGCGGCGCAAAGCTGATCGGTGCGAACTCCGACGTCTCCGGCCCCATCGAAAACGGCATCGCCCCTGCCTGCCGCGCGCTGATTGCGCCGATTGAAATGGCGACCGGCACGCAGGCCTATTTCTGCGGCAAGCCGAATCCCCTGATGATGCGCACCGGCCTGCGGATGCTGCATTGTCACTCGGCCGAGGCGGTCATGGTCGGCGACCGCATGGACACCGACGTGATCTCCGGCATGGAAAGCGGTATGTCCACGGTGCTGGTGCTCTCCGGGGTTTCCACGCGCGAAACGCTTAAGACCTACGCCTACCGCCCCAGCATCGTCCTCGACGGCGTCGGCGACATCGCCGCCATGGCGCGCGCGGGAAAGAGCTGAGCTCCGTTCTGACGACGCAAGACCGGATGATGATGTTTCACAAGAATAGCACAGAGCAATGATACGTTGCTGAATCCATAAGCATTCCTGTAAGCAAAAGCCTTTGCAGGAATGCTTATTTTCGCTTGTGGGCGCTCACGAAATTTTGACCGCTGGCCCCTCCTTTTTGCTCGCTTCATCCGCCGCTGGCGGCACTTGCAAACCTCTCCACCGGCCGGACGAAAAAGCCGAGTACCCTCTGCTGAGGGCACTCGGTTTTGGACCGGAGTGTAATGATAGGGTTACAGAAAACGCAGCTTCAACGCATAAATCATGGAATCGATACCCAAACCTGCCGTATAGCAGCTGGTGGTTTTTCTGAATGCAGGAGTGTAAAAAATATTATTGTCAGCATCGAAGCAGAATTTTTCGGCGGTTAGTGCCTTTGTTTCATCCTCCAAAAGACTACCTCCCAGGAAACGACGCATAAAGTCGATCCCTGCACACATGGTAGCAATAGGCTTCTTCCTGCTGCTAAAGTGCGCGATACATGCTTCTATTGCACTGGAAGCCCTATAATTGTTCAGAAGACCAATTCCGCCGGGTATGATTAGTGCATCGTATTCCTCAAAATCAATTCCACAAATACTTTTAATGCGTCCTCTGCCAATGCGTGCGGATTCTAAAAGGATATTTCTGTTTTCTGCAAGCTGCTCCGTCAAGTGGTTAACTGACGGGATGGAGATATCCTCGGCAATGGGGGTGTAATCACATCCATACCTGTCAAGCGCAGCATACGTCAAAATAACTTCTTCAATGCAGGAACCATCGCCGAGACCGCAGCCGGCTAATAAAACCAAGTACTTCATGTACCGCTGTCCTTCCGTAAATTCATATCTGTTTTATCAAATTCAAGTATAACCTACCAAAACAAAAAAGTCCACCGTAATTCTATCAAAACTACGGTGGACTTTTGGCAAAATGGCGAGACTTGGCTGAAGGTATGGGTGGAGCTACGGCAACCGTCCCCACCGGCAGGTTGCTTCAAGTGTTTTGAAAAGCTGAATTGGCACTGTTGCATCGGAAGCTGATTGCAACCCTTCAAATCTTAGGT
>CAKTZP010000018.1 GCA_934636045.1 uncultured Oscillospiraceae bacterium
ACATTATATGTTCCAAAAACGTTGTTTTTGATCGCCTCGTTCGGGCTATCCTCCATCAGCGGCACGTGCTTATGCGCCGCGGCGTGGAACACAATGTCCGGGCAGTAGCTCGAAAAGACCATCCTCACGCGCGCCTCGTCGCGCACCGAGCCGATGAGCGTCGTTACCTTGACCTTCGGATGCGTCCGCCACAGCTCCTGCTGGATATCGTAGGCGTTATTCTCATAGATGTCAAAAACAATCAGCTGCCGAGGAGCATGCTCGGCAATCTGACGGCATAGCTCGCTGCCGATCGACCCGCCGCCGCCCGTAACGAGCACCGTCTTGTCCTTCAGATACTCCGCGATCTGCGACAGATCAACCTTGACGCTGTCGCGGCCGAGCAGGTCAAGGACATCCACGTCGCGAATCTTCTGCACCTTGACCTCGCCGTTGGCAAGCTGAAAAATGCCGGGCAGGATCTTCAGGCGGCAGCCCGTCTGCTGGCAGAGGCTCAGGATCTCACGCCGCTGCTGCCTGGTCGCCGATGGAATGGCAAAAACAATCTCCTCGATGCGGTAGCTTCTTGCCGCCGCGGAAATATCGGCACGCGTACCGACGATCTTGACACTGCGCAGATAACGCCCCTGCTTGCGCAGGTCGTCGTCGATGATACACACAATCTGATTGAGGGAATAATCGCTCGTTTGAAACTCGCGCAGCACCAGCATGCCCGCGCTGCCCGCGCCAATGAGCATGGTGCGCTTCAGAACGCTCTTTTTGTGGCAGCGATGCGACAGGTTTCGCGCGAGACGGTAGGAAAAACGCGAAAAAGCCGTCAGCGCCGTGAGAAACAGCGCGTTGAGCAGCGGAAAGCTGCGCGGTAGCTCCACAAAATTCAGCAAAACTGCGCACATTTGCGCCAGCGCAACGCACAGCACCGCCAAAACGATGTGCAGCAGCTCGTCCACGCTGGCAAATTTCCAAAGACTGTGATACAGCTTCAGCGGTACAAAGATTAAAATCGTCAGCAGCGTAAAGGGCGGCATGGCAGACCGGAGCGTAGAGAAAAAGGCCGTTGCCTGCAGCTGCGGCAGGCTGAAGTCAAACCGTGCCAGCAGCGCAAGAAACGCCGATAAATTGATCAGCAGGATGTCGGTAAGCAACAAAAAAGTCACACGCCAGAATCGCTTCCAATGGTCGCCGCGCCGCCTCATGGTCGTCCCCTCCATCTTTGATTCTTCTCGCCGCAATGCCGATTTTATGCGCGTCTGCGCAGCCGCGCGCTCCAGCGGAACAGCTGCGGCCGCCAAGGCAGCAGCCACGTCCACACTGTGCGATACAAACGGTAAAATAAATTCCGGTTCGTCAGCGCCCGCCCCTTGCGGACGTAGGCCGAGGCCAGCGCGACGACCTGCTCCTGCCGGATGCCGAGCTCCGGCTGCCATTGCCGGTCGCCGCACATGCGATAGCTTCCGTCGCGCTCGACGCGCACCACACGGTGCAGCACAAACGAACCGTCCGGCCGCCGGTAAAGCGGCAGGTCATTTTTCTTTAGGCGGCCCATCGCAGCCGAAAGCGTCACGCGGTCGCGGCCGCCGGCCAAAAACGGGCACATGCTTGCCCCCGTGACCGTCAGCGTGACCGTTCCTCCCGCGCGGAGCAGCTCCTCCAGCACCGGAGCGCAGTCTGCCAGAGAGACGCTGTGCGAAACGGCAGGCGGCGTCAGCGGCAGCTTACGCAAGGCAGCCGACCTCCTCCAGCTTTTGCACGTATTCCTCCACGCTGGCGCGCGCCGTGGCCTCATCGACCTCATACTCCCGCAGCAGGGCGGCTGTCAGCGACTCCATGCTGCCGCCCCTCTCCAGCTCGCGCCAGAGGAAAGCGCCGGATTCATTGAGCGTGAGCATCCCGTGAAAGTCTACGCTTGCCGCACCCAGCGGAACCACGATATTGGTGCCCGCGATCGAGCGCAGCACCAAGCCCTCCTTGATTCTCATGCCCATCCTCTTTTCTCGTCCCTGACGCCAATGCGCATCTGCTTGTAGGATTTCTTTCTCTCAGCCTTGTAATGGAAATAACTTTTTGATTGATTATAGCACATTTTCCTGCGGATGACAATCAAAATTTATCAATTTTCAGTGCCAATTCAGCAACAAAATGGTCAAATGCACAGCCTCCGTGTCGACGCAGAACGTATTTTCTGTAAACGCGACGCAAAATTCGTCACGCGAAAGCTCCGCTGTTCCGGAAACCGACAATGCTGTGTGTCCCTCTCCTGTCGCCGCGCGCAGGCCGTTCGCGTCGATATGCAGCGCCTCGCCGCGGTAGTTCCGGAAGACAAATGTCCCGTTCTCCTGCGGCTCGACCGACCAGAACAGCTCCGCCGTGGCCGTCATTTTTGTTTGATCAAATTGCACGGTCCGCGCATCGGCATCCAACGCATACCAGCCGTCGTCGGCGGCAACGGCCAACACATAGCGCTCGTCCGGAGACAGCATTTCTTCCAGCGGCACAACGGGAAACGACTTCCATTGCGCAAGGCCGCAGGCGGTGCAGCTGCCGTTATTCATCCTATGCGCACGCTTATCGCTCACCATGCCCTGCGCTACCGCGCCGCCGCAGCTGCTGCACCGGGTCGGACAGGTTGCGCCGATATGTGTGCAGTCTGCTGCATACTGCGTTCCGTCGCGTAAAAATTTGTGACGGCAGGCGGTAACGGAAAAGCGGTCGCTCAGCATCAGCTCCTCCGCGCCGCCGCAGGACGCCCAGATTTGCAGTCGGTATTCCCCGTCTGGCAGCGCGGCAAGGCGCAGCTGCTCGTTCAAAAGCCCGACAGAGAGGGTCTGTGCCTCGGTTTCGACTGCAGCTGCCGTGATGCTCTCTCCCTCCTCGTCCAGCACGGCGGCGCGCAGTGTCGTAATCGGCTGGTCAGCCGTCAGTGTGCCCGTGCAGCCGGGCAGCTGTCCCTCGCTGAAGCTCTGCCCGCAAAGCGCGGGCGGCGCGCCGTCCCATGAGATTTTTGCCGCACCGCTGAGGACGAGCACAGTGTCGTCAAACAATATTTTCCGCAGCTCGGCATTCTCCGCGCTGATGCACAGGCGGTACTCCCCTGCCGCCAAGTCGGAAAAATGCAGTCCTGCGTTAAAATCCTCCAGCGAAAAGACCGTATAATTCGGCTGTGCCGCGCAGTTGCGCACCGGCACCCCGCGCGCATCATATAAAACCGCACTCACATGCCTCAGCGGCGACTGATCCGAGGCGATTGCGCCGCGCAGGAGGAAGCTGTCGCCCCGTCCCAGCGTGACCGGCAGCACAGTGCCGCATAAGCTGATTTCGTCGCGGACAATCGAGAAGCCGCTGCGGTACAAAACCGTCGGCCCGGCGTCATTCGTCGCGATGATCTGACAGACATAGTAGCCCAAGGGCAGCTCCTTCAGCCGCAAAGCGTCGTTAAAGCGGGCAAGGCTGACGGTCTTTGCCGGGCTGACGGTCGACACGCGCTGCACCTGCGCCCCGTCCGCATCGAGCAGCGCAACCTCCAGCTGCATTTCAGAGTTCTGCGAGGCTGCCGTACCGCTCAGGCCGGTCAGTGTGCCGGGCGCATAGCGCTCATTCAGGCGGAAATCCCGCAGTGTGATCGGGTCTCTCCGCTCCCAGACGAAAAAGTGCTCCGTCTGCGCCGTCTGCGTACCGCGCGGCGTCTGGGCAGTGGCCTGATAAAAATATTCGCCCTTTTCCAGGGATGCCAGGTTCAGCCGCATATCGGCAAGCTCGGCATCCGTACCGTTCGGCGTAAGCTCGGCAGAGAGCACGGCGTTTCCGCTTGTGTCCATGACCGCCAGCGTCAGGCGGGACATCGGCTCGGCTGTCGTCACTGTGCCGCTCACAGGAAAGCCCGTGCCCTCCTTCAAATCCTCCGGCAGTGTCAGCTCGTGCAGCCACAGGCCGTTGGCGCTGATGGCAAAGCTGCTTGCGTGCAGCAGCCGCTCGGTGCTCGCCGTTTCGGCCATGATACGGTAGGTGTATTCCCCGTCCGGCAGACGCGTCATATCCACGCTCTGTCGGATGAGGGTAAGATCAAAGGAAGCCGCATGCGGCTCCGCCGTCGCGCCGGCGAGCATCGTACCGGCCTCGTCGTAGATTCCGAGCGTGACGCGCAGCAGGTCGCCGTCGGCGGAGCGAACCGTTCCGGTCACGTCAAACGCCTCACCGCGGTAGAGCACACGCGGCACGGATGCCCCCTGCAGCGTTAGGGTCTGTCCTTGCGCGGAGTAACCGTTAAAGCCATACTCGCGGCAGATTGACGGATAATCCTTAAAGGCAACGTTCCTGTCCGCCTTGCCCGGAATGCCGTCGACCTCGCCGGAGGCCGAATACTGCCACATGCCATAGACTGCATGATACTTTTCGTAGTTGTCATAGGTACCGCCCGCGGGGTACTGCGCCATCCAGCATTCATAGCGCGCGCAGATCAGTGCGGTGTCCATCTTCTCCTCCAGCCACGAGCGGCAGGAATACAGTCCCACCAGCCACCCGTCGGCAGCCAGCGAATCAAGGAAGGTCAGCGCCAGCTCCGTCAATGCCGCACGGGACATTGCGCCGTGCACCCCGGGGTCCTCGAGGTCAAAATAGACCGGATATTCCAGCTGCTTTCCGGCCAGCCATGCCTTGCAGCTTTCAGCCTCGCGCAGCACCTCCTCCGTCGTTGCAGCATAGGAATAAAGATACGCGCCAACATCCAGCTGCGCGGCCTTGGCTGCGGCGTAATTCCGCTCAAACACCGCGTCCTCCGTACAGGAAAAGCCTGCGCGGAGGATGACAAAGTCGTAGCCCTGCGCCGCGATGCGCGCAAAGTCCACGTTTTCGCCCTGCCAGCTGGAAAGGTCAACGCCGTGCGCAACGATGCCGATGCCGTCGCCCGCCATTGTGCCGGAATAACGGTCATAGCTCGCCGCGGCCGGCGGCAGCATGGCCGCCAGCAGCAAAAGCGCCAGCCCCAGCGCCGTAAATTGTCGTATTCTCTGTTTCATCCTGCGACCAGCCAATTTCATAAATTTTGATTTTTTTCATCATACCACACGCCGGGAGCCCTGTCAATTTTCGCTTTTCCATATTTTTTAACTGAAATCGACTCTCTCCCTGCGCAGGGTCATCGGCACGCTGACAGACTGCAAAAAAGTTCAGAAGACAAGCAACTCACGCCCGTCGGCGTACATGGGTACGGTAGGGCGTGAGTTGCGCAGGAAGTCAAAATTCTTGCGAAGCAAGCTTTTTCTCGGGTTATAAAGTTCAGAATACTCTGTTTTTGTAAATCAAAACACAGAGCACAAAAATCCTTTAAAATATGAACCGATTTTGACGATTACGGACTTTTTTGACAGTCTGACCCACCGAAGCGGCTGAGGCCGGTTCGGTGGGTCTTGTAAGCTTGTATATTGGGCTTTGATTTTCCGGCGGCTACATATTTCCCGCCAGAATACGCAGGATATCCGCACCGGCGCGCAGCGCTATCTCGCGGATGGGATCGGGCTGGCGCTTGAGGTCGGCAATGGGCTCAATGTTGTACGCACCGGAGAAGCTGATCTCCCGCAGCGCTGTAAAAATTGCACTCCAATCCAAAAGCCCGCTGCCAGGAAAAAGGTGCAGATCCTCATAAATCGGCTCGATATGGCCGTAGTTATCGTTCAGGTGCACCGTGGCCAGCTCAGAGCGGAAGGCGCGGATCATGGCCGGAACGTCCTGTCCTTCAATGTTTGCATGTCCTGTGTCAAGGCACAGCATCACACGGCTCGAGCCGATGTCGCGCTGGAGCGCGAGCATGTCCTCCGCCTGCGTGTACGGATACGGCGGATCGCCGGGACGCTGGACGCGGTGAGAATCAAACGTGTTTTCCAAATTGATGACGATATCATACCGCTCCGCCCACGGCAGCAAATCGTGAAACCACCGGACGTTATAATCATGGATGCGCCGGCGCAGCGCAAGGCTGTCCACGCGCTCCGGCTGGCGCATCGGATGGAAAATCAGGTTGCGGCAGCCGAGAAGATGGCAGGCCTCCATCACGCGCTCGAAAATATCCCACGGTGCTTCATAACGGAAGTCCCGGCCGATCGTCTGGCACCAAGGAGCATGGGCCTGCACGACGGGAAGGCCCAGCTGCTCAGCGCTCTTGGCCGCATCGGTCGCCCACCGGCGCCACGAATCAAGCTGAAGCGGTGTGCCTGGATCGGTGCTGTAGACGCTCAGAGGAAAATCCAGTCCCTCATACCCCGCCGCGCGGACGAGCCGCATTGCCTCCTCCGGACGGCGGCCGCGGCAAAAGCTTGCCATAGAAGTTGTTACTCTGTGATACATCGTTCTTTCTCCTGCACAAGTCAGGCGTGCGATAGCGCTTGACAATTTCTCCGAATCAGTATATCATTTATATGTCGGTTTGTCAATTTCGGAAAGGAGGGCACATGAAGGGTTTTTTTCGGCTGCAGGGGCAGAGGGTGCGCCGCTTTGTGCAGTGGATCGCCTCGTTTCATGTTTCTCTCTACGCTGCAAATGCCTCTTTTTATATGATTCTCTCCCTCCTGCCGACGGTCATGCTGATCGTCTGCCTGTTGCCCTTCGTCGGCTACACGGGGAATGATCTTCTCACGCTGACCGAGGGACTCGTGCCGGACATGCTCACGCCGCTGCTCGAGCGCATCGTTCATGATCTCAGCGCAAACAGCACAGGAATTTTACTGTCCGTCTCGGCGATCTTTGCCGTCTGGTCTTCCTCAAGCGGCGTGTACTGCATTCAGCTCGGCCTGAATGCGGTCTACGGTCTGCGCGAGAACCGCAGCTATCTCCATCGCCGTCTGTTTTGCGTGTTTTACATGCTGCTGCTCATTGCCGCGCTGGTGCTCACGCTTGTCATCCACGGCTTTGGGCAGGATATTGCCGCCTTCTGCGCATCGCATAGAATTCCGGTGCTGCGCTTTCTCGGCAGCGTGGTGCAGTTCCGCGGGCTGATCCTTTTCGTGCTGCTGACGCTGCTGTTTACCACGATGTACTGCGTCTTCCCGAACCGGAAGATCAAATTTACCGCTGCCCTGCCCGGCGCGGCCGTGGCCGCCACGGGCTGGCTGCTGTTTACGCAGCTGTATTCCCTCTATGCTAAGAATATCAGCAATCAATCCGTCCTGTACGGAAGTCTTTCTATTGTGACAATGGGCATGCTGTGGCTGTATGTGTGCATTTCCATTCTGTTTTACGGCAGCGTCATCAATCTGGTGATTGAGCGCAACAAATAAAAGAGGCCGCGCTCGGCGGCCTCAGCGGTTTTACTTTCTGTCAAAAGACATACAATCGGTGCACTGCTTCACGGTCGGATCAGCTTCGTGCGTGCCGACCATGATGGTATCGAGCGAGCAGTAGTTCTCGCCCTCGCAATGGTGCTTGCACTGTGCAACGGTGCACTGAATGGAGCGGTTCGGGTTGCAATGACAGCTCATGTCTGTGACCTCCTTTTTTTGATGTCGGAGATAGTTTGCGCTGTTTTTTTGCCCTTTATCAAAGGAAAATTTTTCTGTCACGTCCGGCGAACCGCGCAGCCGCTTCGCATGGCTCGGAGTTCCGCCGGCTGCAATTCATACTATGCTTTGGAGGTATCCCATGGTGAAGCTTGCTCCCTCAATTCTGTCCGCTGATTTTGTCAATCTGGAGCGCGACATCCGCGCCCTCACGCCCGCCGGGGCGGACTATGTGCATGTCGACGTAATGGACGGCATTTTTGTGCCGAACATCACCATCGGCATCCCCGTCGTCGCCGCCATCCGGCGCATCACGCAGCTGCCGCTGGACGTGCATCTGATGATCGACCGGCCGCTGCGCTACGTGGACGCGTTCTGCAAGGCAGGGGCCAACCTTCTGACCGTTCACGTTGAGGCAGACACGGAGGAAAACACCCTTGAGGCACTGAAAAAAATCCGCGCCCACGGCGTCAAGCCCGCCATTTCCATCAAGCCAAAGACCCCGGCCGAGGCGGTGCTGCCCTTCCTGCCCTACTGCGACCTCATTCTCGTCATGACGGTCGAGCCCGGCTTCGGCGGTCAGTCGTTCATGGAGGACATGATGCCCAAGCTCAAGAAGGTGCGCCAATACATCGACGCACAGAATCCCTGCTGCGAGCTGGAGGTCGACGGCGGCATCAACATCAACACCGCGAAAATCTGCCGCGATAACGGCGCCAATGTTCTCGTCGCAGGCAGTGCCTACTTTAAGGCGCCCGACCCCGCTGCCTTCGTCCGAGACATTAAGGCATAAAATAGAATACAAAAGCGTCCTGCTGTTTTGCAGCAGGACGCTTTTTACACAAAATACGCCGTATCGGTGGCGAAGAACCAGAGGATGCGTTCCTTGACGGGGAGATCAAAGATCTCGGAAAGTGCGCGGCCGTAGGCATCGAGCTGACCGCGGTAGGTCTGGGCGCGCGCGGCCTCCTGACCGGGACGGATGCGGTCGGATTTAAAGTCCAGAATGACCAGTCCGTCCGCCTCCAGCAGGCAGCAGTCCGTCACGCCCTGCAGGAGCACCTGTTCTCCCGCCAGGCACGGGTCATAAAGCCCGGCGTCCTCCAAGACGGAGAATTTAAACTCGCGCACTACCTGCGGCGCTTGCAGCACGCGCCGGCCGAGCGACGAGGCAAAAAACGCCTGCAGCCGCGCCGGGTCGACCGCCTCATACTGCTGCTGCGTCAAAAGCTTCCGCTCCAGCAAACGGGAAAGCTCCGCACGGATGCCCGGAAGGTCACGGCAATTTTCATAACGCACGAACTGCATGGCAAGGTGGATGGCCGTGCCGCGCTCGGTCGGCGTCAGTGCGCTGCGGTCAAAGGTTGGGCGGTCAAAGCGCAGCGGCATGCGCGTTTCCTGCGCGGATTCCTCGTCGAGCGTGCGCCCCTTGAGCTGCGTTGCAGTCAGCTTGCTTGGCGCCAAGGCAGCAGCCTCATGGCGGCGCTCCGGCAGCAGCAGCGGCAGTGCACGCTCCTGCTCCGTGCGCTCGTCAACGGCAACGCGGCGGCGTTCGGGCCGCACGGCCTCATGCACACAAATCCGCCACGGGAATTCTGAAACGGCGCGCTCCTCCGGCGCGCCGCCCAGCGCGAACAGCTCGCCTGCCTCTGTGCGGGTCAGCGCTGTCATGAGCACCCAATCAGCCATGGCTCCGGCGTTTTCGCTCGGGCACGCGCTCTCGTCGAGCAGCTGTACGAGCGAGCGCAGCTTGCGCTCCACGCGATGGGAGCAGCAGGTCATGACCATGCGGTACTTCGCGCGGGTCATGGCGACATAGAGCACACGCAGTTCTTCAGACATATTCTGCTTTCGGATGCGGTCAGAAATCGCCGCACGCGCAATGGTCGGGTATGACACCCGCTTCGCCGGGTCGTAGCACGCCGCGCCGATGCCCAGCACCGGATCGACCAGCACCGGCTCCGTCGAATCCATAATATTAAACTGCTTGGAAAGGTCGGCGAGAAACACCACCGGAAATTCCAAGCCCTTGGACTTGTGCATCGTCATCAGCCGTACTGCACCGGCAGTCTGCTCGGCCTCGCCGCTGAGTCCCTTTTCGCGCAGCGCCGTCAGATACTGCAAAAATTCGTGCAGCCCAAAGCGCTCGCCGCCCTCAAACCGATCGGCAAGGCCGAAGAACATCTCAATATTCCTGCGCCGCTGCGTCCCGCCGTCCATCGCTCCGTAGATTGCGCGCAGGCACAAGCGGTCATCCGTCTCGTCCAGCAGCCGGCGCATCTCGCCCTCCCGCGCCGTCTGACGCAGCAGCGTCAGCGTTTCCAGCAGCGGCTTGTGTGCCTCTGATTGCTCCAGGGCGTCAAACAGGTCGCCGGTGCGGCAGCTTGCGCGCAGCTGAGCCAGCTCCTCAGCCGTGCAGCCGAAGACCGGCGACATCAGCACCGTCAAAAGCGGAATATCCTGATGCGGATTATCCAGAATTTGCAGCAGCGCCAGCAAAAAGCCGATCTCCTCCGCCGCAAACAGGTCGTCGCTGCCGCAAATGCAGCGGATGCCGTGCCGCCGCAGGGCCGTCAAATAGGTTGCCGCCTTGCCGGAAAGCGAGCGCATCAGAATCACAATATCCTCCGCCCGCACCGGGCGCAGTTCACTTTCCGAGGCCGGGATCATCGTTCCGTCGCACAGCATTTGCGCAATGCGCGCGGCGACAAATTCTGCCTCGACCTCGTCCCGCGCGACCGGCGGATACGGCGGCAGGACGTCCATATCCACATAGTGCAGCTCCACCGCGGGCGAGCCCAATTCCGGAAACACGCGACGCGGGTGCAGTGCCTCGGCGTCGCCGTAATAAAGGCCGCCGACGCGCGGCGTCATCGTCCGGCGGAACACCGCGTTCGCCGCCGACAGGATCTCCCGCTGTGAGCGGAAATTGTCGGAAAGCAGGATGCGTACCGGCACTCCGGTCGCTGCAGTCTGATAGTCGGCGTAGCTGTGATATTTGTCCAGAAAGATTGTCGGGTCGGCCATACGGAAGCGATAGATTGACTGCTTCACATCGCCGACGAAGAAGAGATTCTGCCCGTCTTGTGAAATGCCGCGGAAGATCGCATCCTGTACGGCGTTGGTGTCCTGGTATTCGTCAATCATAATCTCAGCGAAGCGCGCCGAAACTTCCCGCGCATAGGCTGTCGGGGTGGTGCCGCTGCCGTAGATCAGGCGCAGCGCCTCGTGCTCCATGTCGTTGTAGTCCAGCACATGACGCGACAGCTTCTCTGCGCGGTACGCCTTAGAAAACCGCTCGCACAGCGTCAGCAGCCCGCGCAGCGCCGTGCCGCACTGCTGCAAATCTCCCACCGTCTCCGCCATGGGCAGATAAAACAGCGCCAGCTGCTCCTTTAAATCGGCAAGGATGCGCTTGCGCGTCTCCTTTACCTGCTCCTGAAGCTCTGGCACCGGGCAGGCGCGAATGGCCTTGAGTCGTCCGGTCTCAAACGGAATCGCTCCCACCTCGCCCCACGTTTTCGCCGCCGCAAAGCGTGCAAGAAGCTCGCAGTTTTCGCGGAAGGTCGGCTCGTAGGCCGCCAGCCCCTCTTCCGCCGCGATGCGTGCGCAGCAGCGTGCCATACGCTCCTGCGCGCCCTTGATAAAAGCCTGTAAATTTTCCAGCCAGTATGCGCCCCAGACCGTCTGACCGAGGTCTTCGCAGCCGGAAAGATCGAGCGACTGCCGCAGCTGCTCCAGTCGCCTTTCCGGGCTTTGCCAGCATTGCAGGTCGCGGTAAACCTTTTCAATCAGTCCGGCCAGCATTGCGTCATCGCGGCCGGTGCTGAGGATGTTCAGGCACTCGGTCACCTCGTCGTCCTGCGCCTCGCGGTAGGTCTGCTCCAAAAGCTGTGTCATCGCGCGCGTCCGCAGGCGCTCGGCCTCCTGCTCGTCGGAGATCCGGAAGTCCGCGGGCAGGTCGAGCACGTGCGCATATTCGCGCAGCAGACTGCCGCAGAAGGCATGCACCGTGGAGATCTGCGCCAGATACACCCGGCTCATCTGCTTTTGCAGATGGCGGTCGTTTGGCCGCAGACTAAGCTGCTCACTAAGCCGGTCGATGAGCTTTCCGCGCAGCTCCGCGGCCGCGGGCTGCGTGAAGGTGATCATCAGAAAATCATCGATGTTCTTCTGCTCCTCCGCCACGCGGCGCAGCACGCGGTCAACCAGCACCTTCGTCTTGCCGGAGCCCGCAGCTGCAGAGACCAGCAGCGCGCTGCCGCGGTGCTCTACGACGGCCTGCTGCTCCGGGGTCAGCTTGATCTCAGCCATGTCCGTCGCCTCCCTCGATGGCCTGCCAGAATTCGTCCGCACCTTTCAGCTTGGTCAGCCAGCGGCGCTCGCCGCGCTCGCGGCAGACGCTGCCGTAGGGACACCACTGGCAGGCGTTATTCATATTGTCGCAGAAATACGGATTCGGTGCGACCTGCCCGCTGTAAAGCTCGTCGCCGAGGCGCGCAACGGTGCGGAAAATGTGCTGCCGCAGCGCCCCGAGCTGTGCCTTGTCCGCAAGGTCGCCCTTGCGCTCGCCGTCCTTGCCGTAGCTATACGGCAGATAGACCGGCTTTTCGCAGGGCTCCATAGCTTGCAGCACGTCCTCGCGGTCGAGCAGCAGGCCGCTTCTGCGCTGTACCTTCTGGCGCTGGTCGTTCAGCTTTTTCTCGTCAAAGCGGTCGGCCGCCGTGACGCGCTCGATGCGCGCCGGGAAATACAGCACGCCCGCCGCCTCCACCGGCTGGCCGAGCAGCCGCGCGCCGTTTTGCTCCAGCGCAAAGAGATATAGCAGCATCTGAAGTCCGAGGCCATGGAAGATTTTTGTATAATCAAAGCTCTTTTTTCCGGTCTTGTAGTCAATCACGCGCACAAACGCCCGTCCGCCGGAGCGCCAGACATCCACACGGTCGACATAGCCGGTCAGCTTCGCCGTCATTTTTTCGCCGACGATGCGCACTGCCGGGAGCGTCTCGCCGTCGGCAAAGTGCAGCTCGAACCATGTTGGCACAAATTCTGATTTGTGCAGCTCCTCATAGAGCTCACGCACGACCATCCGCACCTCGGCAAACGTCCGGCGGAACAGGAATTCCGCGCGCGCCGATGTCCAGAGGTCTGCAAGCTCTGTCCGCGCATATTCCTCCATCCGCGCCTGTGCAATGGCCAGCACCTCGTCGCAGGTGACCGCGCCGAAGCCGCCGCGCCGCTGCACCGTGCGCCCGGTATGCTCGAGAACATCGTGCACGAACGTACCGTAAATCGACGCGTCCAGCTCCGCCGTCTCGCGCTCTCGGGCGTTCAGGCCATAGTTCAGAAAGTAGGCAAACCGGCACTCGGCCAGCTTGTCAATGCGCGAGGACGACAGGTGCAGCGTTTTGTCGTACAGCGCGCGCACCGCCGCCGGGGAAAGCGCGCCAAAATCATAATCCCCCGCCGCAGAAAGTGCCTGTGCCCGCGCCACCAGCTCCGGCTGCTCCGGAGCCAAGGCGCGCTGCTGCATCGGCGCGGCAGCCAGATACGTCAGATAATCCCGTTCGCTGCGGCAGGCCAGCGCGTCCGCGTCGTCCAGCGTCTGCGCCGACGGGAACAGCAGCCGCGCGCGGCGCAGGAAGTAGGCGGCGTTCTCCGTCGCGCCGAGATACAGCCGCTCGTTTCCCGTGGCCAGCGTACTGTCGATAGCGGCCAGTTCCAATTCCAGCCGCCCGGCGCTCGTCGGGTTCACGCCGACGCCCGCCTCCATCAGGTCAGAACGCTCGCCGTCGGTCAGGAGCGTCTGGTTGCCGCCCGCGGCGGGGAAAACGCCCTCGTTTGAGCCCAGAAGGAACAGCACCCGGCTGTCGCCGCGACGCTGCGACATGAGACTGCCCACATTGACGCAGTCGAGGCTGGCCGGGATCGTGCCGATCGCATAGCAGCGCAGCGCCGTGCGGAACATGCGGCAAAATTCGTCCGCGCTCCGCACCGACGCGCCCAAAACGCCGTACATCTGCTCCATCACGCGGCAAATCGTCACGTAGACCTGCGCATATTCCTGCGCCGTTTGAAGCTTTCCGGCTTTGTAAAACGTCTCTGCGCGGGCAGAAAGGCACTCGCGCAGGCCGATCCTCTCCAGATACGCATGCAGCGCCAGCACCATCTCGCCGGTGTTCTTCGCCGTGCGCAGCGCTGCGCGCAGGCAAAGCAGCGGCGTCACAAAGCTCACGCGGTCGGCGTTGAGTGTATCGAGCAGGGCTTGTCCGGCTGCATCCGTGCGCTTCCTGTAGCCATAGGGCGACATTGTCCAGTCCTTCGACCATGTCTCCCCGCGGATCGACCACAAAAGGGCATAGTTTTCCAGCCGGTCAGCCGCGGCCTCCTCCAACGGCAGATAGCCGGATTTCAGCACGGCCAGCATCGGCTCGGTCTCCAAGCTCTGCGCTGCCTCCAAAGCTGAGAGCAGCATATGTACCACCGGCTGACGCATGATGTCGCGGTCTCCGGCGAAGTACGCCGGGATCCTCGCACGCTCAAAAATTGAACGCAGCAGCAGCGGATAGGCCGGATCAGGGCAAGCGACGGTAATATCGCGCCAGCGCAGTCCCTGCTCCACCAGCCGCAAGATCTCACCTGCGGCAATGCGGCACTCCGTTTCCGCGTCCGGCGCGGAGAGGAAGGACACGTAATCCTGCGCCGCAGGGTACGCCGCGCTGCCTCCGTCGAACAGATGTCCGCGCAAAAAATGCAGCGGCGACGCTTCTTCATCTGCAAAGGTCTCGACACGAGCCTCAGCTCTCTGCCGGGCGGCGCGCCGCAGGAGCTGCTGCGCCGTGTGGCGCGCCGCGGCAAACTGCTGTCCGCCGTGCTCCAAAGTGTCGCAAAGCAGCGCCACCGTCACCTCCGCGCCGGAGGCCAGCAGCTGGGCGATGATCTCCAGCTCCACGCCATTAAAATCGGTAAAGCCATCGAGCCAGAAGCGTTTTCCTTCGCCGTAGTCCGCCTCTTCCAATGCGGCGAGCAGCCGGTTGAGCTTCGTTTCGGGGTTCTGCCCGAGATTTGCCGCAACGGCGTCAAAGCTCTCCATCAGCAGGGCGAACTCTTCGGTTTTCACTGCGAGAACGCCGCTCAGCCGCTGCGAAACCGTGCGCAGCGCCTCGGCCGTCACGCAAAAGCTGCGAAATTCATCGAGCGTGTCGATCAGCTTGAGCAGAAATTCCGGCTTATCGGCGCAATTGGCATAGATTTTCAGCCGCGACTGCACATTTTCGACCGCGAGAGACATCATCAAAAGCTTACCGCCGCGGTCGGTCTCGGTCTCCGCCGTGCCGCCGAGCTCAGAAAACACGCGGCTGGCCAAGCGCGAAAAGCTCAGCACCTCCGCGCACCGGGAAATACGGTTGCCGCCAACCTGACAGAGCTTGCGCTCCGCCGCGTGCGAAAACTGCTCCGGCACGAGTAAAATTGACCGTCCCTCTGCGGCGCAGAGCCGCGTCAGCAGCCGTTCGGTATTTGCCTTGCGATCGGTATCCAGCAAAATATGCAGCACACGCCTCACCTCTTTCCCGTCCATCATACCATAAAATCGATCGAATGAACAGCTAAAAATTACGCCGCTCCCGTAGAGGAGCGGCAAATGGAAGACGAAAGGAGGCAGCGCTCAGGAAAACAGAGCAAATAACGATTGCAGCCACTCCAAGGTCTTGAAGCGCAGCACATATTCCTCCTCGCCGCCGGTCACGAGCGCGCTTTCCCCAGCATCAAAGCCGCCCGCGGCTGCAGCGCGATGCAGGTCTTCGCTTGTGGCTGCCATGCACAGCGACGGGAACACAACGCACCACCAGTTATGCCCCGCGCCCGCGCCGATGACCACGCGCAGCGAGGGATACTCACCCGCCGGGAGCGTAAAGGTCTCGTAGCGCCTCGTCTCAAAGCGCTCACTTTGCAGCGAGACGCGCACGGAATACGTACTGCCCTCCGCGCGCAGCACCCGCTCGGCTGCGGCCTTGATTTCCGGCAGCCCGTCCTGCATCGCCAGCCTGGCCTCCTCTGCTGTGGTGCAGCCCGCCGTCCGCTGCGACGCTGCTTGCAGCACGGCATCGCGTACGCGCAGCTTCTGCGCTTGATCCTCCTCCCGGTCGGAATTGGCTACCACGTGCAGCCGCACTGTTTTTTCCGCCAGCGCGCGCTGCGTCAGATAGCTGTCCACCGCAAACACCGCCGTCGCCATCAACGACACAAGTACGAGCCAGATAAGAATTCTTCGAAGCATAAAAAACACCGTCCATATGTAAGTTTTGCTTACAGTATGGACGGTAATTTTTAAAATGATACGTTCTGTGCCAGAAAAACCTGTGAATAATTCTCTCTGAGCATCATGCACGAAACCGCCGCGGACTCAAAGGCATCGAAAATGCCGAACACCGCCGAGCCGCTGCCCGTCATGAGCGCGCCGTAGGCACCGTAGGTCATCAAAATCGACTTGATATAATTCAGCTCCGGGTGCGCCGGAACGGTCACCTGCTCAAACACGTTGCAAAGCTGCTTGCCGATCCGCTCCAGATCGCCCTTCTGCAGTGCAGCACGCATGGCCGTCGTATCCGGCCGCTCGCCGACCGAAATGGCGTCGAGCTGTGCATACAGCTCCGGCGTGGAGAGGGAGAGCTCCGGCTTACAGATCACGTAGGTCATCTCCGGTGCGGGCGGCAGCTGCGTGATCCGTTCGCCGCGTCCCTCGGCCAGCGCCGTGCCGCCGAGTACGCAGAACGGAACGTCCGAGCCGAGCCGTGCACCGAGCTCCGCCAGCGCCGGAAGCGAGAGCGGCGCGTCAAACGCGCGGTTCAGCGCCCGCAGCACAGCCGCCGCATCAGCACTCCCCCCTGCCATTCCGGCCTCGGAGGGAATGCGTTTGACGATGCGGATCGTCAGACCGTCGACGGACTTGTGCAGCTCCTTCAGATACAGCTCCGCCGCGCGCCATGCGAGGTTTGTCCCGTCCGTCGGAATGCCCTCAGCGTCGCATTCCAGCCGCCACGGTGCGTGCGTGTCCAGCTCCAGCGTGATATCGTCGCGGACAGAGACCGTCTGCATAACGGAACGCAGGTCATGATACCCGTCCGCGCGGCGGTCAAGCACGTCAAGGGTCAAATTGAGCTTTGCAAAGGCGCTTTCGTTCAGAATCATTTGATCCTTCTGCCCTCAAGATAGTAGCGTTTTTCGCGGCTGTGACCCATGGAGAAGGTCTTGCGCGGCAGAATGCCGTCAGCGATAACGCCGCGGAAAAGCTGGCTCTTTTCCATAGCCGGCAGCAGGAAGCCGATGGCATTTTCCTGCTTGGCAAGGTCGATGAGTGCATCGTCGTCATGGATATAGTCGATCTCGCCCTCGTGCTCCTTCAGGTAGCTATCAAGGAAGCCCTGCAGCACGCCGACCGCGAGCTGGCTCTTGGCCTTGTCGAGGCTGACGGTGCCGGATTCCGTGCCGATGTACCACTTGACCTCAAAGCCGCCCTCTGCGCAGGCCTCGTTCTTCAGCGCAGCAAGCAGCGCCTTCGGATCGCACTTGGTCACGACGCGGTGGATCGGCTCAAATACCTGTGCCTCATCGTGGATATTCTCCAGCTCGACCAGGGCAAAGCGCGCGGGATGGCTGCTCAGATCCTCGCCGGGATGATTGGCCTTGAGCTCCTCGTAGCAGGACTTTGCGGTCGCCAGCGAGTGGTTGCCGTCACCGACAGCAAAAACCATGGCAGCGCCCTTGAGATCGGCGTACTTCTTGCCGACGTTGACGGAATACTCGGTCAGGCGGTCGTTGAACGCTGCAGCCTCCGCACCGTCAACGAGCCAGCCGGCAATGTGGTTGCCGCCCTCCATGAGCTCAAAGTCATAGAGCTTGGTCAGCCCCTGCTTGTGCGCGGCGATCGGCTCGATGAGAACCTTGTCATGGTCGTCGCAGAGCATCAGAATGTGCGGCAGCTCAATGGGCGCGTCGCGGCGCACGCGCATGCGCGGCGGGATGCGCTCAACGACCGTGCGCTCCGTGGCGCGAATGGGCGAGGTGGAGCCGGTGGAATAGTCATATGCATCGAGGTCGACCATGCCGACCAAGCCCTTCCGGACGGTGCCGTTTTCCAGAGTACGCTCGACATAGACGAACGAATTCGGGTAGGTACGGAAGATGTTCTCCTTCAGATACTCCGCCATGGTGCGGTTGATGAGCGCGGTGTGCTCGGCCTCCTTCTCAGTGCCCAGCTCCGCCTCGGGAAGGATGAGGTTGATGGTAGACGGCGCGCCCTCCGCGTTCTTGCGTACGCGCTCCCAATATGCAGGGTCAGAGGTAAACTGGTCGCAGGCGATGACCGCCCACTTTTCCATCGACTCGACCTGCGGGAAGAGGATATCCGCCGGTAAAAAAGCATTCATAACATAATCCGCCTTTCGTACAATTCGTTATTCTGCGCATACCACGCATTTTACCAGATTATTATACCGCATTCCCGCAGAATTTCCTAGTCCGGATGTCTCGTCTTTTTTTACAAATTTCCGCGCGATTTTTGCGTATAGTGCCCAAAAAATCCGCCCATACTAGAAGCAGCAAAAAAACAGGAGGAATTATCATGGACACACTTGCACTGATTTTGAGCATTATCGGCTCGCTGAACTGGGGGCTGGTCGGGATCTTTCGGTTTGATCTGGTTGCGTGGCTGTTCGGCGGGCAAACCGCTCTTGTCAGCCGCATCATTTATACCGTCGTCGGTCTGGCCGGACTGTGGTGTATTTCTCTGCTCTTCCGTAAGCGCGCGCTTGCAACAAATAGCGACGATATGTAAAAAGACGCACAGCCTTTCCGGGTCACCCGGAAAAGCTGTGCATTTTTTGTTTTTGTCACTCGACCAGCCGGTTGAGCCATGCGACATAGGATTCTGAAGAGAGCATCATCGGGTAGTCCAGAATGATGCAGTCGTCCACGCCCTGCTCCTTGGCGAAGCTGACAAGGTCAAGGTCGGGCTTGCCGTCGCGATTGAACTCACGCGGGTCGATGGCAATGATCTTACTGTAGTGGCTGGTCAGCCACGGAGCAAAGGCATTGCCGTAGGATTCCTTGATGAGCATGCACACCGGACCCTCGACGTCGGTGTTAATGATCGTGACCGGATGGTCGCCGCCGAGGAAGGTCAGATACTTGTTCGACACATCCGAGCCGATATAGCTGATGCAGCCCATTGGAATTTCATTCGAGAGGGTCGCGTCCTCATAGTAGCCGGTGTCGGTGTCGACATACGGACGGTAATAGTACAGGGTGTCCGGATGATTCGCCAGCACGGCAGCCTGCGGATAGCCGGAAAGGTAGTTGTACATTGAGCCGAGGAAATTGTCGTACTGTCCCTTTTCAAACCTGCTCAGATCCGCTGCCGTAAAGCCCGCGGATTCGCAGAAGGCCGCGTAGGCATAGTATGCACCCAGCTGCGTCCAGTGGTGGTCGGTGCGGAAGTAAAGGTATTCCTCCGTATGCGCCGCCAGCTTAGCATAGGCGTCAACCGTTTTAACGTTGCTGCCCAGCTTTTCATAGCAGAAGCCGATCATCTTGCTCTGCGAGGAATCGCCGGTGTGATAGTCGTTCGGCGCATAGAACTCTGCGCCGTTCGGGACGAGAATATTGAAGGTGCGCACGTCCTTGCCCAGCGCCGTTGCGATGCTCGTCACTGCGTCAGAATAGCTTTCCATCACATCATAGTTTGCATACGGTACCTCAATGGCGCGGTCGCCGACGAGCAGCGCCTGCCCCAAGTCCTCGGCCACGACGTTATTGTTGTCCACGCGCTCGGTGGCCTGCGTGGGCTCGGCGGTGACGGGCTCGGTTGGAGTGCTTGGGTCGGTCGTCGCGTTGGAATCCGGCTCGGTCGGTTGGGTCGTCGCCCCTTCGGTAGGCTTGAGTGCCTCGCCGCCGTTGGCCGCGCCGCCGTTGACCTTGATGATCAGGGAAACATCGTCTCCGCTGCCGGAATAGTGATAAAAGCCGTTGAGCTTCGTATTTGCGTTTTTCAGCGTTTTATTGTCGCTGAACGCGGCGGAATAATAGCTGCGGTAGCCGCTGAAGTAGCTGCCGTTCATCAGCCCGGAAAAGCTCAGCGTCGGCTTTTTTCCGGAGGCCTTCGGGCTGAACAGCGCCACAATGCCGAATACCAGCAGCAAACCGAGCACAAGGCCGGTCAGGATGGAATAAATTCGTTTCATTTCGGTATCCCTCCCTCAGAAGGTTGCATAGAGCGACGGCTTGCTTGCCGCCCCGGCGAGCGAGACCGTGCAAAGGTACAGCAGCACCGCCGCAAACACAAGCATTCCCGCCGCATAGACGCACTGCCAGACGGTGATGCGGTTGCCCTTCGCGTTGCGGAGGAAGATGTTGCTCCAGATCGCGCTGAGCCAGCGCGGCAGGACGGAGCTGCCGACGACGCACAGCACCAGCAGCGGCAGGGAGTTCTTCAGCAGCACGCCGACCGATGCGCCCCAGAAACTGCCCGCGCCGAACATCATGCCCAAGGTCTTTCCGAGCGCCGCCATATCCTCGTTGGCAAAGATGACCCAGCCGAAGAGGACGAAGAGCATCGTGATCAGATTGCGCACGACAAACGGCACACGCTCCAGCTTCGGCATGAGGAGCTTTTCGGCCGTCAGCAGGACAAAGAAGTACAGCCCCCAAATCAGGTAATTCCAATGCGCCCCGTGCCACAGGCCGGTCAGCGCCCAGACGACAAAGAGGTTCAGAATCTGCCGCGCCCGTCCCTTGCGGTTGCCGCCGAGGGGGATGTACACATAGTCGCGGAAGAAGCTGCCCAACGTCATATGCCAGCGCCGCCAGAATTCCGTGATGGACTTGGACGCATAGGGCAAATCGAAGTTTTCTGGATAGCGGAAGCCGAACATGCGCCCCAGCGCAATGGCCATGTCTGTGCAGCCGGAGAAGTCAAAGTAGATATAGAACATGAAGAACAGCGCGCCGAGCCATGCGCCTGCTCCGAACTTTTCGTTGGCAAATTGTTGATAGAAATTATAGGCATAGTCCGCGATCAGAACTTTTTTCGCCAAGCCGACCACGAAACGCACCAAGCCTTGGAACACCGCGCGCGGCTGGCATTTGCGCGAATAGAGCTGCTGCTCCACCTGCGCATAGCGAACGATGGGGCCCATCGGCATCTTCGGGAACATCGCCAAAAACAGCAGGAATTTCTTAAAATTCTCCGCCGGCTCGCATTTCTCGCGGTATACGTCAACATGGTAGGAAATCAGCTGGAAGGTATAGAACGAAATGCCGATCGGCGCGACGAGAGAAACCGCCCCGCCGCCGTCCGCGCCGGTGATACCGAAAATTCCCAGCAGGAAATTCAGATATTTAAACAGCACCAGCACGCCGATGTTCAGCGCCAGCGGCAGGATCAGCGACTTCTTGTTCCCCGGCGTCACATAGTCCGACATGCGGTAGTTCAAAAACGCCGTCAAAAGCAGCAGCGGCACATAGTACAGCTGGCCGAACGCGTACAAAATCAGACTCGCGGCGAGCAGCACCGTGTTCTTCTGCTCCATCCGCGGCACGAGGTAATAAACCGCAAAGATCAGCGGCATTAGAATAAAAATAAAGTGTAAGTTCGAAAATTCCACAGGCTTCCCTCTTCTCCGTCAGGCTGCGACATCTGCTACGATTTCAATTTACCATAACCCCACCGAGATTTCAACAACAAATTTACATAATACCGAAATTATTTACACATCGCTACCTTTTCCGCGTCGTCTGCGCGGCTTGGCTAAGGGATTCTATGCAAACCAACACAGAAAAAGCACGGCAGGCCGAACGGCCTGCCGCACCTTTCGAATCAAATCATTACGCGGGCTTTTTTGTCCGCAGCGCAAGCAAGAGCAAGCACGCTCCAACGAGCAGCTCGCCGATGACAATGACCAGTCCCAGCACATGAATACCGGTATTGCGGATGCCGAAGCAAAGCGTGTGGGCGATTGACCAAGCGGACGAAAGAAGCAGCAAAATTGCCGGAACAAACGGGCGCCGGCGAAGACTGCACAGTCCGATGACCAGCGCAAGCAGCATCACCGCGCCGCCGATCTGATACGCGCCAAGTCCGCCCATCGGAACAGAGCTATAGAAGCTCTCGAACTGCGGCGACCCGTTATCCGTTCCGTAGGAGTATTCACACCCCTTCACAAACGTCAATGCAAAGAGGATCGCCAGCAGGATATAAAGCAGCCATGTTTTCTTCTTCATCGGTGTCACCTCCCAAGCTCATCTTATCATGCAAATTGTCATTTGTCAATATAATGCGGTCAACTTTTTTTATTACGTTCAAAGCGGTCGGTTACTGCTGCGTTCCGTTCGCAGCGCCGCTCTCGTTTCCCCGACGACCGTATTTTGCAGCAGGAGCAGGGCGGTCATGGCGATGTCTGCCGCCATGCGGATGATCTGTTTCGGCTTCATCTTACAGGCCAAGGCCGTCCAGCCATGAGGTCACGTCTTCCTGCGCGCCGTCGACGCAGGAGCCGTTCACGCGCACCTCATAATGCAGATGCGGTCCTGTGGCCATGCCGGTC
>CAKTZP010000019.1 GCA_934636045.1 uncultured Oscillospiraceae bacterium
AAGTGGAGCTACACGGTTGCAAAAGCATCAAAAAAAGCCGTAGCCTCTGAATGGAACATTTCAGAGGCTTCTCTACCGACGTCGGTCAGGATTCCCGCCACGTCGCGGTACGGCATGCTGTACCGCTGGTTGAGGTAACGCATGGACGCGCCGAGCTCGCCGTCGGGTCCCCCCAGCTGACTGACGATAATGCTCGCGGCACGGGGGTCCGGCTTCCGGATCTTCACCGGGTATTCCAGTTTTCTCTCATAGATCCACATCAGCGCAGTCCCCCTTGCGTCTCTTCATTTTCCCACGGCCACGGAAGCCGGGTCCAGTCCCACATACCGTTTTTCTCCCCGGCGCCGAAGAGGGTCATGGGGCCGTACTGCCGCTCGTATTCGGCAAGTACCCGCGCCCGCTCCTCCGTCAGGCGCGCAAAATAGCAGAGCGCGTCGCGGTTGTCGGGGTACGCGTCAAGATACAGTCCGGTGTCAATGAGGGCAAGATCCAGCTCCTGCAGGCGGCGCATGAGCGGACTGCGCTCCTGGGAACCGCTCCGGCACCCGCAATCCTGTCCGCGCGCGGTGCCGAGAAAGCGGATGTCCGATTGCAGCGAGACGATGGCCATCCCCTCGGAAACACGGGTGTTGGCCGCCACGGAGGCGGTAAAATCCGCCAGCGTGAAGATCGCCCCACCCATCGGCGCGCCGAGCCCGTTGCGGTGCTGCGGCGTGAGCGGCATTTTGCAGACGGCATAGCCGTCGCGGATTTCGACAAACTCGACCTTGGCCATTTCGGTCGCAAAGCGGTCATTACTGAAGCTGCGGATAATCTCTTCGTACTGCTCCATGGTGTTCCTCCTCCCAGTAAAGGCTTCGCGACCGACTGAGAATATCCAGCGGATCGGCTGCAGAGACCTGTGCAACAAAATATCGATCTCCCTTTTCCGGGATATCCTCGACAACGAGCGCCCCGCCGACCAGCTCGGTCTCCAGTGGCTCGTCGTTTTTATATACCACGCTGAACGGTGTAAAATTCTCTCCGGTCAGCGTCAGCATCCCGTTTTCTGCTACGGCGGAGACGATCGTGACGTCCCGCACGCCGAAGCGCATCGTGTGGTGATTTTTCACCGGCGCGGCATAGCCTTCTCCGTCGAGCAGGTCGTATTCCAACAGCTTCAGATCGTTCTGATAGCTTGTCTCGTCGTCGGCGGCATAGCTGCAGCTCTGATGCAGGCAGAAAATCGCGCCCTCATGGATGCGGCAGCGCTCCATAACGTAGGCCGCCAGCTGATAGGTTTGCAGATCACGGTCGATCTTTTTCATCGAATAATTCGTCCAGAGCACATACTCCGTCGTCTGCATATTCCCGCGGGAAAGCTCCGCGTTCGTGATATTAAAGCTCGGCAGATGGTCGCCGTAAAAGACCACCGCCACCGGCTCCGGCCAGTCCTTCAGCGCCGAGGTCAGCTCGCCGATGAATTCGTCGCACTGCCGCAGCTGCTCCAGGTAATACGAAAAGCCGTAGGCACGCTCCTCATCGTCCATTCCGGAAACAGCCATCGTCGGCGCGCCCTCGAGCGGCTTTTTAGGATAGCGCCCGTGCGGCTGGACGGAAACGGTAAAGACCAGATCCCGTCCGCGCGTGGCTTCCAGCGCATCCAGCACCGCCGGAACAAGCACTGAATCGTCCGCCCAGCCGAGAGGATTATATTCTACGTCCGGCATGTATTCCAGCGAGGTAAAGCTGTCAAAGCCGAGGTTGGAATAGACCAGATGCCGGTCATAGAAGGTAGCGTTGTTGTTGTGAATGGCATGGGTGCTGTAGCCGACGTCGGCCAGCACGCTGGCCACCGACTGCGCCGCGTCGCTGCTGACGGTGGTCATATACGGATATTCCCCAACCCCAAAGTGATTCAGGTTCATGCCTGTCAGAACCTCGAACTCTGTGTTCGCCGTTCCCGCACCGATGGCCGGAACGGAAAGCAAGCCGGTAGAGCACGAGCGCTTGAGCGCCGTAAAATTCGGCACAGGGTTCGTTTCATATTGCAGCACCCTCATATAATTGGCGTCAAAGAAGGATTCAAGCTGCACAAAAATGATGTTCGGCGTTTCCTTCCCCGTCGGCGGAAGCTCGCGCCGCACCTGTAGCACCTCGTCGATCTTGTTGGGCGTATAGTCCTCCGGCTCATTAACGCCGCGGGTCACGCTGCTGGCGGCAAAGGAATAGATAAAGCCGCTGTCGCTGTAGGCCTCGGGCAGATTGCCGTATTGCTCCGTCCGCCGCAGATAGCCGCCGTGCACCAGCGCAGTGCCCGCCACGAGCAGCAGCAGCCCCGCCGCGAACAGGTTCGCCGCGCCAAGGGTCAGCATGCTTTCGCTTTTCCCCGTGCGCATCCAGAGGTCAATGATTGCGCCGAGAACGGCAGAAATGGACAGCATCATTACCGCAAGCCAAGCATGGGAAAGATATTTTTCAAAGATGTCCCGTACGGAGCCCATCAGGAGGATGTCCGACGCCGTCAGCGGCATGGAGCGGTAGGTCAGCAGAATGAAATCCGCCACCGCAATGCCGACGCACACCGTGGCAAGCAGAGAAAACCAGAACATCCGCTTTCGCGTGAGCAGTGAAATGGAAAGGAAAAAATACAGGATCAGCGCGCCGTAAAGAAAGGCCAGCGGCCGCATAAAGATAAACCGCAGCGTGTCATCCAGCGAGCGCCGCGCAAAAATTTCGATCACCGCAGAAAAAACCAGCGACGCCAGCGCCAGACGCGCCAGCTGCCGAAAATTCCGCCCGCACCACTGGCGGCGGATGCGTTCGCGCAAGACCGAGCCCTCCCCTCTCGCAATGAAATTTTTTGTTACAGTATATCATTTTTTTCAAAAAAATCAACATCTCTTTGCCGGAAATCCGAAAAAGCTTGCGCCGTTTGCAAAACGGTGGTATAATTTAGGCGAAAATTTAGAGCACGATAGCTATCGTGACGAAAGGAAGCATATCAAATGACAAAAATCGACATCTACTCCGGATTTCTCGGCGCCGGCAAGACGACGCTGATCAAAAAAATGATCCGCGAGGCATATACGGGCGAAAAGCTCGTGCTGATTGAAAACGAGTTCGGCGAGATCGGCGTGGACGGCGGCTTCATGCAGGAGGCCGGCATTCAGGTCAACGAGATGAACTCGGGCTGCATCTGCTGCTCGCTCGTGGGAGACTTCGGTAAGGCGCTGACGCAGGTCATCGCGGACTACCATCCCGACCGCATTCTCATCGAGCCGTCCGGTGTCGGAAAGCTCAGCGATGTCATTGCAGCCGTCCAACGCGCGGCGAAGGATGAGGCCGAGCTCGGCAGCTTTGTCACCGTCGCGGATGCGACCAAGTGCAGGGTTTACCTCAAGAACTTCGGCGAATTCTACTGCAACCAGATTGAGACCGCCTCGACCATCATTCTCTCCCGCACCGCAACCATTTCCCGGGAAAAGCTGGACGCTGCCATTGCCCTGCTGCGCGAGCACAACGCGGAGGCTGCCATCATCACGACCCCTTGGGACGAGCTGACCGGCAAGCAGATCCTTGAGGCCATGCAGAAGCGGAACTCGCTGAACGATGAGCTGGCTGCCATGGTTGCCGAGGCGCATGAGCACCATCACGAGCATCACCATCACCATGACGGCGGCTGCTGCCACCACGAGCACGACGCGGAGCACGAGCATCATCATGAGGACGACGATGACTGCTGCTGCGGTCATGAGCACCACCATCATGACCATGACGAATGCTGCCACCATGACCACGGCGAGCATGAGCATCATCATGACGACGCGTGCTGCTGCCATGACCACGAGCATCATCACCACGGCCACGACGCCGACGAGATTTTCCAGAGCTGGGGCGTCGAGACGCCGAAGCAGTTCACTGCGGAAGCGCTGCGCGAGATCCTGACCGCGCTGGATGATGACGAAACGTACGGCGTTGTCCTGCGCGCCAAGGGCATTGTGCCCGCCGCAGACGGCACATGGCTGCACTTTGACCACGTTCCCGGCGAGATCGACGTCCGCACCGGCACGGCCGCAGTCACCGGCCGCCTGTGCGTCATCGGCTCCGGTCTCAAGACGGACGCGCTGGCAGCGCTCTTCGGGGTATAAGCCATGCCGGTGCCCGTCTATACCTTCACCGGCTTCCTTGATGCCGGAAAGACGAAGTTCATTCAGGAAACGCTGTGCGACACGCGCTTCAACGCCGGGGAACGGACGCTGCTGCTCATCTGCGAGGAGGGCGAGGAAGAATTTGACGTTTCCGCCTACCCCTACAAGAACGTCTACCCCGAGATCATCGACCAGTCCGCCATCACCACGGCGGAGCTGGAAAAGCTGCTGAAAAAGCACCGCGCCGAGCGCGTGGTCGCCGAGCTCAACGGCATGCTGCTTGTCGGCGATTTTTACCAGAAATTCCCCGACGACTGGCAGATCGCGCAGGAGGTCATGTTCGCCGACGGTTCGACGATCGAGAGCTACAACGCCAACATGCGCTCGCTCGTGGTCGATAAGCTGACCGGCTGCGAGATGGTCGTGTTCAACCGCGTGCCCGCCGGGCGGGACATCATGCCCCTGCACAAGCTTGCGCGCGCGCTGAACCGCCGCGTCGGCATTCTCTACGAATACACCGACGGCACGACGCAGTACGACGAGATTGAAGACCCCTTGCCCTTCGACATTAACGCCCCGGTCATCGAGATCGGCGACGAGGACTACGCTCTCTGGTTCCGCGACATCAACGAGGAGCCGAAGAAGTACAACGGCAAGACCGTACGCTTCAAGGGTCAGGTCGCGCGGCTGAAAAAGGACCGTGACGGCTTCTTCGCCCCCGGCCGGTTCGTGATGACCTGCTGCGTAGAGGATATTCAGTTCATGGCACTGCCATGCAAGTATGCCGGCGCCGCGGCGCTGCATACCCGCGATTGGGTCATGGTCGAGGCACAGGTCGAGGTTCGCTTCCACAGCCTCTACCGCGGCATCGGCCCGGTACTCAAAGCAATCTCCGTCGAGCCCGCCGAAGCGCCCGAACAAGACGTTGCAACCTTTTAATCAATACAAAAGCGGTACTTCTCATCGGAAGTACCGCTTTTCAGCGTGTCGAAAAACCCTTTTCGGCACGCTGACAGACTGCAAAAAAGTTCGGAAGACAAGCAACTCACGCCCGTCGGCGTACACGGGTACGGTAGGGCGTGAGTTGCGCAGTAAGTCAAAATTCTTGCGAAGCAAGCTTTTTCTCGGGTTATAAAGTTCAGGATACTCTGTTTTTGCAAATCAAAACGCAGAGAACAAAAATCCATTAAAATGTGAACCGATTTTGACGATTACGGACTTTTTTGACAGTCTGAAAAGCGGTACTTCTCATCGGAAGTACCGCTTTTTCTTATTCTTCTGCCCAGCCCGTGGCGCAGGCCACGGCGCGTTTCCAGCCGCGCAGGCGCTTTTCCCGCTCCGCCGCGTCGATCGACGGGCTGAACACCCGCTCGCACACCCAGCAGCGCACGATATCATCCGTGCTGCGCCAGAAGCCGCTGGCGAGCCCGGCCAGATAGGCTGCACCCATGGCCGTCGACTCTACGCACGTCGGACGCATGACCGGCGCGCCGATGATATCCGCCTGCGTCTGCATCAGATAGCTGTTCGCGCTCGCGCCGCCGTCGACCTTCAGGGTCGACACCGGGATGCCCGCGTCGGCGCGCATGGCCTCGAGGACATCCTGCACCTGATAGGTAATGGAATCCAGCGTTGCGCGGATCAGATGATATTTGTTGCACCCGCGCGTGAGACCGACGACCGTGCCGCGCGCATATTGATCCCAATACGGCGCGCCGAGGCCGGTGAACGCGGGAACAACATAGCAGCCGTGCGTGTCCTTCACCTTCTGCGCCATATATTCCGAGTCCGCTGCGGATTCAATGAGCTTCATCTCGTCGCGCAGCCACTGGATCGCCGCGCCGGCCACAAAGATCGAGCCCTCGAGAGCGTACTGTACAGCTCCGTTTGCGCCCCATGCAATGGTCGTAACAAGCCCGTGCTCCGAGAAGACCGGCTTTGTACCGGTGTTCATCAGCAGAAAGCAGCCTGTGCCATAGGTGTTTTTCACCTCGCCGGGGCGCAGACAGGTCTGGCCGAACAGCGCCGCCTGCTGGTCACCTGCCGCGCCGCAGATGGCAATTTCGCCGCCGAGGAGCGTGGCCTCGGTCTTGCCCAGATAGCCGCTGGACGGCACGGGTGTCGGCAGCATAGCACGCGGAATGTCCAGCAGGTGCAAAATCTCCTCGTCCCATTGCAGCGTGGTGATGTTGAACAGCATCGTCCGCGAGGCGTTGGAATAGTCCGTTACATGCACCTTTCCGCCCGTCAGCTTCCAGATCAGCCAGCTGTCGACCGTTCCGAACAGAAGCTCTCCCCGCTCCGCCCGCGCCCGCGCGCCGGGCACATTGTCCAGAAGCCACCGCAGCTTCGTTGCCGAAAAATATGCGTCGATAACAAGCCCCGTGCGCATGCGGAAAAATTCGGCATATTCCTCGCGCAGCCGGTCGCAGAGCGCGCTCGTGCGGCGGCACTGCCAGACGATGGCCGGATAGATCGGCTCACCCGTTGCCTTTTCCCAGACGATTGTGGTTTCGCGCTGGTTGGTCAGCCCGATGGCGGCAATGTCCGCCGCCGTCGCGCCGATTTTTTGCATGGCCTCCACGGCCACGCCGAGCTGCGTCGCCCAAAGCTCATTGGCATTTTGCTCCACCCAGCCGGGCTTTGGGTAGTACTGCGGAAACTCGCGCTGCGCCATACTGCAAATGCGCCCATCCGCGCTGACGAGGCAGCAGCGGCTGGAGGTCGTTCCGGCATCGAGTGCCATGATATACTGCTTCATTGCGCTTCCTCCTGTGCAAACGGCTTGCCCTGCAGCACGACCTCGCGGAGATAGCGGAACGTCTCGTCCTCGCCCTTGTCGCGCAGCATGGTCAAAATATATCGCAGCTCCCGCCGCGTCTGCGGGTGCATCAATGAGGTATCGCGTGACTCCGTGGAGTTGACAAAATAGTTCAGCGGGTCGGCCTGTGTGTAGCTTTTTCCGTTATAAGTCTTGCAGGCAGCGATGCGATCCATGACCATCTCCACGAAGTACCTCCGCGGCATAGGAATAGACTCGTAGCGCTTCGTTTTAATGTTCAGATCCGTCCAGAATTCGTAGTGGTGCTTGTTGCGCCCCTTGTGGTGCATCCAGGCAAGGGAGTAGCCGATCAGCTCCCGTTCGCGCGAGTTGGGGCTGCGCGTGCCCTGATAGTATTTTACGCCGCTGTGGAACTCCGCCCACGAATATTTTGAAAGATCGTGTGTCAGTCCCTGCCAGTATAGCCCGACGCGGAAGCAGTGCCTCCGTACCAGATGGCGGTGATGTGTGATGGTGCAAAAATGCTTCCATGCCTTCATTCTTTCTGCCCCTTTGTACGCAATATGTTATTCGGAAAGTGCCTTTTCCAGCTTTTGCAGCGCCTTTTTCTCAATGCGGCTGACATAGCTCCGGCTGATGCCGCAGATCGCCGCAACCTCGCGCTGCGCCAGCGGCTCGCGGTTTCCGAGACCGTAGCGCAGAACAATAACCTCGCGCTCGCGCGGCTCCAGGCTGGTTTCCAGCTTTTGATACAGGTGCGCATAGCGCTCCTTATCCGCCATCCACTCAAACAGATCCTCGTCTGAGCAGATCACATCCATCAGGGAAAGCGCCGTGCCGTCCTTTCCGGTCTCAATGAGCTCAGAGAGCGACACATCCCCCGCGCTTTTGCGCTGGCCGCGGAAATACATCAGAATTTCGTTCTCAATGCACCGCGCGGCATAGGTCGCCAGCCGCGCGCCTTTGCTCACGTCATAGGTCGAGATGCCCTTGATCAGACCGATCGTTCCGATGGAGATCAGATCCTCTTGGTCCGCGGTTTGCGTATAGTATTTTTTCATGATATGAGCGACGAGGCGCAAATTTCGCTCGATCAGAATGTTTCTGGCGTCCAAATCCCCTGCTGCTGCCAGCTCTAAGTAATGCCGCTCCTCCTTGGCGCTCAATGGCTTCGGAAACGAGCCGCTCCCGTTCGACAGCCGCAGCGAGTAAAGGATGCTGCTCAGCACCAGCCATACAGCCGCGCCTAACATGAGACCACCTCCGGTCTACTGTATGACGCGACTGCAAGTCCAGATTCCGGCAAATTCGTTCTGACGACTATTATAGCGAATCTAGCCTCATTTGGAAAGGCCTTTTAAGAAAAAAGTGCTCTCCCGACCGGTTCGGCGGCCGGGAGAGCCTTTTCCTTGGGTATCCTTATGGCTTGCCGTACAGACGCCAGAGGAAGGCGGTGGTCT
Source organism: uncultured Oscillospiraceae bacterium (assembly GCA_934636045.1). Lineage (GTDB taxonomy): Bacteria > Bacillota > Clostridia > Oscillospirales > Oscillospiraceae > JAZOXB01. The sequence continues at coordinate 8,373 of CAKTZP010000019.1, forward strand.
GTGCGCGGGTGCAGAGCGCATCCGGCGCAAACCGGCCATTGCCGACGCCGAAGGTCACTTCGTTTTCGGCAGCCCACTTCACCGCGTCGGCGTAGTAAGCATCCGGTGCAACATCGGCGAACTGCGGTTCTCCCGCAGGCGGCACGGCGCGGTATGCGCGGTACAGGAAGGTCACCGTCTGCGCACGGGTGCAGGTCTCATCCGGGCAGAAGGTCGTCTCGGTAATGCCCGTGGTGACACCCTCCTCCACCGCCCATGCGACGGCCTTGGCATAATAGGCGTCTGCAGCAACGTCGGTAAAGGGCGTTTCCTGCTTTGTCGGCTCCGGCTTGCCCATCACACGCCACAGGAAGGTGACGAACTGCGCACGGGTGCAGGGAAGGTCCGGCGCGAAAATGCCCTCGCCATATCCATCGGTCACACCGTTTTCCACTGCCCAGCGGATGGCCTGGCAGTAGTAGTCGTCCGGGTGCACGTCGTCAAACGGCGTCTGTTCGCTGATTCTTCTGAAGGTCGCGTGCAGTGTGACCGCTCGCGCGGGCATGAGGAAGGTATACAGGCCGTTTCCGCCATCGGTCAGCGTCAGGGCGCTGCCCGAGGCATCCGTTGCCGTGACGGACGCGAGGCGCCAGCCCTCGTCCGGCATGGAGGTCACGGTGATGACCGTGCCCTCGATTGCGGAGGTCGCAGAGAGCAGCAGCGTGCCGTGCTCAGCGGCGGTCGCCTCGATGGCGAACAGAGGACGGTCAGTAATCATCAGTTTGCCTTCGGCGTAGGAGATGACATAGTTGCTGCCCGCATCCGCGCCTGCAATGCAGATTCTTGCCTCGCCGACGGAAGCGGTATCCGGCTGCGCGGGGTCATAGTGCAGGGTGGGCAGAGCCGTCAGGACGTCTTCTCCGATGAGGCCGGTGACGGTATAGTCCTCACCGAGCTTCGGCGCGGAGAGGTCAGGAACAGCCTCGCCGACATAGATCGTCTTATCGGACGCAGTGACGGTCACACCGGCGGGACGGATCTCAAAGGTACGGGCGATGTCCGTCGTGGCCTTGCTGCCTGCCCAGACGGTGTTGTCCTTGTCGTTCAGAGAGACAGTCACGGTGTAGCTTCCGGCGTTCGTCCGGACGTTACCGGTGACGGTGTAATCATCGCTTGCAGCAACGACGTAGGTCTGCGCCGTGCCATTGTAGGTAAAGCTTGTACTGTCAGCCTCCGGTTCTGTGACCGGCTTCGGCGCGATCGTGACGGTGAGCTGTTGCTCAGCGAGGTCCTTGTGGTTCTTGTCGCCGACCACGCGGTAAAATACCGTGTAGCTCCCGGCTGCGGTGGCCTCGGGGACCGCCGTGCCGTATTCACCGCCGTCGAGCTTGTATTCCAGCGTGCCCGTCGCCGTCGAGCCGGCAAGGAGCAGCGGCTGGCTCTGGCCGTTGTAGGTCAGCTCCGCCGCAGCCGGCGCGGTGAGGCTGCCGTCTGCCTTTTCGATGGTCAGCGTCGCGCACACGGAGGCCAGCGGCGTGTAGCCGGGCTGCATCGTGAAGATTGCAGTGACCGTATAGGTGCCCACATCCGTTGGCGCGGTCTCGCTGGCGGCATATTCTGTGCTCTCATACACATAGCGCACGGAGGAAACGCCGGTGATGGACTCGCCGATGGTATGCGGGATGGGCTCGCCGGTGTAGGTCGCGGTCTTGTTTTCAAGAACGGCGCTGCCCGGCGTCAGCTCGCGCAGCGTGACGGACGCGCTTGCCGTGACGGCTTTGTCCGGCTGCATGACTTCGTTGCTGATGGCGCTCAAATCGAGTGTGCCGGTGAGGGTCTGCTCGGTCAGGAGCGCGGCATCGTAGCCGTTCCAAGTGACCGGAACATTTTCGAAGCTCTTGCCGTCTTCGGTAACGATGCCGACTGCCGTGGGCAGACCCAGTGCGGAGGGCTCTGTGCCGTAGTTCTTGTCCGTGACTGCCGCAACGCTCGTCGTCACGGCCCTGACCGTGCGCCGGATCACGGTCACGCTGGCCTCGTGCGTCAGGACGGTGTAGTTCCCTGTGTCCGCCGGGGTGAAGGTCAGCTCGGTCGTTTTCGTTCCGGCCTCGTTCCACTTGGTCTCGCCGGTCACGGTGAAGGTGCCTTGCACCAAGGCCGTACCCGTCCGCTCGGTCTCCAGCGTGTCGTTGACGTAGATCGTACCGAGCACCGGCCATTCGCTCACGACCGGCGTCGCCTTCGCAACGGTGAAGCTTGCTGTGGCCTCGCAGCCATTGAAGTTGGCTGTCTGGCCGATGACTGCGATCAGGGTGTACTCGCCCGCCGCCAGCGAGGTCGAGGAGATGTCCTGCCAGAGCTTGCGTTCGGCTCCGGCTGACTGATAGTAATAGGTTACCTTGCCGTTCTCCGTGTTGCCCGTCAGTTCTGGGATAGGAACGGCCTCACCGTAGGTGTAGCCCGCCATGGTCAGGGCCGCAGTTCGTTCTGCGCGCTGAACCGTGACGGTGATGATGTCGGACAGGACGGTATTCTCCTGGCCGTTGTCCTTGCGGGTTGCAGTGACCTCGCAGCGGTAGTAGATCGTGCCCGCGGCCATGCCCGTGGGCAGGTCATATTTTGCCGCCGTGGCTCCGTCAATGGCTTCCGCGTCCGTGCCGTCCTTGCCGCAGCGGTACCACCGGAAGGTCAGAATGTACCCCTGCGCGGCTGCGCCGGTCACGGAGATGCTGCCGTCCTTGTAGCCGTAGGTCAGGATCAGGTCTTCGCAGATGTTGACCGTCGGGCGGTCGGCCGGGAGCACCGTCCAGTGCGCATAGAGCGTATGGTCTTCTGCGGTGATCACCTTATCCGTGCTTTCGACCTTGTCGCCGCCGTCCTTCGCGGTAAACCAGCCGTCAAAGGTATAGCCCGCGCGGGTCGTCTTCGGGAGGGCGCCATAGGCGTCGTCATAGGTCACGGTCAGCTCCGCTGCTGCACTGCCGCCGTCGGTGTCAAAGCGCACCTTGTAGGTGTTCGCCGTCCAGTGAGCATAGAGGGTGTGGTTTGCATCGGTGGTGACCTTGTCGGTGCCTTTCACCTTGTCCCCGCCGTCCTTCTCCGTGAACCAGCCGTCAAAGTGATAGCCGGTGCGCGTCGTCACGGGAAGCGTGCCGTAGGCTGCGTCAAAGGTCACCGACATTTCGGCCGCAGCGCTGCCGCCGTTGGCATCGAAGCTAACCTGATAGGTATTGACCGTCCAGTGCGCATAGAGCGTATGGGCTTCTGCGGTGATCACCTTATCCGTGCTTTCGACCCTGTCGCCGCCGTCCTTCGCGGTGAACCAACCGTCGAAGGTATAGCCCTTGCGGGTCGTCGTGGGAAGCGTGCCGTAGGTGCCGTCAAAGGTGACCTCCAGCTCCGCCGCGGCGCTGCCGCCGTCGGTGTCGAAGGTAACTTTGTAGGTATTGGGCGTCCAATAGGCGTAGAGGGTGTGATCCAGCGCCGTCGTGACGGTGGTCGTCTCGTCCACGCGCATGCCGTCCACGGCTGCGGTGTACCAACCCGCGAAGGTATAGCCCGTGCGGCTCGTGATCGGTAGGTTTGTGTACTTGCCGTCGAAGGTCACGGTGATCTCCGCCGCAGGGCTGCCCTCGTTGGTTTCAAAGCGTACCTTGTAGGTGTTCGCCGTCCAGTGAGCGTAGAGGGTGTGGTTTTCCGTCCGGGTGACGGACGTGTCCGTTTTGACCTGTGTGCCCCCGGCTGCCTCGGTAAACCAGCCGTCGAAGGTATGGCCCTTCCGCTCTGCTTTAGGCAGGTTGGCATAAGTCCCGTCATAGCTGACGCGGATCGTCTTTGTGTCGCACTGCCCCTTGCCGGGGTCGAGCGTCACGGTATACTGCCCTGCCGTCCATTGGGCGTAGAGCGTATGATTCTCCGCCGTTTTGACGGTGTCCGTGGCATCAACCCTCTTGCCGTTTTCGGCTTCGGTGAACCAACCGGCGAAGTTGTAGCCGGTGCGGGTCGGCGTGGGCAGCGTGCCGTAGGTGCCGTCATAGGTCACGGTCAGCGTGGTAGTGATGTCATCGCCGCCGTTGGCGTCGAAGGTGACCTTGTACTTGTTCGCCATCCAGTGGGCGTAGAGGGTCTTGATCGCCGTATCCACTGCGTCGCCCGCCTTGACCTGCGTGCCGCCCTCAGCCGCCGTGAACCAGCCGACGAAGGTGTAGCCCTCGCGCGTAGCCACGGGCAGCTCACCATACACGCCGTCAATGGGCGCGGTGATGCTGTCCAGCGGGTCGCCGCCGCAGGTGTCAAGCGCCACGGTGCAGCTTCTCGCCTTCCAATGAGCGTAGATTTTCACAGGACTTTCCTGCGTGGGAACGGTGTCCAGAACAGTTTCCTCCGTAACCTTCTCGCCGCCCTCAGTGGCAGTAAACCAACCGAGGAAGTCATAATCCTCACGCGTCGGAACCGGCAGCTCGCCGTAGGCCGAGAGGTAGCTGACCAGAAGGCTGCGGGCGCTGCATGTACCGCCGTTGGCCTCGAGCAGGATGCTGTACACGCCCGGCTGCCACTTGGCGTAGAGGGTCATATCGCCCTCAACGGTATCGGTTTCCATATCCCAGTGCTGCGTGAGCTCCGGGTCGGTGTACCACGCAACGAACGTGTAGCCCAGCTCGGTCGGGTCTTCGACGGAGATGGTCTTATGCGGTGTTGCCTCCAAGTCCTCGATCTGCGTGCCATGGTCATTCATGACAAACTTCACGGTATACGACGAGGCCGCGACATGGATCTCAAGATATCTCGGCTCTCTGCTGAGGTCGCCCGCTAGGGGAAGAAGGGCAACAATAGCGATATCATCCCCTTCTTTGTCTTCCTTCTTTGCTGTAATTGTGTTGCCGCTTATATCAACCGTAACCGTGTGGTACGGGCTGCTGCAGATCCAACGGTATTTCTTATTTGTCGCAGTGTCCGGACCGAGCACCGCCGTCAGTTCTACCGTCTCCCCCGGTGCCAGCGTGATGCTGCCATTATACTGATCAATCGTGGTCGTTCCGCTTTTCGTTTTGGCCTGCATTTGCATGGTACTCTGGTCGACGGGAGTACCCTTGATGGTCATGTAAGTGCCATTGGAGCCTAACGTAAATGCAGCGTTGTCAGAGAAGAAATAGTTTTTATACTGGCTGTATACCTTGAGGTCACCGTTGAACGTATAGCCGTTCGAGACATCCTGATAGAAGTTATTTCCGGCAGTGTCGCCATTCTTGTAACCGCGGAGTGTAAGGCCGAATCGCGCTTTCCCGGTCAGACCGGAGACGCTGAGTTTTGCACCCGGGTGCAGATTGATGTTGCTTGACAATCCTACGTAGGCCGTCCATCTATTCTTACTGGAATGAAACCGTGTACCGCGTTGGCGCGCCGTATAATTATCGACGACACGCGGCGAACCGCTAATATTCAGGGTGCCCGTTTCCCACACATCGACGCCGCCGGTCGTTGCGTTGCTGTCGGAATAGTAGCCGCTGATCTCGCCGCCCTGCAGATTGAAGGTCCCATTTTGATACACGCCTACCCCATAACCAGTGTAATTTCTGGTGCTGCCGGCGCCGCCGCCGATTTTACCGCCCTTCATGGTAAAGATCGTAGACTTGCTGCCTGTACTATCACCCCATACCCGGACGCCATAAGTGCAGTTCTTGATTGCACCGTCCGTCATCGTGAACGTGCTTCCTGCTTCCATATAGACACCGACGGAGCAGTCTGTGATTTCGCCGCCGGTCATGTTGAACTTGCTGCCGGTCAGCAAATTGACAACGCCGGTGAACTCATAATTCGACCTTTTGCCGCCGATGATTGTGCCGCCGCTCATGTTGAACGTAGCATTGCTCTCCGGGCGAACTGCCGTTTTTCCTGCGTTGTTGAAGGTACCGCCGGTCATATGAAACGTTGCACCACCGGCCAAATAGACGACATTCTGTTCCGAAGCATTCTCAAAGCTGCCGCCGGTCATCGTGAAGGTACTTCCGCTGTCTACGTAAACCGTGTTGTGCTTCGCGATATAATAGGCATCGTTCCAATCAAATGTGCCGCCGTTCATCTCAAACGTACCGGAGTAGACGCGTACGGCATTGCCGTTCCAGTCGGTATTGTTCGCGTTTTCCGGACGGCACCAGCTTCCTGTTATGGTGCCGCCATTCATCACGAAACGACCGTTGTCTGCAATGTACACAGCGCCACCGCCGTCGTGAACATTTTCGCTTGTTTCTTTATTCAGTACATTATTCTTCGTCAGCGTACCGCCGTCCAGAATAAAGGTACCGCCGGCGAGATACACCGCGCCGCCTGCGGCACGCACTGTTGTGTTGCCGTTCCAGAGGGTACCGGCTGTCCAGTTTCCGTCGAGTGTGCCGCCCTTCATGGTAAACGTTGCGCCCTGTGCGACATAGACCGCGCCGCCGAGGTCGCTGGAGCTCGTGGCGATCGTGCCGCCATAAAGCGTTGCCGTCGCACCGGAGGGCAGATAGATTGCGCCACCGGTGGAATAATTGGGACCATTCCAGACAACACGGCCGCGACCGTTTTCAATAGCGCCGGTGCCAATGCAGTCGGTGATATTCAGCGAAGCGCCGCTCTGTACTTCAAAGTGACCGCCGGTTGCGCCGGGCTGAAGGTTCAGCTTGTAGCCATGCAGGCAGAAGTTGATCTGCCCGTTGATTTTAATAACCTCCGTTCCCAGCTGCGTGGAAAGATCCGAAGTCAGGCAGACATTGTGGGTGCCGTCCGCCTCCAAAAGGCTTTTCAAATCTGCCCACGTGTTGACCTCTGTCCATTCCAGAGCGGGGTGCGCACCGTCGTGCGTGCATTCCACACCGCAAATCGGGTGGCTGCCGGTTTCGTGCGTGATGACCTTGGTGTAGATTTCGCCGTCGTTCGCCTTATAATTCCGGTAACCGTTGGCATCAAGGACGTAATAGTCGTTGAAGCTTGCATCACCCATGTATTTTGCCCAACCGTTGGTGATCTTACCGGCAGAGGCCTTGCCGTTCGCATCGAGGAGTGTCACGCGATGCGGCGTGCCCGGCTTTGTGGCAAGTTCGCCGCAAATGTTGATGGGCTTTGTAATGGTGATATCGTCCATGCCTTTGAAGCCCGTGTGGAGATTCAAATCACCATTGGTCTCGATAATGCCACTCCGGCCGCCGTAGATATTGATTGCCGAGCCCTCTTCGCCGGCACAAACCTTTGTCGTTGAGCCGCCATGGATATTCAGGACACCGCCGGAGAGCAGCGAAGTGTAACCGATTCTGCCGTCGAAGATGTTCACGGTTACAGTGTCTTTGATGACCAATTCCGGAACAATACTGTGCACATAGTCCGTGCCGTCGAGGTTTGCGCCGTATTGGTTCACGACCGAGTGCTCACCGATTTTGGTGATGTTCATATTCGGGTTGTAATTGTTCTTGCCGTTTCGGATGTTCAGCGTGGCGTTTGCCCCGACCTCAATCGCGTCGATCGCGAAGCCATAGAGCGTGACTTCTGCGCCGTCGGCCACAACAATTTTCTCCACCGGCTTATTGTTGCGGGAGTCCTGACAGGCGCAGAGCGTAAAGCCGTCGCCCGCGCGGAGCGTGCCGGTAAGCTTGCTCTGGTTCAGGCACAGATGGCCGCGGTATTCGGTGGTTCCGTCTACTGCCAAATCGCCAATCAGGAAGTAGTAGCAGTCCGGCTCCATTGCCGCCAGCTCATCGAGCGTCGTAACGGCGCGCCAAATCTTGTCCTCGCAGCCATCGGTGCAATTCTTCTCCCAGCAGAGCTTGTGGACGTGTGCATTGGCGACCTTGACTTCCGCTTCAAACGGAACCGTCGCAAGGTCGGTCACCTTTTCTCCGTTCCACTGCTCGGCGCTGATGCGCAGCGTGTAAACGCCGTCACTCAAATTGCCGGGGATGGTCACGGTAGAAGTCGTGGCGTTCGGGTCCTCGTTGATCGTGCCGTAGCAGACGATATTGCCCTTCGGATCGAGCAGCGTTGCGGTCACGGCGTCATAGCTCCCGCCAAACGCAGGATGGTTGACCGTCAGCGTGCCACCGTCTACATCAAACTGGCGGTTGTCCGCCAGCGAGGTACCGTCCTTGAATGCGGTGGTGCCGTCGCTCAGGATGAGCTTCCACTCCGTGCCGGTGTAGTCGGCAGGTGTGCCATAGGGTACGCGGGCGGAATTATCCGCCGCAACCGTGTAGAGAATCTGTGCGCCGTCGAGGTTCATCGCCGGGCGGGCATTGAACTGGCGGTATTCATAGCTATAGACTTCTTCGGTCAGGAATGGAAAATATTCGCTGAAGCCGAAAATTCTGTCCGCCCATGTCTGCTCGTAGATCATCTTCTGGCCGGTATACATTTTCCAATAGGAGGACCAGCGCTGGATCTTGCCGTAGTAGTTGTCCGGCGTGGCCACGGCCACAAAGCTGTCCAGCGTGGATTGGTCGTCCATCGTGTGCTTGCCGGACACTCCGGAGCGCAGGACGTAGGACAGTTTGTTGCTGCCCACGACCTCCGTCAGGCCGTAACGCGGGTCTTCATACTCCTGCGCGGAGAGGAAAAAGACCTTTGCGTCGGACAGACCGCCGTTAAAGATCGAGCCCTGCACGCCCCACATGTCGTCATAATAGAACCACTTGTCCGTCGAATGGTAGCCCGAGTTATACTTGGACGTTTCAACCAGAAGGTTCAATTCCTTGTCCGTGAAGAACTTCGCCTTGTTGGCCGCCAGTGCTTCGCACCACACACGGGCATAGCAGTGCTCATCCTGCCAGTTGTTGTGCGTGATGGCCTTGATCTCTTCGTCGTCCTTGCCATAGCAGAAGTAAACATTATAAAACTTCTCGGACAGCAGAAACAGACCGTCGCTGCCGAGGCTGGTTTCTGCGTCGAGGATGCGCCACGGGTAAGGCTCGCCCGCTTCCTCCAAGCTTTCGCGATAGGTACCGAAGTACAGCGTATCGTAGGTTTTCGCCGTGGCATCATAGCCGAGCGACTCCCCTGCTCCGGCCGCGATGACCTTGCGGGGCTGTGCCTCGGCTTGTGCTGCCGTGGTTGCGGTGGGCGCGTTTTGCACTGCCGCTTCCGCGGCCGTTTTTGCCGCCAGCTCCGCTGCGGTCTTCACGGGCTGCTCCGCCTGCGCCGCGCCGGCTGTGACCGCCGAGGCGGGCAGCAGCGACAGGCACATGGCCAGCGTCAGCAGCAGACTGACGATTCTCTTTTTCATGGCTTTGCTACCTCCTGCAAAATTTCAAGATTTTTCTTGCTTTTTCGAGCAAGCACATTATAATGAAATCATACACCGTACACCAATGTACGATGCAAGCACTTTTTTCGTTTTCGGAGTAGAATATTCTTATGAAAGACGACCAGAAATTGTTCACTATTGGTGAGATCGCAAATGCTCTCGGCGTTACGCGTCGTATCATTTTAAATTACGAAGTGCGTGGCCTCATCCAGCCAGATGTCAAGAATAGTGCGACCGGAAACCGTTACTATACCGTCGACACATTTACGCTCATTCGCAGCATTCGCAGCTTCCAGAACCTCGGTCTCTCGCTCGACGAGATCCGCGATTACTTTCACGACACTGCCGACCTCAATGCCCTGATCCATCGCCTGGAGGAGCTGCGCGACATGCTGACGCTCAATATCGAAAAGCTCTACGAGCGCGCCGAGAGCACCTCCGGAAAGGTTCAGATGCTTCGCCTTGAGCCGCAGCGCATTTACCGCCGCACCTTTCCCTGCTCCGGCGTAGAGGAGCGCAAGGAGCTCCTGCGCAGCGCAGCGCTGGAGGCGCTGCGCGCCTACGGCACGGACATTACCCAGCGGCTGTATTTTACGGAATACGACATTGACCGCCCGAATGTGGTTGATTTCTGCGTTGCAGTTCCTGCCGAAAGCGAGGGCGAAAACGTCCTCACCCTTCCGGGCTTTCAAGCCATCTGCATCTATCACCACGGCGCCTACGAAATGCTGCCGCAGGTCGCGCAAAGGCTGCTGGACTTTGCCGCCAAAACCGGCCTGACCCCTGCCGGCCGCCTCCGCCACACCTACCTTGAAGGCCCGCCCCAGCACAAGGACCCCGGCAAATTCATCACGCAGGTCATTCTTCCGCTCAAATAAAAACGCACCCAGACAAAGGCGTTCTCCCGCCCGTCTGGGTGTGTTTTTGTATTCCTGTACGTAAAAAGCGTAGGGGCCGATGCCCATGGAGGTGCCTGCAAGCGGCGGAGTGAGGGCGCCCCGCCGTACGGCGTTTCCTGATGGCTTCGACTTATTTAATAATCGCGGTTCTGTAACGTTTTCGCCAGTTCGCCCAAGAAGGGGGCGTTGAGTGCTTCTGCGGCTTGGAGGGCGGCCGCGGTCTGTTCCGCGATCATTTTGCGGCAGCGATCGATGCCGTACAGACGGACGAAGGTATTTTTGCTTTCGTCCACGCCCGTAGCCTTGCCAAGCTTCCTTGCGTCACCGATCACATCAAGAATATCGTCCTCAATCTGGAACGCAAGGCCGATCGCCTCGGCATAGCGCTCGGCCTGCGAAAGCTGCGTCTGAGAGCCGCCCGCGGCAATCACGCCGAGCTGGCAGGCCGCCGAGATGAGCGCTCCGGTCTTGCGGGACTGGATGTCATAAACCTCCTGCTCGGTGCACAGGCGCGTTTCGGCGTTCATGTCCAGCACCTGCCCCCCGACCATACCGAGCTCTCCGGCGCAGCGCGCCAGCGCCGCGACCGCCTTGGCAATGCGCTCAGCAGGCAGCGCTGCCGCGGCCAGCTGACCAAACGCCGCCGTGAGCAGCGCATCTCCCGCCAAAACCGCCGTCGCCTCGCCGTAGACCTTATGATTGGTCAGCTGGCCGCGCCGGTATTCGTCGTTGTCCATACACGGCAGGTCGTCATGGATCAGGCTGTAGGTGTGCACCATCTCCACCGCTGCGGCAAAGGGCAGCGCCGCCGCAGCATCTCCGCCGCAGATTTCGCACAGTGCCAGCGTCAGCGTCGGGCGCAGCCGCTTGCCTCCGGCAAGGAGACTGTAGCGCATTGCTTCGAACAACACCTTCTGCGGTGCGTCCTGCGTAAAGCAGAGGGAAAGATAGCGCTCTATCATAGCAGCGTAACGCTGCTTATCTGCCTCAAACGCCTTCATTTCGCAGCTCCGTTTCCACCGGCTTGCCGTCTGCACCCTTGGTCAGCTGGACGACCTTCAGCTCCGCCTCGTCGAGGAGGCTGTTGCAGGACTTGGCCAGCGCCGTGCCCTCTTCGAACAGGGACAGTGCCTCGTCCAGCGCCACGTCGCCGCGCTCCATGCGGCGGACGATCTCATCGAGCCGCGCGAGGGATTGCTCAAAATTCATTTTTTCTTCCATTCGGAAACCTCCTGAATCACGGCTGACGCCGTACCGTCAGCCAGACCGATCGTTAAGGTATCGCCAGCAGAAATGTCCTTTACGCTTTTGATCACGCGGTTCTTCTGATCCTGCACCAACGTGTAGCCGCGCCCGAGCACGCGCAGCGGACTCATGGCGTCCAGCTTTGCCGCCAGATTCACAAATCGCTCGCGGCGGCGGCTGACGATGCTCTGCGCGCCGGCAGCCAAACGCTGCTGCGTATAGTCCAGCCGCAGCCGCCGGTCGTTCAGGTATGCCAGCGGATCCTGCAGCGAACGCGAGCGTGCGAGTGCGTCGACCTTCTGCCGCTCCTGCCGCAGCCGGCGGGTCATCAGCGTGCGCAGCAGGGAAAGCCTTGCGCCGATGGCGTCGCGCAGCTCCATTTGATCGGGAACGGCCAGCTCCGCCGCATTCGACGGCGTTGCAGCGCGCAAATCAGCCACAAAATCTGAGATCGTCACGTCCGGCTCATGGCCTACGGCGGAGATCACGGGAATTTCGGATTTCGCGATCGCATACGCCACGCGCTCATCGTTAAATGCCCACAAATCCTCGATTGAGCCGCCGCCGCGGCCGGTGATGATCAGGTCGGCCACGTGATAGCGGTTGGCATAAGCGATCGCCGCGGCGATCTCGGCCGGTGCCTCCGTGCCCTGCACGCGCACGGCCAGCAGCTTCACCATGGTCAGCGGATAACGCTTGCGCAGAATGCGCAGCATATCCTGCAGGGCCGCTCCCGCAGAGGAGGTAATGATTGCGATTGTCTTCGGATAGCGCGGCAGAGGCTTCTTTCGCTCGAGCGCAAACAGTCCCTCGGCCTGCAGGCGCTGCTTGAGCTGCTCGAAGGCCACGTGCAGATCGCCAACGCCGTCCGGCGTCAGGCTGGTGCAATATAACTGATATGCGCCGTCGCGCGGGTAGACCGAAATGCGGCCTCCTGCGATCACCTTCATGCCGTTCTCCGGCCGAAAGCGCAGCCGTCCGGCACTGCCGCGGAACATCACGCAGCGGATCGCGCCGCCCGCATCCTTGAGAGAAAAATAATGATGCCCTGATGGGTAGAGCTTATAGTTGCTGATCTCACCGCGCAGGAGCAGGTCATTTAAAAATTCATCCTCTTCAAAGCGCAGCCGCAGATACTCATTGATCTGCGAGACCTCATAGACCATTTGCTGCATTGCACGCCCTCCATGTCAGCACCGCGACGCCCAGCGCGTTGTCCGTGGCATACTGCGGCGGGCAGAAAATTGCCGGAAGCGCCGCGCATTGCTGCCGCAGCATCGAATTGGAGGCCACGCCGCCGGCAAAAACGACCGGACAATTCGGATACTCCTTCTGCGCGTTTTCGGTCGCTCGCACGATCGCATCGATCAGCGTTTGCAGTGCAAAGCGTGCCGTTTCGGCTGGCGCGCCGTGGTACTGCTCGACCTTATTCTGCACGCCGGAAAGGGAAAACTCTGTTCCGTTGACCTTTACGCGGAAAAAATCGTCATTATCCGCCTCGGCGCTCAGCGCGTCCAGCGCCTTGCCCGCCGGAAACGGCAAGCCCAGCAGCCGCCCCGTCCGGTCAATGAGCTGCCCGGCGGAAATATCCGTCGTCCCGCCGATTTTCTCAGCATGCACGCTCACCCCCTCCGGCGTGACGGATAGCAGCTCCGTCGTGCCGCCGGAAAGATGCCATGCCAGATGCGGCTTGTCCATCAGCTCCATGTGCCCTGAGGAAAATAGCGAGGCCGCAATGTGCCCCTGCTGGTGCGAAAACGCGAAAAACGGCACATTCAGCGCGCGGCTCATGACCTCCGCCGTCGAGCTGCCCGCAAGGAAGCACGGCATATACGAGCCCTCGACCGCGCGCGGCCGCGTGCTCGCGCCAATGGCGGAAAACGTCGCCGCGCCCATATCCGAAAACAGCCTGTCGGTCAATTCCGGCAGGCGTTTTACATGCGAAAACAGCGCGTCGCTCTGCCGCAGGCCGAGCGTTCCCTCAGCCACGTCCAGCAGACGCGACGCGTTCCACCCCCGCGTGCCGTCAAAGGCGGCCACAGAGGTGGTGTAGTTG
>CAKTZP010000020.1 GCA_934636045.1 uncultured Oscillospiraceae bacterium
AGAAAAGCCAGTAAAATCAAGGATTTTCGGGGATTTGTAGGGAGTCAAAAATGCCCCTCGGGGGCTTCTCCTAAGCGGAATGTAGTGAGTTCGAGTCTCGCCGGGGGTGCCAAAAGCAACGCAGAAAACCCTATTTTCGAGGGTTTTCTGCTTTTTTAGGTTCTATAACAAACATTACACTAATCCCATAAATAGGGCAAGAGAACAGCAGGGTACAGACACTCTGCTGTTCTCTTGCTTTGTTTCTCATGCACGAATCAGCTCAATGTTTCCATTCACTGCTACAGCACTTAAATTCAACGGTCACAAAGAAGGAGCGGATCGCTGCCTTGATAGGCCTCGCGGTAAAGTAGTCTAAGATCCTCGGTGGCGAAATCTCGTGGGTTAGTCTGCGCACAGCTGTCGAGCATCGCCTTTTGCGCCAACAGTTCAAGGTCAAACGCCGTATCCGTTCCGCAGCGCTCTGCTGCCTCTCGAATCGACATTGGAATTCCTGCCTCGCAGCGCAGCTTCTGTAGTGCAGCAATTAGCCGCATTGTCATATCTCGCTCATCCGAGCCAGTTATGCCGATCGTGCGGGCAAGCTCTGCATAGCGGTTTGCTGCACCTCTACAGTTAAAGGCAACCACATATGGCATCACCAGGGCGTTTGCCATCCCATGGGGAATTCTCATCTGCGCACCAAGCTGATGTGCCATTGCGTGCATCAATCCGAGTCCCGCATTGTTAAATGCCATCCCAGCCATTGCGGAGGCCAAGTGCATTTTCTCCCGCGCAGTAAGGTTGGAGCCCTCCCTGACCGCTGGCAGAAGCCATGTAAAGATCAAGGCTACTGCCCGCTGTGCTAAGCAGTCGGACAACTCGTTCGCACCGGTCGCGGCATAGGCCTCAATCGCATGGCTGAGCGCATCAAAACCTGTGTTGGCCGTTACGGACGGCGGCATAGTTTTGCAAAGCTTCGGGTCGAGGATCGCAATATCCGGGATAATTTCATAAGAATCAATCCATTGCTTGACACTGGGTTTTTTGCGGTCGTCCATAACGACCGCACTGGTTCCTGTTTCACTGCCGGTGCCGCTCGTTGAGGGCACAGCAATATAGTGAATCTTCCCCGGAAATCGCGGGAGTGCAAATGGCTCAAGTGCCGCATCCCACGTCAGCTCCGGCAACTCGCAGAACGCCCAAATCGCCTTACCGACGTCAATCACGGAACCGCCGCCGATACCGACAATCAGGTCCGGCGCAAATGACTTGGCAATTGCCACCGCCTTATCCACCGTGCTGCGCCCCGGTTCTCCAGCAATGTCCGAAAAGACAAGCGTCTCCGTTCCGTGTTCCTCAAGCAGGCACACGGCGCGGTCGATATGCCCAGCACTGAGCATATTTTTGTCGGTAACAAGCATGGCACGCACGGCGGGAATGCTGACGAGCGCGTCTAGCGTGTCCGCTCCGCTATAGATCATCTTCGGTGTTGCAAACTGCATAGCATTTCCTCCTAAGTCAGCTTAAACCATCTGAAGTGCGATTTCGTCCGGAATAATAACCGGCTCTGCTCCGCAGGAGCAAGCATTGTAGTATATTTTTGCCGCGTCCTCAAGATAGACCGCACACAGATATGCCTCATCTACATTAGATCCAACCGTCAGAGCGCCATGATTGGAAAGCAGGCAGCCGGAGCGATCCGTAAGAACCTCTAGTGCCTTCTCCCCCAGCGCAGCTGTTCCTGGCAAAGCAAATTCTGCCAGAGGAATGCTGCCGCCAAGAAAAGGAACCATTTCGATCAGAACCAGCGGAATTGGCCTGTGCGATACGGCAAAGCCGGTCGCGTAGGGTGAGTGGGTATGCACGACCGCACGAACATCCTCGCGCTTTTCATAAATCAGTGCGTGCATTCTCCATTCTGAGGAGGGCTCGCCCCTTCCGGAAATCACCGTGCCATCCGTTTGCATTTCAACAATATCCGCCTCTGTCATGTCCTCATAGTCGATTCCGCTGGCCGTAATATACATATGCTTGCTTTGCGGATCATAAGCACTGACGTTGCCGCTGCTGCCAGATACAAGCGAGTCACGGTACATTCTCTTTGCTGTAGCCAAAACCTTATGTCTCAATTGTTCCATGTTTTCCCTCCAGTTCACTCAGTTGCCGCAGCTTATCACGGTTCGGCGAGCGAACAACGCCAGTGTCCAGAATTAGCGCCGTCACCAGCTCATGCGGCGTTACATCAAAGCAGGGGTTATAAACCTTTACCCCAGCAGGAGCTGTTCGTTTGCCCAGGAACTCCGTTACCTCTTCGGGCGATCGCTGCTCGATTGGGATGTCCGCTCCGCTTTGCACCGTGTAATCGATATCCGCAAAGGCGCCGGCGACATAGAACGGAATGTTATGGTGCTTGGCCAACACCGCAAGAGAATAGGTTCCGATTTTATTGACGACATCGCCATTTGCAGCAATTCTGTCGCAGCCGACAATGACTGCGTCGATTTTTCCTTGCTGCATCAGATAGCCTGCCATGTTATCGCAGATAACAGTGACATCGATGCCGGCGCGCTGAAGTTCATGCGCTGTCAGTCGGGAACCCTGCAAAATTGGCCGCGTTTCATCGGCGTATACCTTCAGATGGATTCCGCGCTCCTGACCGAGATACATAGGTGCAGTGGCTGAGCCGATGCCGATGGAAGCATAAATACCGGTGTTGCAATGAGTGATCACCGTATCGCCATCGCGGAACAAAGGCAGCGCGTTCTCTCCAACCTTTCTGTCGACTTCAGCGCTTAGCCGGGCCAGCGTATCGCAGCGCCGGAGCAGTGCGGCTTTTTGCTCCTCCGGGGGACGGCTTCCGTTCGCGCACGCCGTTTCAATCACTTGATCCATTACGACAGAAAGGCTGACTGCAGTCGGACGGCACTTGCGCATCCATTCCGCAACGGCAAGAATTTCATGCAGTGCCTCGCCTGCATTAGCAAAGCTTCTTTTCCAAACGCCGAGATACACACCGTATGCCGCCGCGATGCTGAGCACGCCTGCGCCACGGATGGCCATAGAGCGGATGGCCTCATAAACCTCGTTGTGAGTCGTGAGGAGCATATATGACGTTTCCATCGGCAGAAGCCGTTGATCAATGGCCATCAGCCCACTCTCGGTCCATTTAATATTGTAAAAGTCCTCTCTCATCAAATCACCTACGATCGCGGAAGAACGTAAGCGCCAGCGCAAAGGCAAGCACGATTCCCTTAATAATGTTGAGCGCGTAGTATGGCACGGAGAGCATAATCAGACCGTTTTCCAAAATGCCGATCAAAACTGCACCGATAAACGTGCCGATTGCGTTTGCCTTGCCCGCACCGCCAACCGACTCGCCGATAAATGCCGCTGCGATTGCAGGCATCAGATACGCCTCGCCGGCGTTGATCTGGAAGGATCCGACGCGCGAGCAGAGCATAATGCCGGCAATGCCAGAGAAAAACGCTGAGAGCAAATATGCCAGTACCTGATACTTTCCGACCGGGATGCCGGCAAGTTTGGCAGCTTCCTTATTACCGCCGACCGCATAGAGATAGCGGCCGTACTTGGTCTTCGTCAGGAAAATGTGCATAACCGCAACAATGACCAGCATGATGATAATGATCCACGGCGTTTGTCCGATTGCTTTAAAGCTCGCCGGAATCGTGCCGGGAGCAGCTTGGCCGTTGTGCATCATGTTTACGGAAATCGCGCCGCCGCCGGAATATGTCATTGCAACACCCGCAAAAATAAACATGGAGGCAAGTGTTGCCAGTGTGTCGTTTACATGGAATTTCACGATCAGCAGGCCGTTTACAAGACCAACGACCATGACAGCAAGCAGTGCAACGATAATTGCCACGCCGGTGCTGCGTGCGTACCAGACGAGCATACTCATGGCGACCGCATCCGCAAGCGTTACGGTCGAACCGAGAGAAAGGTCAAAGCCGTTGACCACGACGGCACTGGTGATTGCCATTGCTGCAACCGTTACGATGGAAATATTTCTGAAAATGGTAACAAAATTGCTTAGCTTCGGGAAAGTGCTCGGCATCGCTGCCGAGAACACAATCAGCATCAACACGATGAACAGCACCGTACCCCATTTTGTAAGCAGCTTTTTGAAAGAAAAGGGCGCCCGGCGTGCTGCAAGAGATTTATTCGCCATTGTTATCTTCCTCCTGTCGAATAATAGAGCAGTTCTTTTTCGTTTGTATCCTTTGTTTGCAGTTCTTTCACAATCCGACCGCTGTACATGACGAGTGTGCGATCCGTGATAGAAAGAATTTCCGGGAATTCGCAGGTTGCGTAGATCACGGCATTCCCCTCCTCCACCAGTCGAATAATCAGCTGATAGATTTCCTGCTTCGCCGCGACGTCAACGCCCTTCGTCGGCTCATCAAAAATGTAAATTCCTGCATTTGACACAAACCACTTTCCGACCGCAACCTTCTGCTGATTGCCTCCGGAGAGAAACTCCACCTGTTGGTTTTCGTTTGGCGCCTTAATCTTCAGGTCGGCCATGATCTGTTTTGCAGAGGCTCGCTCCGCACTTTTGCGGACGAAGGGCTGCACTCTGACAAATTTATTCAGATTGGTTAAGGAAAGATTCGTATAAATCGGATCGTCCAAAAGTACGCTTTCCTTGCGGCGCTCCTCGGCAACGAAGGCGATTCCGGCACGGACTGCCTTCGCTGGTGAGCTGATGCGAACCTCTTTCCCATGCAGATAAATTCTTCCTGCGGTTTTTGCAAATTCACCGAACAACGTCTTACACAGCTCCGTCTTCCCGGCGCCGACGAGTCCGGCCAGTCCGATAATCTCGCCCTTGTGCAGATCAAATGAAACCTCGTGCACTGAGCCGCCCTTGTCGCAAAGCCCCTCTACCCGCAGAACGACCTCGCCGAGCGTATGAGGTCTTTCATTGAAATGCTGCACCTCCATGCTGCGGCCGAGCATCATTTCAACAATTTTCTCTGGAGTAACGCTTCCATCCAGAGCGACGTTACCTGCCACCTTGCCGTCGCGCATAACTGTCAGCGAGGTGCACAACTCCAAAATCTCCGGCAGGCGGTGTGAAATGAAGATTACGCCGATATTCTCTTTCTCCGAAAGCTCCTTTACAATGCGGAACAGCTCAACCGTTTCCTTGTGACTCAATGGTGCGGTCGGCTCATCGAGGATCAAAAAACTGCACTGCTCACTGACCGCCCGTGCAATCAGGACCATCTGCTTTTCAGACAATGACAGCTCGGAAACCGGTTGATTCACGTCGAGATCAACGTTCAGTTTTTTCAGCACCGCCGCCGCCTCTCTGCGAATCATTTTCCAGTCCACAAAGGTTTTCCTGCCCATTTTATTTACCAGATGATTCAGCATAATATTTTCTGCAACGGAAACATTGTGGACTAGTGCAGCGTCCACTTCCTGGTACACGATCTCAATGCCACATTGCTTTGCATCCCTTGGCGAGGAGATTCGCTTTTCCGTGCCATTGATGAAGATACTTCCCTCGTAATGGGTGTTTACGCCGGAGAGAATCTTCATCAGCGTAGATTTTCCTGCACCGTTCGCTCCGGCCAGCCCGCGGATTTCTCCGCTTTTTATCTCGAAATCCACATCGTCCAGCGCCTTGACGCCTGGAAACTCAATCGAGATATGCTCCATTTTTAGGGTATTCCTATCCTTCTGCAAGCCCGATCACTTCCTTTCTTGTTCTCTTGCAATGTGTTCCTGCCGACGGATCGACAGGAACACATTTCGGTTCGTTATTTGGCGTTTTGTGCACGGAGCTCGTCCATCCAAGGCTGATTGAACTCATCCGATGCGCGCCATCCATCAATCACCTGATCCAGATTGTCCATGTTGCTGTCAGCCTGCAGCATCTCGCTGCGGATCAGCTTCGGCTCAAGCTGGTAAATGTCTGGCGTTTCATCACCGTGGAGCTTCATGGCCATCAGGCGCATGCCAATTCTGCCAATGAGAACAGGGTCGACTGCTGCAGTCGCCTTCCAAATGCTGTTTTCTTCCTTCATGAAGTTCAAGTCTTGATTGGAAACGTCAATCGCGACCATCACCAGGTCGTCGCGATTTGCCTCGCCGCAGGCCTTATAGACACCCTTGGCCAGCTCGTCCCAAGAAGCCCAGACTGCGTCGACGCTGCCTTCCGGATACTTCGGGAGCATGGCAGAAATAGAGGTCGCTACGGAGCCAATGACGTCGTTCCAGTCGGTGGGGCCGACAACCTCAAGGGTTTCGATCTTTCCGGCTTGCTCATACTCCTTGTAAATTTCCTCGCGGCGATCCAGCGGGGGCTCGCCCGGGCCAAACCACAGCTTCAGAATGCGGGCGGGCCGATTGGGGCACAACTCACAGATCTCATCCAGCGAAAGCTGCGCGAGCAGATGGTCGTTCTGCTGCGTCAGCGTCGCTCCTTCCAGCGGAACGCCGTCCTTTTCCGCGGTTGTGTCAAAGCCGACAATCTTAATGCCCTTGTCAACAGCCGGCTTCAGCAGGTCGTACGCGTAGTCAGCCTTTCCGTGGGTAACATAAATGCCGACATAGTTATTCTGAACGCACTGTTCAAACAATTCCTGGAATTTTGCGTCGTCGTTGTTGGAGAGGAAGATGTCTACGGTATAGCCGAGCGCTTCACCCTCGCTTTGGAAGCCTTCGACAAGCTGAATGCAGTGATCGTCTGTCGCGCTGTTTGCCACAACCGCGATTTTTTGCTTTTCGCCGGAGTCCTTGTCCGCATCGGAGGGCGTCGTTGACGCACACGCTGACAGCAGTAAGCACACGGCTAGAATGAGTACGATAAGTCTTTTCATTTTTTCCTCCTTGTTATTTGTTTTTAATTTTTGCTTTGCGTTTATTACATTCATTCCGCACCGCAGAATGGAACGTACGCGTTCGGAGTGCAAAAGTCTTACTGCTGCAGAACTTCCGCCAGAACTCTTCGATAATCTGCACCGCAGCTCAAAGCATCGCGTTCCTTAACCAGGCGCTTACCGATTTGGATCGCATAGCGTTCGGCGCAGCAGCGCAGCTGTACATCGTTAATGCCGCGAATTTCTTCCACTCCAGCTTCGCCGACCGTTCTGCGGAGCATTTCCAATCCCGCGATACCCGCTGTGTCCGAAAGCACACCGGCAAGATACCACTCTGCAAAGCCATCGGTACGCATCATGACATCCGCTGCCTCTTTTGCAAAGCCTTGCAGGAATTTCTCACAGAACAAATCGACGACCTCGCCGATCGTTTGATCCAGCCATGCCAAAAAAGTCTTTTTCTTTACGCCGTCATCCATTGTGACTGCCGCATTGATATAGGCAAACGCAAGATTTCCGACCACATTGCCCACATCGTAGCCTGCAGGTCCATAAAATGCAAATTCCGGGTCGATGACTTTTATGCTGTCCGGTCGCGCAAAGATCGAGCCGGTATGCAAATCTCCGTGAATCAGTGCCTCAGACTGATTCAAGTATCTACTTTTGAGCTTTGCTGCCTCAAGGCGCAGCTCCGTATCACCGTAAACCTCGCGTTCGACATAGTCCCGGTTTGGCTCAAATACGCGGTTTGTTCCTCCAGCATCGGTAAACGGGTCAGTAAATACAAGATCCTCGGAGATTTTGCAGAGTTCCGGGTTCGCGTAGCGCTTTTCCATCTCCCGCTTTTGCATGGGCTCCATGCCAATGCAGGAGGTTTTCAATAGCACATTTGCTAAAAATGTTGCAATTTGATCGCTGAAAACGCTATTGATTTCCCGCTTCAGCAGCGCCTTGCGGAAAATCTCATAGTCACCAAGATCCTCCATGAGATAGCAATGTTTGTCGGCATCATAGTGATAAACCTTCGGAACCAGCGCCGGCGTCAGTGTGCCATAATAACGAATGACCTCAGCTTCGATCCGGTTGCGGTCAATGGTGAGCTTGTAGTCCTGTGTTGAACGCGCAAAATCGCCAGCCTGTTTGATAATGACCGACGCACCGGTCATCGCATTCTTCACCCGGTAAACAAAATTCAGGTTTCCGTCACCAATCTCTGTGCAGATGAGCTGCTCTGCGCTGCCTAGCTGCGGCATGATGCCCTGCGCATAGGCAATAACCTCTTTCTCGCCTTGAAACAAAGTAACTGCCTGATCTTTCATATTCAAAAACCCCGCATTCATTTATTCTGTTTTTGACAAGGTCATTATAGCACTCCCATTCCCGAATGTCAATACTGTTTTGTTGTTTTGTTCGTCAGTTATTTTTGTTATTGTTGATTGTTTTTTGTTGATGCTCATTTCAACAAAACCGCTCTCCGTATTATCATAATTTTATGTGTTTTTTTATTTGCTTTTTTTGCAAAGATGCGGTATAATTAAGTCATCCGATACAGAAAGGAGATACCCGCCATGCTGGTTGTTACAAGGCTCAACAAAATCAAGGAAATCGTTTTGGAGGAAAAAAGCGTCACCGTTTCCGAATTGTCCGAGCTTTTTCATGTTACACCGGAGACCATTCGCCGAGATCTAAAAACACTGGAGGACAGTGGTGTCCTAAAAAAAACCTACGGTGGTGCCTATGTTGAGGACGGGGTTTCCAATGAGGTGAATTTCTTAATCAAGGAGAACATCCTGGTGGAGAGCAAGCGGCTAATCGCCGAGCGCTGCAGAGAGTTCATTTCCAATGGAGATACCATCTTTTTAGACGCTTCCACCACGGTAAGCTGCCTATGTGAGATTATTGCCGGGATGCGTCTGACGGTCTTGACGAATTCCCTCAACGTGATTAATCAGCTTTCGAAATCCAAGGACTTTACGCTGATCTCCATCGGCGGAAATCTCTCCACAAAGTCCATGAGCTTTGTCGGCATCTCCGCCATCCAGAATATGTCAAACTACTATGTGGACAAGGCGTTTATTTCCTGTGAGGCCTTAAGTATGCAAAGCGGTCTGACGGATTCTACGGAGGAGCAGGCCAGGATCCGTCAGATTGCCGTTCAGCGCTCCAGGAAAACCTTTCTTCTTGTGGACCACACCAAGTTCAATAAATCGTGCTTCCAGCACATCAACGGCTTTGAGAACATTGACAGCATTGTTGTCGATCAGGCTCCGGCCGGAAATTGGAAGGATTTTTTAGAGGCACAGCAAGTGCAGTTCATCTGCTGCACCTAGTTGCTCCCCCCCAGTACTTTGGTCAAGAAGGCTTTGCGATGCACCGTAGGGTCTGCTGTAAAGCTGTGCCAATAAAGCAACAGCGCCCCCCCCGCCTCACAAAAGGATTCGTCAGCGCCTCTTTTAGAGAAACTTATTATTTCACTGTCTCTCATCGTGGGGAGCACATCACATTCGAAGCATGGCCATCTTTATAAGATACCGCAAGGCATATCTTCGTATATTTACCGAAGCGGGTGGTTTATCGCTTTGCGCAAAAGGAGATGCGGTGCGGGTGTTGATTTTTTGGTAGCGATATATTAGAATAGAATTTACTGATGATGATGTTTTGGAGGGAGAGCTTATGGAATACCGGCAGCTTCCGCACGGAAATGGAAACGAAAAATTCGGCGTTTTAGGCATCGGCATGGGCAGCATCGGCACGACGCCGCCGGACGAAATCGAGTCCATCGTCCGCAAGGCCATTGACAACGGCATCAATTTCTTCGACCTGTGCACCGCCGGGGCAACCTATGTGCCCGTCGGCCGCGCGATCCGGGGGCGGCGCGAAAAGGTGTTTTTGCAGTGCCATTTCGGCGCGGTCTATGACGAAAACGGCGAGTACGGCTGGTGTCGGGACTTTGAAACCATTCAAAAAACCTTCCGTTGGGAGCTGGACGCGCTGGGCACGGACTATGCTGACTTCGGCTTTCTGCATTGCGTGGACACGCTGGACGATTTTGAGACCCTGTGCAGAATCGGCGTGCTCGACTATCTCAAGGAGCTCAAGGCGCAGGGCGTCGTGCGCCACATCGGCTTTTCCTCGCACACGCCGGCCGTTGCCAACCGCATCCTCGACACCGTGGGCGTTGACATGATGATGTTCTCCATCAATCCGGCCTATGACTTTGAAAAGGGCGACGATTACGGTGTCGGCTCGGTGAACGAGCGTTTCGCGCTGTTCCGCCGCTGCCAGCGCGAGGGCGTGGGGATTTCCGTAATGAAGCCGTTTTTTGCCGGCCGTCTGCTTTCTGCCGATCAGTCGCCCTTCGGCGTCGCGCTGACGCACAGCCAGTGCCTGCAATACGCCATTGACCGGCCGGGTATCCTTGTTGCCGTGCCCGGGGTGCAGACGATGGAGCATCTGGATCAGCTTCTGAAATTTCTTACTGCGACTGACGCAGAGAAGGACTATTCCGTCATCGGCTCCTTTACGGCAGAGACGATTGCCGGCACCTGTGTGTACTGCAACCACTGCCAGCCCTGCCCAGCGGGCATTGACATCGGTCTTGTGAACAAATACTATGACCTTGCGCTGGCCGGAGACAGCGTCGCTGCGAACCACTACACAAAGCTGGCTGTCAACGCTGACAGCTGCCTGCACTGCGGCCACTGCGAAAGCCGCTGCCCCTTCGGCGTAAAGCAGGAGGCGCGCATGGAAGCCATCGCGCAGTACTTTGGCTAAAGCATGCCTATTTCGGCATTTTTCGAAAATGCGTCGAAAGCTTGCGAATTTTCGCGGGCCGATGTGGGCATCGGCCCCTACGTGGCGTTTTTAAGGCAAAAAATACTGCTGCTTCCGTCCGGCGAAAGCAGCAGTATTTCAGACTGTCAAAAAAGTCCGAAACCGTCAAAATCAGTTCACCTATTTATGGTTTTTGCGCTCTGCGTTTAGGTTTTCAAAAGCAGGGTATTCCGAACTTTATAGTCAAAAAATTGCTTGCTTCGCAAGGATTTTGACTTACTGCGCAACTTACGCCCTGCCGTACCGATGTACGCCGACGGGCGTGAGTTGCTTGTCTTCCGAACTTTTTTGCAGTCTGTCAGCGTGTCGAAAAGAGTTTTTCGACACGCTGAAAAATACTGCTGCTTTCACTCAGCGAAAGCAGCAGTATTTTTGTTATGCAGCGAGGAAGTGGTAGAGCAGCACGACGGCACCGAGGCCGATGCGGTACCAGCCGAAGACGGAGAAGTCGTGCTTTTTGATGTAGCCGAGCAGGAACTTAATCGCCGCGATGGAGACCGCGAAGGCGACCACCATGCCCAGCAGGAGGACGGCGACCTGCGTGCCGGTGAAGCCGAAGCCGAACTTCACAAGCTTGAGCAGCGACGCGCCGAACATGACGGGAATGGCAAGAAAGAAGGTGTACTCCGCCGCCGTTTCGCGGGAGGCGCCGATGAGAATGCCGCCGAGGATCGTTGCGCCGGAGCGGGACGTGCCGGGCACCAGTGCAAGGACTTGGAAAATGCCGATCAGCAGCGCATCCTTCCATGTAAGCTTGCTCAGCGAGGAGATGCGCGGAGTGCGCGTTTTGTTGTAGCGCTCGATGAACAGGAAGCCGAAACCATAGAGGATCAGCATCAGGGCAACGACGACGGGTGTGTACAGGTGCGCGTCCATCCAATCATCGAGCGGGAAGCCGATCAGAATCGCCGGGATGCAGGACAGCGCGATTTTGAACCAGAGAATCACCTTGTCAAGGTAGCAATAATTGTCGCAGAAGCGCTGAATGCCGCAGATGGCACGGTTGGAGCTGGCCTCGGCAAAATACGAGCGGCGGCGCCGCTTGCCCTTGGTGTGAAACGGCCAGAGCTTTTGAAAATACAGCACCACAACCGCGAGGATCGCGCCGAATTGGATGACGACGGTGAACATGTTCATAAATTCTTCCGTCATCACGGGGCTGTCAGACTTCCACAGTGCGTCGACAAGAATCATGTGTCCGGTGCTGCTGATGGGCAGCCACTCGGTGATGCCCTCGACGATGCCGAGGAAAACGACCTTCAGCCAGTCTAAAATCGCCATAGGAAAACCTCTCTTCGGTATAATTCTATGCAGAGCCAGTTGAGTATATCACACGAAACGGGAGCTGTCAAATTTTGTCCCACGCGATCGGCTGCGCGCCGTGCTCGGCCAAAAAAGCATTGGCACGGGAAAACGGGCGGCTGCCGAAAAAGCCGCGGTAGGCCGAAAGTGGGCTGGGGTGCGGCGCGGCAAGAATGCAGGTCGGCGCGGTACGTCCGGCGAGCAGCGCCGTCTTTTTTTGCGCCTGCGCACCCCAAAGGATGTAAACGATCGGCTGCTGCAGGGACGCAGTCGCGGCAAGGACGGCGTCGGTAAAGCGCTGCCAGCCCCACTGTGCGTGGGAGTTGGCCTGTCCGTCGGCCACGGTCAGCACCGTGTTGAGCAGCAGCACGCCCTGCCGCGCCCAGCCGGTCAGGTCGCCGTGTTCCGGCGGCGTGACGTCGAGGTCGGCTTGCAGCTCGGTAAAAATATTGCGCAGCGACGGCGGCAGCCGCACGCCCTTTGCAACGGAAAAGGCCAGCCCCATGGCCTGACCGGCCTCATGGTAGGGGTCCTGCCCCAAAATGACGACGCGCACCTGCTCCGGCGGCGTTGCGGTCAGGGCGAAAAACTCCCGGTCTGCCGGGGGATAGACCGGGCCTGCCGCCCGTGCGGCGGCGACCCGCGCCAGCAGCTGCTGAAAATATGGTGCGTTCCATTCCGCGGCCAGCGGCGCACGCCATGCACCGAGGGAAGAAATATCCATAGCATCCCTGCTTTCCATTTGTCGGTTTTTATGTTATACTGTAGAAAAGGCGGTGAGTTGGATGGAAAAAATCCAAGAGATCATTGATATTTTAAAGGAGCGCTATCCCGACGCCCTTTGCGCGCTGCGGTACGGAAAGGACTACGAGCTTATGATCGCAGTGCGCCTGTCCGCGCAGTGCACGGACGCGCGGGTGAATATGATCACGCCCGCATTGTTTGCCCGTTTCCCGACGCTCGACGCGTTTGCCGAGGCGGACGTTGCGGAGGTGGAGACCTATGTACATTCCTGCGGCTTTTACAAGCACAAGGCGCAGGATAGCGTGCTGGCTTGCCAGATGCTGCGCGACGTGTACGGCCGCAGGGTGCCGGACACAATGGAGGAGCTGCTGAAGCTGCCCGGCGTCGGCCGGAAGACGGCGAATTTGCTGCTGGGCGATATTTACGGAAAGCCCGCCGTCGTGTGCGACACGCATTGCATCCGTATTGCCAACCGCTTGGGGCTGGCGCACGGGAAGGAACCGGAAAAGGTCGAGCGGCAGCTCCGTGCGATCCTGCCGCCGGAGGAAAGCTCAAATTTCTGCCACCGTATCGTCCTGTTCGGCCGCGAGGTCTGCACGGCCAGAGCGCCGAAGTGCGGCACCTGCCCGCTCCGCGCGCTGTGCGCCACGTTCTGCGGGGAGACAGCGTCAGAGTAAGGCCTTGAGCCGTTCGATGGCGTCGGCCACCGCGCCCTCGCCGCTCGGCGCAGCAACATGCACGCCGGGAAGGGCAAGAATTTCCTCGTCGGCGTCCGACGGAACAAAGGCAAAGTCGGCGGCCTGCAGCATTTGCAGGTCGTTCGGCGCGTCACCGGCGCAGACCAGCACATGCCGGCCGAGCGAATCGGCCAGACTGCGTGCGGCGCTGCCCTTGTCGCAGTTGCGTGGGCCGATTTCAAATTGGAGCGGCAGCGACCGCACAACATAGCAGCTCTCACCGCAGAGTGCCTCAAGCTGTGCCTTCAGCTGCTCCATACGCACCGACTGCTCCGGCGTGGCCTTGGCAGAGAGCACGTCTGCGTCCAGTGCGGCATAGAGCACCAGCTTCATGGCAAACTCCGGGAAATTCGCCTCCGCAGGCAGAGAGATTACGCCCTGCTTCCGCAGGAACTGCTCACGCGCGGAGGCGCGGTAGAAATAGTGCCTGTCGAGGCATTGCAGCTCAATGCCAAAATCGTCGCCGAGCGCGCGGATCTGCTCGATCAGCTGCGGCGTGTGGGCGGGCAGCGGGACGGCGTAATGCAGCTTCTCCGCGGCAAAATCATAGCAGGCCGCGCCGTTAAAGCACAGGCACGGGGCGTTGACGGGAACCAGCTCGACCTTACTGCGCAGCAGCGGGACGCTGCGCCCGCTATTGATGCAAAAGCGTCCTCCCTCCGCAATAAATGCTTGGATCGCATCGACGTTTCGCTGCGGAACGCTGCCGTCCGGCCCGGAGAGGGTGTGGTCAAAGTCGGCGGAAAAAAGAACATCGGAAAATCTGCCCATAGCTGGCCTCCGTGCAAAAAAAGTCATTCTTTGGCGGAAACCCGCCGCGTCCATTTTACCATACCCCGCGCCAAATGTCCAGCCAAACACAGCAAACGGGACTGCCGATTCCTTCGGCAGTCCCGCAGACTGTCAAAAAAGTCCGTAACCGTCAAAATCGGTTCCCATTTTAATGGATTTTTGTGCTCTGCGTTTTGATTTGCAAAAACAGAGTATTCTGAACTTTATAACCTGAGAAAAAGCTTGCTTCGCAAGAATTTTGACTTCCTGCGCAACTCACGCCCTACCGTACCCATGTACGCCGACGGGCGTGAGTTGCTTGTCTTCCGAACTTTTTTGCAGTCTGCCGGCGTGTCGAAAAGGGTTTTTCGACACGCTGAGGGACTGCCGATTCCTTCGGCAGTCCCTTTTTATGCTTTACGAGGAAGGGAGAACGGATTGCCGCGGCCCTTTCAGGGCCTCGCAATGACAACTAAGGGACTGCCAAGCTCGGGCAGTCCCTTTGTTCTGAACAGATTACATGGGCACGGCATCCATATCGGTGCGAAGGTTGGAGTCGGAAATGAGCTTGCGCGGACAGACGGCGGCGCAGCGGCCGCAGGAGACGCACTTGCTGTAGTCGATCGTTGCGAGGTTATTGATGACATGGATGGCATCATATTCGCACTGCTTTTCGCACAGGTGGCAGCCGATGCAGCCGATGGAGCAGAACTTGCGGGTGTTCGCGCCGCGCTGGTGGTTGGAGCAGGCGATGATAATGTCCTCGCTCCGGCTCACAGGAACGATGACCTTGCGCGGGCAAATTTCGACGCACTGCATGCAGCCGGTGCATTTTTCCGGGTCGATCTGCGCCACACCGTTGACGACCTCAATGGCGCCGAAATGACAGACCGTCGTGCAGGTGCCGAAGCCGAGGCAGCCGTTCGGGCAAGCGGACGGGCCGTCGCCGGTGACAAACATGGCGCTGCGGCAGTCCGGAATGCCGGCGTAGTCGGCCTTTTGCAGATGGTGCTGGCCGCGGCATTTGACCATGGCGACCTTGCGCTCCACGGCCTGCGCCTCGACGCCCATAACGGCGGACATTTTTTCCGCCGCGTCGGAGCCGCCTGCGGCACACAGGCCGATCGCCGCTTTGCCGTCGAGCACGGCCTGCGCATAGGCTTGGCAGCCCGCAAAGCCGCAGCCGCCGCAGTTTGCGCCGGGCAGCGCCTCGACCAGCTTCGGCAGCCGCTCGTCAACCTTGACGGCAAACACCTTGGAGGCAACGGCGAGGATGGCGCCGAATGCTGCGCCCATCACGCCGAGGATAATGATCGCGGAAATGATTTTTTCCATTACGCTACCCCCTTAGAAAACGCGGAAGCCGGAGAAGCCCATAAACGACAGTGCCAGCAGCCCCGCGGCGATCAGCGCAATGGGAAAGCCCTGAAACGCCTTCGGGCAGTCGCAGTCCTCCAGCCGTTCGCGCACGGACGAGAACAGCAGGATGGCCACGGTAAAGCCGGCGCCGCCCATCAGGCCATAGACCACAGACTCGATGAAGCTGTAGCCGTTCTGAATGTTCAGCAGTGCCACACCGAGCACAGCACAGTTGGTGGTGATCAGCGGCAGGTAGATGCCGAGCGCCTGATACAGCGCGGGCAGCGCCTTTTGCAGGAACATTTCCACAAGCTGCACCAGCGCGGCGATGACGAGGATGAAGACGACCGTTTGCATGTAGGCAAGGTCGTAGGGTAGGAGCAGGAATTCATTGACCGCCCATGTGGCTGCGGAGGCCAGACCCATGACGAAGATGACCGCCACGCCCATGCCGAGCGCAGTGTCGAACTTCTTGGAAACGCCCATGAACGGGCAGATGCCTAAGAACTTGACGAGAATGAAGTTTTCGGCCAGGATCGCACTGAGGGAAATGGAGAAGAGGGAGAGAAAAACACTCATTTTTGTGCCTCCTTCTTTTTCTGCTTTTCAGCCAGATGGCGATTAAACCACTGCGAAAAGGCGATCAGACAGCCGAGCGTCAAAAAGCCGCCGACGGGCAAAATGACGATCAGCGCGGGGTATTGCGCAGAGAGAATGCGCAAGCCGTCGTCGCCGAACACACCCTTGCCGAACGTGCCGCTGCCAAGCAGCTCGCGGATGATGCACATCGTCACCAGCGCCACGGTGTAGCCGATGCCCTGCGTCAGGCCGTCCACTGCCGAGGCCAGCACACCGTTTTTCGAGGCGAAGGCCTCCGCGCGGCCGAGGATGATGCAATTGACGACGATCAAGGGAATGAACACACCGAGGCTGTCCGAAAGCGCCGGAACAAACGCCTTGAGCAGCAGGTCGACCATCGTGACAAAGCCCGCGATGACGACGATGTACGCGGCGATGCGAATTTTATCGGGGATCACCTTGCGCAGCAGGGAGATCGCCACATTGGAGCAGATGAGGATGATCGTGACCGAAAGACCCATGCCGAGTCCGTTGAAGAGCGTGGTCGTAATGGCCATCGTCGAGCACATGCCCAGAAGCTGGCTGAGCACGGGGTTGTTGGTCAGCAGCCCCTCCTTGAGTTGCTTTTTGAAGTTCATTCAAGCACCTCCTTGACATAGCGCAGCGCAAGGCTCACACCGTCGGAGACTGCGCGGCTGGTGACCGTCGCACCGGTCAGCGCCTCGATCTGCCCGCCATCCTTGGTCACGGCGACCGCGCCGGATGCGCCGACGAACTGGCTGCGGAAGTCCTCGCGCGTGCAGTTGGCGCCGAGCGAGGCCGTTTCGGAATGGGAGATGATGGAAATGCCGGTAACGGCGCCGCTCGTGTCCACGCCGACCATCATGTCGATCGCGCCGCCGAAGCCGTTCGTGCTCACGCGCAAAACATATCCGGCATCGCCCGCGCGGTAGGCAGCCGTAATGCCGTCGGCCTCGACCGAAAGCGCTTCATACTGCTCGGCCGGGAGCACCTCCTGCATGGCCTTCTCGGCCTTTTCGCGGGTGAGTGTGTCAATTTTATCCTCGGTCAGCTCATTGACAAGGCCGAGCAGCGCCGCAGTGACGCCGGTGATGAGCAGCAACGTCAGCGTCAGGCGGAGAATGTAGCGGACGGTTTTCATGCCGCGTCACCGCCCTTCTTCTTTTTCTGTGTGCCGAAGCGCTTGGGAATGCCGATCTTGTCGAAGAAGCCGACGCAGCAGTTCATCAACAGAATCGCGAAGCTGACGCCCTCGACATACGAGCCGAAGTAGCGAATGAGGATCGTCACGATGCCGCAGCCGATGCCGAAGCAAACCTGACCGGCATGGGTGACCGGGGAGGTGGTGTAGTCCGTAGCCATATAGACCGCGCCGAGGATCAGGCCGCCGGAGAGCAGCTCATAGAGCATCCAATCCAGCCGGCCGCAGCCGCCGATCTTTCCGAGGAAGGCGTCAAGCAGGCTCTGCGTCGGCAGGGCGCCCGCGTGCAGTGCCTGCATCGGGGTCGCCGTGGTCACGGCGTCCAGCAGGCCGCCGGTCGTCACATTGTAGGCGCTGCCGGACATCAGCGACGGCCATGCAAACGTCATGAACGCTCTGGCGGCGAGGGCGGGGTTGACAATGTTCATGCCGATGCCGCCGAACAGCTGCTTGACCAGCACGATGGCGAAGAAATCGCCGATAATGACTGCCCAATAGGGCACATTTGCCGGGCAGACAAAGGCAATCAAAATACCTGTGACCACCGCCGACCAGTCGCCGACGGTGGTGTCTTTTTTCATGATGTTGCGGTAAAGCCACTCAAAGAAGACGCACGCGCCTGCGGAGATCAGCGTCAGTGCCAGCGCCCGGAAACCGAAAAACACAACGCCGCCAATCAGCGCGGGCAGCAGCGCGATGCACACATCACGCATGATGACCTGCGTGGCGTTAGAGCTATGGTCGTGCGGCGAGGAGGAAATGGTCAGCTTTAGCGGTTCATATTTCATCTCTTGTCCTCCCTTGCCTTGGCGTCGCGCAGCATTTTCTTTGCCGTGCGGAAGCTCTGCACCAGCGGGATCTCCGCCGGGCAGTTATACGCGCAGCTGCCGCATTCGATGCAGTCCATGACGTTGCCCTTTTCCAGTGCGGCCAAGTCCTCGCGCTTCTGCGCGCGGTGCAGGAAGATCGGCATCAGGTGCATCGGGCAGACGTCGACACACTTGCCGCAGCGGATGCAGTGCGGATTGGGCTTGACGCGCAGGTCGCTGACGCTGTAGCAGGTCAGGGCGTTATTGCCCTTAATGGTGGCCGCCTCGAGCGT
The DNA here is from genome assembly GCA_934636045.1 of uncultured Oscillospiraceae bacterium. Taxonomy (GTDB): domain Bacteria; phylum Bacillota; class Clostridia; order Oscillospirales; family Oscillospiraceae; genus JAZOXB01. Next base: position 18,484 of record CAKTZP010000020.1, read on the forward strand.
ATGCTGGGCGATGCCCATCATCGGGCCACCAACAAAAATCTTGTGCGGGATGCCGTGGAAACCGCCCGCGGCAATGAGAAGGTCTGCAAAGCTCGTGCCGATCGGCGCGAGGAAGTTGCCGGGCTTTTCCACGGCGTGACCGGTCACGGTAATGGCGCGGCGCACGAGCGGCATACCGTCATACACGGCGTCGCAAATTGCGGCACAGGTGGCAACATTGAACACCGCGCAGCCGACCATGGCAGGCAGTCCGCCCGGCGGCACCTGCCGCCCGGTGACGGTCTGGATGAGCTGCTTTTCCGCGCCCTGCGGATAGCGCACCTTCATGGTCAGCAGGCGCACACCCTCAGGCAGATGCTTTTGCAGGGACGCAATGGCCTCGGGCTTGTTGGCCTCGACGCCGATTACCGTCTGCTTCGGCTGAAGGATTTTCTGCACGATGGCAAGGCCGCGGAGGATGCGCTCCGGCGTCTCGCGCATCAGGCGGTCATCCGAGGTGATGTACGGCTCGCACTCCGCTCCGTTGACGATAACGGTGTCGACCTTGCCGATGCCGGAGGAGAGCTTGACGCAGGTTGGGAAGCCCGCGCCGCCCATGCCGGTGATGCCCGCCTCGCGGATAATGGCGACCAACTCGTCTGCGGTGAGCGCGTCAACGTTTTCGCGCGGGCGGATGTCGCGGCAGAGCGTGTCGCGCCGGTCGTTTTCAATCACGACACACATGCCGTCCGTGCCGGTGGGCGTGGGGCGATTTTCTACTGCAATGACCGTACCGGAGACGGAAGCGTGCACGGGAACGCACAGCCCCTGTCCGTCGCCGATCTTCTGGCCGAGCTGAACGCGCTGGCCGACGGAGACCAGCGGCTTGCAGGGAGCGCCGATATGCTGTGACATTGCGATACTAACGATCTTGGGGTGCAGGGGGCGAATGGGTTCGTCCTTAGAAAGCTCTTTAAAGCCCCGCGGATGAACGCCGCCGAAGAATGAGCGCGCCATAGCGTTGCATCACCTCAATTCAAACTATTACGAAGAATACTATACCATATCAAGCGCCAAAAATCTACGATTTGCGCTGCATTTTTTCACGGTTTTTTCAAAACACTGTGGAATCTGCACAAACGCGGGCGGTAAAAAATGAATAATTTTTCATAAAATACCGGTTGCGTTTTCGACATAATGCGCTATAATAAGGGCAGAAAGAAATATACCCGTCGAAGCAGCCCGGGAAAGCGGCCTCATGGCCCTCCGAAGGAGCAAAACTCTCAGGAACCAAGGACCGAGCTGTGTAGGGACTCTCTGGAGAAGCTCATGATTGAGTGCCGAAGGTGCAAGGCGAACGCCGAATCTCTCAGGCAAAAGGACAGAGTTGTGTTTCGTCACACGATTTGTTTTCGTGGTGGCGGAATACCTGTAATGAGTGCGACCGGAGGTTCCGGCTGCACTCTTTTTGTATTCTATATCAGACCGGAGCGGCAAAGCACCCGCCCGAAGGAGGACTTATGAGCATTCATGAACTTGCCCCGAACATTGAATTTGTTAACCGCTTTGACCCGGAGGTCGGCACGCTGCTGCAGGGCGAGCTGCGCCGCCAGCGCCGGAACATCGAGCTGATTGCCTCGGAAAACATCGCCTCCGCCGCGGTCATCGCCTGCATGGGCACGGTTTTGACCAACAAATATGCCGAGGGTCTGCCCGCCAAGCGCTACTACGGCGGCTGCGAGGTCGTCGACGAGGTCGAGCGGCTGGCCATCGCACGCGCGAAGACGCTCTTCGGCGCGGAATTTGTCAACGTCCAGCCGCACAGCGGCGCGCAGGCAAATCTGGCGGTCTATGCGGCGCTTTTGCAGCCGGGCGACACCATTCTCGGTATGAGTCTCGCCAACGGCGGCCACCTGACGCACGGCGCGTCGGCCAATCAGTCGGGCAAGATCTATCACGCCGTTTCCTACGGCGTCGATCCCGCCACCGGCCGCATCGACTATGACGAGGTCGAGCGCCTGACGAAGCTGTACCATCCGAAGCTGATCGTCGCGGGCGCGTCGGCCTACCCGCGCACGATTGATTTTGCTGCCTTTGCCGATATCGCACATCGCAACGGCGCGCTTTTGATGGTCGATATGGCACATATCGCCGGCTTGGTCGCGGGCGGCGTCCATCAAAGCCCTGTCCCCTATGCCGATATCGTAACGACCACAACCCACAAGACCCTTCGCGGCCCGCGCGGCGGCATCATCATGGGGCGGGAGGAGTTTGCCAAGAGAATCAACTCCGCTGTTTTCCCCGGCACGCAGGGCGGCCCGCTGATGCACGTCATCGCCGCCAAGGCCATCTGCTTCCGCGAGGCCATGCAGCCGGAATTTGCCGCCTATGCGCAGCAGGTCGTCAAAAACGCCAAGGCGCTGGCCGCGGCGCTGCTGGAAAAGGGCTTTGACCTCGTCTCCGGCGGCACGGACAACCACCTCATGCTCGCCGATCTTCGTCCCCTGCACATCACGGGCAAGGAGCTGCAGCACCGGCTGGACGAAAACTATATCACGGTCAATAAAAATGCCATCCCGAACGACCCGGAAAAGCCCTTCGTCACCAGCGGCGTCCGCATCGGCACCCCCGCCGCCACGACCCGCGGCATGGTGGAAGACGACATGCGCCTCATTGCCCAGTGCATCTACGACACCGCCTCCGACTTTGAAGGCACCCAGCAAAAAGTCCGCGCCGCCGTCAGCACCTTGACCCAAAAATACCCGCTGTACGAGTAAGCTGAGTTTTTGGCTAACATAGGCTCCCCCTCTTTCATTAAGAACGGTCACACCATTCCGAGGAACGGTGTGACCGTATTTCTATGGGTCTATCGGCAATTTGCGAATCAGAATATAAGCCGGCGCTCAGCGCAAGCCGCGATTGTCCTTAATGCCTTCGTTCATTTTCTTAATCTTCCTTTTCCACACAGAATACTGAGTTACCCAAGCAGCGAGGAAGATCG
>CAKTZP010000021.1 GCA_934636045.1 uncultured Oscillospiraceae bacterium
ACATGGAGGGTCTGGACATCGGTGAAGAGACCCGCAAGCTGTTTGCCGACGCCGTCAAGAGCGCAAAAACCGTCGTCTGGAACGGCCCGATGGGCGTGTTTGAAAATCCGACGCTGGCCAAGGGCACCATTGCCGTGGCACAGGCGCTGGCTGACAGCGACGCCGTGACCATCGTCGGCGGCGGCGACAGCGCGGCGGCCTGCGAGCAGCTGGGCTTTGCCGACAAGATCACCCACATTTCCACCGGCGGCGGCGCGTCCCTTGAGTTCCTTGAGGGTCTGGAGCTGCCCGGTATCGCCTGCCTGCAGGATCAAGAATAAAGGAGACGCATCATGAACAGAAAATACCGTAAGACCCTCATCGCCGGCAACTGGAAGATGAACAAAACGCCCTCTGAGACCAAGGCGTTCATGACCGAGCTGAAGAGCCTTCTGCCCAAGGGCCGCTGGTGCGATATCGCGCTGTGCGTTCCCGCCGTGTGCATCCCCGCCGCCGTCCGCGCCATGCGCGAGACCCGCATCGGCATCGGCGCCGAAAATTGCAATCCCAACGCCGCTGGCGCCTACACCGGTGAGATCTCCTGCGGTATGCTGACCGACGCCGGCTGTAAATACGTCATCATCGGCCACTCTGAGCGCCGCGCCATGGGCGAAACCGACGCCGAGGTCAACGCCAAGGTGCTCGCCGCCCTCGATGCCGGTCTGATCCCCATCGTCTGCTGCGGCGAAACGCTTGAGCAGCGCGAGGCAGGCATCACTGAGGAATGGATCACCATGCAGATCAAGCTGGCGCTGGCCGGCATCGGTGAAGACCGGATCCGCAAGGTCGTCATCGCCTATGAGCCCATCTGGGCCATCGGCACCGGCAAGACCGCCACGCCTGAGCAGGCCGAGGAGGTCTGCCAGCATATCCGCACCGTCGTCCGCAAGCTGTTCGGCTCCAAGAACGCCCGTGCCACCACCATCCTCTACGGCGGCTCCATGAACGACAAGAACGCCTATGACCTGCTGGCACAGCCCGACATCGACGGCGGCCTCATCGGCGGCGCATCCCTTGTCCCGTCCAAGTTCGTCAAGATCATCGAGGACGCCAATCAGCCCACCGTGTAAGCGCAGCAGTTTCGTCAAAATACACAAAATTCCGCCGGAAATTTTTTCGGCGGAATTTCTTTTTTCACAAAAACTTAACAGCATTTGCCGGAAAAGTATGATATAATCATAACCGTGTGAGGAGAAGCGCTTCGGTCGTGCCCTTGCGGAGGACGCAAGACCCGCCCCGGCGAGCGGCCTCGCAGAGACAAGCAGGAGCGTCCGTCCGCGCGGCGGCCTCGCCGTCCGCGGCCACGAGCCTGCAAGGACACCGCATAGCGTCTGCCCCCTAAAAAATGTCAACTGATCCGAAAGGAGCGCGTTTTTCTTGAACCTTTTGTTTTTTCTGACTCCGAAAGCGAGTTGTTCCTATCTTTTTGACGACTTTACCATCCGACAGGCGCTGGAGCGCATGGAAAATTCCGGCTACGCCGCCCTGCCCATCCTGCACCGCAATGGCAGCTACTGCGGCACGCTGACCGAGGGAGATCTGCTGTGGGCGATCAAAAATCTGTGCCGCATGGACCAGCGCGACACCGAAAACCACAGCATCATGGAGATCGCCCACCGCAAGGATAACCTACCCGTCACCGTCACGACCAACATGCAGGAGCTGGTGCTCAAGGCCACCGACCAGAACTTTGTCCCCGTCATTGACGACAAGGGCGCGTTTATCGGCATTGTTACAAGACGCGCCATCATGCGCTTCTGCCTCAATGAGTACATCGCGCCGAAGCTTGCAGAGGCCATCGGATGAAGCTGGCGCTCACCGCCGGACGCGAGGCGAAGCTCCTGTCCATTCTGCGGACGGAGCTGGGGATGTCCTCGTCGCTGGTCGGGCGGCTGAAATATCAGGGCGCCTTCACCGTCAACGGCGCGCCCGTGTTTACGAATTATATCGTCCGTCCCGGCGACCGCGTAGAGGTGCGGCTTGACGAGCCGATGCCGGAGTACCCCGCCGAGGACGGGCCGCTGGACATTCTCTATGAGGACGAGTGGCTCATCGCGCTGGACAAGCCCGCGGGCATCCTGATGCATCCCTCGTCCGCGCGCAACACCGGCACGCTGGCCAATTTCCTGACCGCATATTACCGGCGCACCGCCCAGCCCTGCGCCGTGCATCCCGTCAGCCGTCTCGACCGCGACACCTTCGGCGTCGTTCTGCTGGCCAAAAGCTCGCACGCGCACGCCAAAATGCACGCTCTGCAGCGCGCGCATGCCATTGAAAAGCGCTATGAGGCCGCCGTGCTTGGCGTCCCGCCGCTGCCGTCGGGGCAGATCGATGCGCCGATCGCCCGCGTGCCGGGCAGCAGCCTGCTGCGCTGCATCGACCCGGCGGGCAAGCCGGCCAGCTCGCGCTACCGGGTGCTGGAGACCGCCGCCATCGGCGGACAGCCGGTCAGCCGCTTGGCGCTCCGGCCGCTGACCGGGCGAACGCACCAGCTGCGCCTGCATTGCGCGCAGCTCGGCTGTCCGATCCTCGGCGACCCGCAGTACACCACGCCTGCCTCCGCCGCGCTTTCCGCCGCACTGGGGCTGACCGGCCAGCTGCTTTGCGCCACGGAGCTGCGGTTTTTCCATCCCATGACCGGAAATTTGTGCGAAATCCGCACAAAACAGTCGATTACCCTTGATTTCTGCCATCGGCCGGTAGTATAATGGATGGGCAAAAACAGGAACGGCACCGCGCCGCTCCCAAAGAGAAAATACGGAGGAATCATTCATGTTTGACCGTCTGATTGAAAAACTCAAGGCAAATCCCCGCAAGATCGTCTTTACCGAGGGCCATGACGCCCGCATTCTGGACGCCGCTGCCCGCCTGAAGAAGGAAGGCTTCCTGACCCCGATCCTGATCGGCGAGGTCGATACCGTCCGCGCCAAGGCTGCCGAGGGCGGCTTTGATATCGAGGGTCTGGAAATCATCGACCCGGCCACCTATCCCGAGATGGACGCCATGGTCGAGAAAATGGTTGCGCTGCGCAAGGGCAAAATGTCCGCCGAGGACTGCCGCGCTGCGCTGTTAAAGGGCAACTACTTTGGCACCATGCTCGTCAAGCTGGGCTATGCCGACGCGCTGCTCGGCGGCGCGACCTATTCCACCGCCGATACCGTCCGTCCGGCGCTCCAGCTCGTCAAGACCAAGCCCGGCGCGCACCTCGTTTCGTCCTGCTTCATCCTCGTCCGCGGCGAAGAGAAGCTGGCCATGGGCGACTGCGCCATCAACATCTCCTACGAGGACAGCGTCGACAAGGAAGGCAACGTCACCGTTTCTGCCGCCGATAAGCTCGCCGAGGTCGCCGTCGAGGTCGCAGGCTGTGCCAAGCTCTTCGGCATCGACCCGAAGGTCGCCATGCTGAGCTTCTCCACCAAGGGCTCCGGCAAGGGCGGCACGGTCGCCCTCTCGCAGGCTGCCACGGCCAAGGCCAAGGCGCTCGCGCCCGACCTCGCCATCGACGGCGAGATGCAGTTTGACGCGGCCGTTTCCCCGGTCGTCGGCCAGCTCAAGTTCCCCGGCAGCCCCGTGGCCGGCTACGCCAACACCTTTATCTTCCCGTGCATCGAGGCCGGCAACATCGGCTACAAGATTGCCCAGCGTCTCGGCGGCTACGAGGCCTACGGCCCCATTCTGCTCGGTCTGAACGCCCCCATCAATGACCTCAGCCGCGGCTGCAACGCCGACGAGGTCTACAAAATGGCGATCATCACCGCCGCGCAGAAGTAAGCCCTTCTCTGATATCCCCCGCGTCTCCGGAGCACACTGCCTCCGGAGACGCTTTTTTGCTTTTCAAGGCCTCTGCCATGCGGTTCGCCGTCAAAAGGACCACACCGCGTAATGCGCCGGGCGCAACCCCTGCGCTTCCGTCAAAAAAATTCGCGTTTTTCACAAATTGTTCACGCAAACGAGGGAAAATCGGTTATAATGGGGAAAGAACAGAAAGAGAGGAGCTGGTCGTATGGCAAAGACGATTCTGATCGTGGAGGACGATCGGAATATTGCGGATCTGCTGCGGCTTTATTTGGAAAAAGAGGGCTACGAGGTCGCGATCGCTTACACAGGCCTCAAAGGCATCGAAAAATTCCGGGAGGTACAGCCGAGCCTGATCCTGCTCGACGTAATGCTGCCGGAGATGGACGGCTGGAGCGTGTGCCGCACGATCCGGTCGGAGTCCAAGGTGCCGATCATCATGCTGACGGCCAAGAGCGAGACCGAGGACAAGGTCACCGGGCTCAAGCAGGGCGCGGACGACTACATCACCAAGCCCTTTGAAATGAAGGAGGTACTCGCGCGCATTGAGGCGGTGCTGCGCCGCAGCGGCATTGCTCCCGAGCGCACGGCGCGGCGGCTGGTGTTCGATAAGCTGATCATTGACATGGATGCCTTCGAGCTGACCGTCAATGGGAAGAAGGTCCCGACGCCGCCGAAGGAGATGGAGCTGCTATATCATCTGGCCTCGTCGCCGAACATCACGTTCTCCCGCAACCGTCTGCTCGACGAGGTCTGGGGCTTTGACTACTTCGGCGACACGCGGACGGTCGACGTCCACATCAAGCGCCTGCGCGAAAAGCTGGAGGGCGTTTCGGACAAGTGGGCGCTGAAGACCGTCTGGTCGGTGGGCTATAAATTTGAGGTCACGGACGCATGAAAACGACCTTCCGGCGGCAGGTAACGATGGTGCTGTGCATCCTGCTGGCGGCGACGGTGCTGATCGGCGTGTTTTTCTGGCTCGTTTTTACGCGTTACGCGCTTGATGAAAAGGAGCACTCCCTCGACACCACGGCACAGTCGGTCGGCGCGCTGGTGCAGGCCTATGCCTACAGCGGCCTGAACAACTGGGAATTCCGGACGAATCTGGCCGTGGCCGCGAGCGCATCGGAAAACGACGTGTTATTATGCGATACCGACGGCAGCGTCAGCATCTGCGCTGCCGACCTGCAGGGCTGCTCCCATCTGGAGCAGACCCTCGGCACCGCGGTCGCCGACGCACTCTTCGAGGGCACGGCGACGGATCTGAACGAGGCCGTTTCCGCCATTTACGGCGACGAGCGGCTTGCCGTTGCGCTGCCCATCACGATCGACGAGACACGCTACTGCATCGTGCTGGCGTCGATGAAGCAGTCGGCGCTGACGGAGCTGACGCGCAAAACGCTGACGATCTTCGCCATGACGGCGCTGCTGACGCTGCTCGTTGCGCTGATCGCCGCGCCGTATATCACCAACCGCGAGACCAAGCCCATCCGCGACATGGCCGCCGCCGCGCGGCAGATTGCCCACGGCAACCTCGACGTGCGCATCCCGACCGGGCAGCAGAGCGAGGAGATGGAGGAGCTGGCTGTCGCCTTTAACAACATGACGACCGCGCTGAAGAACTCCGAGCGCGTGCGGCAGGAATTCGTTGCCAACGTCAGCCACGAGCTGAAGACCCCGATGACGACCATCGCAGGCTACCTCGACGGCATGCTCGACGGCACGATCCCGCAGGAAAAGCAGCGTTCTTACATGGAGCTGGTCAGCACGGAGGCGCGCCGCCTGTCGCGGCTGGTGCGCAACATGCTGGAGGTCAGCCGTCTGCAGGATCAGGGCATCCCAGCAGAGCAAATGGAGGACTTCGACATCTGCGGCGAGGCCGGGCAGTCGCTGCTGTGCTTCGAGCCGCGCATCAACCAAAAGCATCTGAATGTCGACATCCGGATGCCCGAGGAGGGGCTGCTCGTCCATGGCATGAAGGACGCTATTGTGCAGGTGCTGCACAACCTGATGGACAACGCCGTCAAGTTCATCGACGATGGCGGCACGCTGACCGTCACCGTCAAAAAGCAGGGCAGCAGCGCCATCATCACCGTCGGCAACACCGGCCCGACCATCCCGCCGGAGGAGCTGCCGCTGCTGTTTGACCGCTTCCATAAAACGGACAAGAGCCGCTCGACCGACCGCGACGGCGTCGGTCTCGGGCTTTATATCGTCAAAACCATCGTGCTGGCGCACGGCGAGGATATCTTCGTCACCAGCCGCGACGGTAAGACGGAATTCACCTTCACGATGTCGCTGGCGAAGTAATCGCGTGGTGCATATCACGCCGTAGGGCGCTCATCGAGCACCCGTGCTGGCACGATCGTATTCACGCACATTATTCCGTATCATGCGTAGGGCGGGCTGCCCTCAGCCCGCCGCTGCTGGCACTTCTGTTTTGCTGCAAGCTATGTCGATACACGCGCTGCGGCGCGGAGACCCCCTCAGTCAGCTTCGCTGACAGCTCCCCAAAAGGGGAGCCAAAAGCGCTGCGGCGCGGGGGCGGGCGGTCGATGACCGCCCCTACGGCGTGGGACGGGACTTTGTGCAGACACCCGGTCTGCGCAAAAATCGAATTTTTTGAAACAAAAATCGCAAAAACTATCTACACCTCACGGAGAGGAGGGATCGACGATGGATGATTTGACACCGGTGGAGCCGAGCTTTCGGGAACAGCCGCCGGAGCCGGCGCAGACGCCGGATTATTATGGGACGGGCAAGCACCCGGCGGGTCGCTCAAAAACGCCGCTGGTGCTCGTTGCGGTCATGCTGGCGCTGCTGCTGACGGCAAATCTGGTCACGGTGGTCGCGCTCGCGCGCCTCTGGAGTGGCGACGCGGTGCAGACCGACGCACCCAAAAGCGGCCCAAACCAGCTCTTCCCCTCCCCGACGGAAACCACCGAGGGCGTCGGTACCCGTTCGGACATCATGACCATTGACGAGCAGCAGGAGCCGCTGTCGCTGCAGGAGCTGTACCGGAAGGTCAGCCCCAGCATCACCGTCGTCGCAGCAAAGACGGGCAGCGGCGTGAGCTATGGCACAGGCGTGATTCTGGATGAGAACGGCTACCTGCTGACCAACGCACACACCGTGCGCGACGCGCTGCGGCTGGAGGTCACGCTCTCGGACGGCTCAAATTGCACCGCCGCCTTTGTCGGCATGGACCGCGACAGCGACCTTGCCGTGCTGAAGATCAGCGCAGAGAGCCTGACCGCCGCCGAATTTGGCAGTGCGGATGGACTGGTCGCGGGCGACGAGGTGGTCGTCTTGAGCAATCTGTTCGGCAAGAGCCTGCCCGGCACGATGACCGAGGCCACGGTCGCGGCCGTCAACGAGGACGTCGCGATCGGCGGGCTGTCGCTGCGGGTGCTGCAGATCAGCGCCTCCGGCCTGAGCGGCGACTGCGGCGGCGTGGTCGTCAACTACAGCGGCCAGATCATCGGCATCGGTATCCGGGAGGTCAGCGGCTTTGTGTCGTTTGACAATGACGCAAGCGTCGGCTTCGCACTTCCGGCACAGGAGGCGCGTGGGCTGGTCAACGATCTGGTCGCCTACGGCGGCATCGACGGCAAGGCCACGCTCGGCATCGAGGTTGCAGAGATCACACGGCCGCTGCGTATCTACTGGCACCTGCCCGAGGGCGTGCTCATCAGCAAAATCTCCCGCAGCAGCGCCGCCTATCGTGCCGGTCTGCGTCTCGGCGACGTGCTGATGTCCGTCGGGAGCGACAGCGTGACGAGCCTGTCCGACTATGTCGACGCTCTATCGCGCTACGCTACCGGTGAGACCGTCCGCATTACCATCTATCGCGACGGTGCCTACTACTATGCCGATATCCCCTTATCTGACACCAAATGACCGAAGCGCCGAGGAGTCTCCCTCCCCGGCGCTTACTTTTATGGCTCGATGGCAATGCGTGTCTGCTTCGGTATGCGGAATTTCTCCAATTTCAGAAAGAGGCGTCTGTTCTGCCACGCATAAAAATCGCGCCGGAGCGCCTCTCTCCGACACGATCTTACTTTATTTGTTTTTTATCTCTACCCCAACGATTGTCATGGCGCCGAAAAAAATTTTTGAAAGCATGGGTTCTTTGATAAGCTGAACTGCCGGGTATCCAAAGGATACCCGGCAGCCAGACTGTCAAAAAAGTCCGTAATCGTCAAAATCGGTTCACATTTTAATGGATTTTTGTTCTCTGTGTTTTGATTTGCAAAAACAGAGTATTTTGAACTTTATAACCCGAGAAAAAGCTTGCTTCGCAAGAATTTTGACTTACTGCGCAACTCACGCCCTACCGTACCTTTGTACGCCGACGGGCGTGAGTTGCTTGTCTTCCGAACTTTTTTGCAGCCTGTCAGCGTGTCGAAAAGGGTTTTTCGACACGCTGAACTGCCGGGTATCCTTTGGATACCCGGCAGCCCTATTATGGGAAAACATGGGACAAATGAAGATCAAACAATGAGAAGCTATGCTTCGCCGTCTCGCAGCTCGCCCAGCTTTCCGCCGGGATGGCAGCGCACATAGCTGACCGGATCCCATGCGCGTTCTGCTTGCAGCAGGACGCTTAGGGCTTGCAGTGTTAACAGCTCGGCAAGGATGGAATTGCGCGGCGCCCGATTCAGCGGTCCGCCCTCCTCCGCAACACTGGCATATAGCACGGCATCCGAGTTCTTTGCAAGCCAGCTTTCCATTCCGCCGGTAACGCCGATCACCTTGCAGCCATTGGCTTTGACCGCAGTGACAGTGGCCTTTAACTCTGTGGTTTCGCCGGAATTGGAGATGGCAATGACAACATCTCCGGCGACCAATTGCCCGCATGAGCCATGCACCGCTTCTGTTCCGTGCAGAAAGTAACAGGGTGTCCCGGTTGAGGAAAACAGCGATGCCATATATTCAGCGACATGGCCCGGTTTGCCGATGCCTGTGACGTGAAGGCGACCGCCGAGGCGCTGCGATGCAAGGATCAGCGCGGCTGCAGCATCATAGGTGTCCGCTGTGACGGTTTTTGCGAATGCAGCAAACTCGGCCTCGGCAGAAGCGATAAACGCAGCAACAGCTTGCTTGCTCTCTGGTTTTAACATGATACACGCCCACCATTTCCTGCCTTCAGCGCCTCCAGCAGAGAAAGGTCGAAGCCGGCAAATTTTTGCTCGTGCATAAAGCGCTGCACAGCATCAAGCATGGGGAGAGAAGGCATTGCGCCAACGGAGCAAACAGTGATGGCCGCCGTGTGGCTGGCAAACTGCAAGGCTTCCGGTTCGGGCAATCCGGCGGCTTTTGCGGTGCAGAAAGCTGCAACGAAGGAGTCTCCGGCCGCCGTAGGGTCTTTCACTTCCGAAAAGGTGACACACGGGAAGCGTTGCTGGCCCTCTGCCCCAAACAGCGCACAGCCATTTTCTCCCAGCGTCACGATCAGCTTTTTGACGCCGCTGGCAAGCAGAGTGTTTGCGACCTCGTCCAAATCGCTCGAATCAACGCCAACCTGAGAAACGCGCAGCGGGCGGTCGGCAAGAAGCGCCGCCTCGTGCTCATTCGGAGAAAGATAGGTCACATGGGAGAGCAGTTCTCGATCCAACGCACAAGCCGGTGCAGGATTGAGCATAACCGGAACACCTGCAGCATCGGCAAGCGCAGCAACATATCGCGTTGTATCCATGCGAATTTCCAGCTGCAGCAGCACCATATCATAGTGCCCGATCTCATCTGCAAGCCACACAAGATCCTCGGGGCTCAGATCATAGTTTGCTCCGGGAACGACAAGAATGCGGTTTTCTACACCGTCATCATGAACCTCAAGCTGGATGCTTCCCACGCCGGAGGCACTGTGGGAGCTGATACTGACTCGAGATACATCCACACCGGCGTCGCGGGCGGTTTGCAGCATTTCTCTGCCAAACGCATCATCGCCGACACAGCCGACCATGGTGACTTCGGCGCCGAGGCGCGCGCATTGCACAGCTTGATTTGCGCCTTTGCCGCCCGGGGCGGTGCGGAAGGTCGTTCCGATCACCGTTTCACCCATGGACGGGAGCCGTTTTGCGGAGGCAATCAAATCCATCATGAAGCTGCCTACGACCAAGATTTTCGGTTTCTTTAATGCATCCATATTGCAGTTCCTTTTCAAATTTCGCTTCGTGAACGCTGCTTTCGGAATCAGCCGCAGAAATCGCGGATTGTTTTTGCCAGAACCTCGATCGCTGTCAAATATTGCTCGACATCGATATATTCGTTAATGCCATGCGCCTGTCGGATGGAGCCGGGGCCATAGAGGATGGTTGGGGTCTGACCATAGTTCGTCAAAAGGCGCGCATCGCTGCCATATTCGCATCCGCGCACAACCGGCTTTACACCGAGCGTCTCAAGGTGATTTTTCTCCAGCAGCTTCACAATCGGATGATCGACAGAAAGCTCATAGCCGCTGCCCAGCTGGTACAGCTCAATCGTCGGGCGGTGCTCACTGAGCCATTTGTCGCCGCGGATGGCATAATCCAGCGCTTCAAAGAGCTCTGCCTGCACCTTGGTGCCAAGGCCGTTTTCATCTTTGTCCGAGGGAAGATAGTGCAAACCAAAATCAAGCACACAGTGGTCGGCAACCACAGATCCGGCCATGCCGCCGTGGATGGTGCCGAAATTGATCGTCGGGGGAGGAAGAATTGCGCTGCGCTTTTCCATGCACCATTTGCGCTCCAGCTCCTGCAGTGCACGCATTAGGATCATCATCTTCTCGATCGCGTTGACGCCAAGCCATTTCATCGAAGAATGCAGCGCTTTGCCGGTCACTTCAATGCGGTAGAACAGCCAGCCCATATGCGCCGGCATAACCTCGAGCTCCGTCGGCTCGGAAATGATGGCCGCGTCTGCCTTGTAGCCGCGCTGGATGCAGGCCATGGTACCGTTACCGCCGCCTTCTTCGTCAATCACCGATTCAACAATGACATCACCCTTGAGCTGTACGCCCTGCTCTTTCAGCAAATCCAGCGCACAGACAGCTGCGCACAGGCCACCCTTCATATCGCAGGAGCCTCTGCCATACAGCTTGCCGTCGATGATTTTCGGCTCCAGCGGATGGGTCACCCATTGGTCAAGCTGGTCAAACGGCATCGTATCAATGTGCCCGTTTAAAATCAGGGACTTTCCACCGCCGGTACCCTTCAGAACGCCGACGACGTCCGGACGGTTTTCGTAATGATGCCCGGGGTTCGATTCCGGGAAGTCGCGGTCAAGCGCCGCCATATCCGGCTCAAACACATCAACGGTCATGCCCAGTTCCTTGAGCTTTGGAATCATCACGTTTTGCGCGTTGACCTCGTTACCGTAGACGCCGTGCTGGATATCGGTGGAGTCCGCCGCAATCACAGATTTCAGGAAATCAATATATTTCTCACGATTTTTCTGAACAAGTTGTTTCATCCTCGTACTCCTTTTGCTATTCTAATGGGTTATCTCTTTCTGCGGACGAGCACCGCAACAATGATAATCAGGCCGGAAATCAGCATCTGGAAATAGGTGTTCACACCGGTAAGGTTCATGATGTTATTCAGGATACCGATGATGGCAGCACCGAAGAAAGTGCCCCAGATCGTACCAGAGCCGCCGGAAACAGAGGCGCCGCCAACGAAGACTGCAGAAATCGCGGAGAGCTCATAGCCGTCACCCGCGATCGGCGTTCCAATGCCCATCTGCGCCGCATAGAGCACACCGGCAACACCGGCGAGTAAACCGCTCATAGCATAAACAAGGAACAGGGTGCGCTTGACACTGATGCCGGAAAGGCGGGTCGCTTCGGCATTGCTGCCAACAGAGTAAACATGTCTGCCAAACACTGTTTTGGACAGAAGAACAAAACCGATCAGCAGGACAACAAGGAAGTAAATTGCGGCAACGGGAATTTTTCCAAACAGCATGCTGTTGCCAATGGCGGTAAAATCGCGGTTTTTGATTGAAATCGGCATGCCATTTGTATAGATATAGGCAATGCCACGCGCAACTGAGGTCGTTCCGAGAGTCATAACAAACGGCGGCATTTTACCGAAAGCAATTCCGGCACCATTGAGCAGACCGATGGCAAGACCGGCGGCAATACCGACAAGGATCGCAAGCGGAATGCTTCCGGTCAACTTGATCGTATCGGCAGTAAAGACGGTGACCATTGCGATAATCGCACCAACGGAAAGGTCAATACCGCCTGTGATGCAGACGAAGGTCATGCCAACAGCAAGAATGCCTGTCATGGCAATCTGACGCAGGATGTTAAGAATATTGCCCCACGCAAAGAAACGTTCGGAGAGGATCGAGCAGAGGATGATCTCAAATATAAAGACCAGAACTACGCCGTATTTCTCATAGATGGAGCGTGCCTTGAGTTTCATATCTTTGTTTTTTAGTGTGACCATTGTGATTCTCCTTTTACAGCATCAGAGTGCGTCAAGGATTGAGGAATCCTTGAAGATCTGCTCGCGTGTGTATTCTCCGGCAATTTGACCGCGCTTGACAACCATGACGCGATCGGACAAGCTTAAAATTTCTGCGAATTCCGAGGAGATCAGCAGAATCGCCTTGCCTTGTGCGCGGATCATTTCAATCAGCCCGTAGATTTCGCTTTTAGCGCCGACATCGACGCCGCGCGTCGGCTCATCCAGAATCAGCACATCCGGTAGTGCGTGCAGCCATTTTGCGATGGAGACCTTCTGCTGGTTGCCGCCGGAAAGGCTGTTGACAGGATTGGTAATATCCTCGGTCTTGATCGAAAGCTGCGCCTTATAGTCGTTGACGCTGGCGTATTCCTTTTTGCGATGCAGCAAGCCGAGTGTTGCATACCGCGCAAGGTCCGTAATCGTGATATTATCGGCGATCGGCTGTTCAATGAGCAGACCGGAAACCTTGCGGTCTTCCATCACAAACCCCAATCCATGCTTTTTGGCATCCTTGGGCGTCCGGATTTTAACGGGCTTTCCATGAATTTTGATCGTCCCGGCAGTTTTGGGGTCAGCACCGAAAATAGCGCGGGCAATCTCACTCCGGCCGGAGCCGACCAGACCGGCCAGTCCCAGAACCTCGCCCTTTCGAATATGGAAGGAAACGTCTTTGATTTGGCCGCCTCTGGCGCACAAGCCGGAAACCTCAAAAACAATTTCGTTGGTATTGGGAATGTATTCCGTCGAATTTTTCAGAGAGCCATAGGGACGGCCGGTCATGTATTCGACCAGTTTCTCCATGGTCAGATTCTTGGTCTCGTCCGTGATGATATGCTTGCCGTCGCGCAGGACAGTAACGCTGTCGGTAATGCGCATGATTTCATCCAGACGGTGGGAAATGTAGATAATGGAGATTCCCTTTTCCTTCAGTTTCTTAATATGTTCAAAAAGCACCTCCGAGTCCTTGACACCGAGAACGGCGGAGGGCTCGTCGAATACAACGATTTTCGAATTGTTTTTGATTGCCTTTGCAATCTCGATCATCTGCTGGCGCGCAACACTCAGTGTTCCAACGAGCGTATTGGGATTGATATCAACACCGAGGCCGTCCATCAGTTCCTTGGTGCGCGCATTCATTTCTTTGCGTTTGACAAGGCCTCCCTTGCTGAGAATACCGTTGAGGAAGATATTGTCTGCTACGGTCAGGTCAGGAACCATGTTTAACTCTTGATAAATGACGCTGATGCCGTGGTTCAGCGCTTCGCGGGGCGTGTTATACTTGATGCTTTCTCCCTGGATGCAAATTGTGCCGCTGTCCTTTGGCACAGCACCGGCGAGGATTTTCATAAGGGTCGATTTTCCCGCGCCGTTTTCCCCGATCAGCGCACGCACCTCGCCGGGCTTCACTGACAGGGAGACATCAGATAACGCCTTGACGCCGCCAAAGCTTTTGCTGATGTTTTTCATTTCTAACATATACATGGGCTTTCCATCCTTTTTGCGGGGGAGCGCCCCACACTTCAAAGAGCTGTGGGGCGCTCCGATTTCGGTTAAGTTACAGGGTCGCTGCTGTGGATAAAATCTTAGTATTCGCCCCAGCCCTTACCGATCCATTCGTCTGCGTTCTCGGGAACGACAACGGGAGAGTCGGGGAGGACGATTTTCTGACCATATTCATAGGTCTCGAGGCCGGGAAGCTCCATGCCGAGCAGAGTATAGAGCGCTGCACGAACGCCCAGCTGGCCGATAAACGGAGAGTAGTTGCCATCTGCGTTGAATACGCCGTTCTTAACATCGACAAAGCCTTCGTTAGAACCGTCACAGGTGAAGTGCATGATGCCATCGCCCTGTCTGCCAGCTCTTTCAATTGCGAGCTGTGCGCCCCAGCTGGATTCTTCTGCATGGGAGAAAACAGCATCGATCTCGTCATAGGCTACCAGCCAGTCTTCCATCAGCGCAACGGCCGGATCGCGGATCCATTCGCCGTCGCCGGTTGCAAGGATCTCAATGTTCGGATACTGGGAAAGAACAGACATCATACCAGCCTGACGGTCAATTGCGGGAGAAGAGCCAACGAGGCCGGTGATTTCGAGGATCTTGCCCTTGGGCTCGCCATAGCGCTTCGTCAGGTCATCAACCATCCGCTGCGCAACGGCAGCACCCATGGTAACGTTGGACTGGCCAATGAAAACAGTGCGCTTGTCGGTGTAAATGTCGCGGTCAAGGACAATAACGGGAATGCCAGCATCGTATGCTTCTTCTACGGCTGCAACCAGGCCGTCAGATTCGACGGGGCTGATAACAATCGCATCAACGCCCTGCGCGATAAGATCTCTGACGTCGCCGCTCTGGTCAACGATATCGACGTTGCCGTCCGTGACGATCATACGAACGTTGGTATAACGGTTGACTTCTGCCTGTGCAGAGTTGATCATTTCGCTTCTCCAAGGATGGTTGAAACCGGTCTGAGAGAATCCGATGACAATTTCATCTTTGCCCTTGATGTCGATCTTGCCGCCTTCGAGCGGAAGAACATCGCCGAAGGGAAGAGCTTTCCAGTAGGTCTCATCGAGGGTATCAACCGCTGCCAGCAGGGAAGCGTCGTCTTTGGTCTGCTGCTTATCCTTCAGCGCAATTTCCTTGCTGCCGCAGCCGACCATGGACAGCAGCATAGCTACTGCCATCAAAATGCCGAAGAGTCTGAGAGCCGTGCGTTTCATTTTCATTACCTTCCTTTTGTCTTTAATTTTTTATTTGAATGCAGACTTGCAACATTCCTTAGGAATTGGCGAGCCATCTCACCATATTTTGCCAGAGAATTCTGTAGTTTTCGCTGCGGCACAGTGCCGGGGAGGACCAATGCGGGGCGCAGTCCGTCGTGTAGGCAATGGAGCGACCTTTGCCGAAGGTGCCAAGGACAATATACGGGTCGCCATTATCAAACGTGGCAAGAACCTTCGCCTCTTGCTTGGGAATTGCCTTGTTGTAGCCGAGAATCCCCTCAATTTTTTCGCCGACACCGGAGAAGATCTCGTGCACGGACGGGTCGATCGTAACGCAGAGGCCTTCCGGATGTTCGCGGCGGTCGTCGTGCTTCAAGAAATTGACCGGCAGGATCTCTTCGATCGGTGTATCATTATAACGACCCTTGCCTTCGATTCCCATGAAGGAGAGATAGCCGCCCGCCATGCAGAGGCCGCCGCCCGCCTGTACATACTGCTGAAGCAGCATCAGCTTGTTTACAGAGGGATTGCACTGCACGAAGGTCACCGCGGGAAGCAGGAACGTGTTTGCGCCGCAATCGCTGATAATGATGACGTCGTACTTTAAAAGCTCCTCCACCGTCTGCGGAAAGTCATACTCAATGCGATGGCAGGGCATGTGGATAAACTCGATGTCATCGGTTGTGAGGGCGGCTTCGATAAACTCCGTCCCGACCTCGTAACGATCCGCGGTAAAAACGTCGAAGCCTTTGGTTTCCGTAACATGTACGACCCACGATTCGCCAATGAGAAGTGCTTTGATCTTTTTTGCCATAGTCCTTCCTTCTTTCTTTCGTAAAATGAATGTATTGACGTCTACAGGACGCCTTTTTGAAGAATGACGCAGCCGTAGGGCAGACGCTCACTGGTACAGACGGTCAGGTAAGCCCGTGCTGCTTTTTCATAGAATCTTGTGCGCTCAAGGCGGCCAACACACTCGGCCTTGTAGCCGTTGTTCACAACCGCCTTAATGGTATCCTCCCAAACAGGCGAGCTTTCCAGCGTAACGCCGGAGTCCGCGTCGGGGACCATATACTCGATAGGGTGGGCTTCAAACTCAACATCCAACGGTACCAACTTTAAAATCGCATCGACCATCTCCGCCGCGCCGTTGCCCTTAGCTTGAATGCTCACGCCGTGTGGAGTCTTGGTGATGGGGGGATAGAAGTGGTCGGCAATGACAATCAAATCGCCGTGACCGGTGTCGGCAAGCGCCTTGAGCAGGTCAGAGCCGATGATATCGGGGATCCCTTTCAGCATACGGCAGCCTCCTTATTTTGACCGCTCCGCAAGAAAAGCGTCGATTTCTTCCCTTGTCGGCATCGACGGCGTCGTCCCCAACCGCTGGACAGAAAGCGCGGCAAGCGCATTTGCAAAAATCGCAGCTTCTCTCAGCGTTTTTCCCTCAGCGAGCGCCGTCAGCAGACCGCCGTTGAAGGCGTCGCCCGCACCGGTGGTGTCGATCGCCTTGACCTTATAGGCGGGGATGATCTCCGAATGCTCCTTCGTGTTAATATACACGCCGCGTCCTCCAAGCGTAATCAGCACATTCTGAATGCCGCGTGCAAATAGTACAGCGGCTGCACGATCGGCGCTTTCCAGATCCGTGACCGGGATGCCGGTCAGAGCTTCTGCTTCGACCTCGTTCGGTGTGACAAGCCATGCGCCGCGCAGGAATTCGTCAGAGACAGGCTGATATGGGGCAGTATTGATAATCACCTTCACGCCGGCCTCCTTGGCAAGCTGCGCGACCCGCTCGTTCGCATCCTGATTAACTTCCAGCTGGAGCAGAACATACGAGGACTGCCGGATGCACTCTGCGACGGATTGGATATCCTCCTCCGTAATGGTGCCGCAGGCACCCGGAACGATTACAATCTCATTTTGGCTCGTGTTTTCATCTACCATAATCAGGGCGATGCCAGTGGCGACCTCGTCGTTATAAAACAGGTAATCTTTTGACATCGCAACGTCATCCATCGCATCAAGTGCGACATTGGCAAGGCTGTCTCTGCCAAGCTTCGTAACCATAGCGACATTGCCGCCGGCCTTATGGGCGGCGATTCCTTGGTTGAAGCCCTTGCCGCCGGCACCCTGCTTAAAAAAACTACCCTTTACGGTCTCGCCGGGAACCGGGAGATGCGGCGTCCTGCCCATCAGGTCAACGACGAAGCTGCCAAAGACTGTGATTTTTTCACCCATTATATTTCCTCCTACTATCTGTTTTTTCTGGAAAATAGAACATGTAAGGGCTTACGACTGATGCTGAATGAAAAGGCAACATTTGTATCGGCGGAAACCGTTTCTACTTTGTTGCCTTTGTTTTACAGCGCCCCGGCGTATTGTTCGGAGCCACGCAATATTAATTCGGTTGGGAAAAGCGTTGTTTTTCCGTTTTCGCTCCCGTTTTCCTGTGCAAAGCGATGCAGGAGCATTCGCATTGCCTGCTCGCCCATCTCCGGGACCGCACGGTTGACGACAGACAGCTTGTAACCCAGCCAAGAAAGCGCGTCAATATCATCGAAACCGATCAAGGAAATATCGGCGCCGATTCGCAGCCCGAGCTCGTTGAATGCACGAAGGCAGCCATAGGTCGTCATGTTATTGGAAGAGAAAATCGCTGTTGGAGGCGAAGGCAGCGTCATGACTGCCAGCGTTTCCTGATAGGCTCGCTTTGACATAAAGTCTCCCTTGCGAATCAGCTCAGGAACAAGCGGAAGTCCGTGCTCCTTCATGGCATGTAGGTATCCGGCCAATCGCTCGCGGCCGGGGAGAGAGTTATCTGGACCTGTAATAATTGCAATTCTCTTGTGCCCTAAACGAATCAGCTCGCTTACAGCACGGAAAACACCTTGCTCATCATTGGTAAGCACGCGATCAAAGGCAGCATTTTTGACCTGTCGGTCAAGGAGTACCACAGGAATGCCGAGCCCTTCAAATTCCGTTAAACGTTCAATGGTAACTAGATCGGATTCTGCGACCGGCGTTGCAATGATGCCGCGCAGACGCTGCTCACGCATGGAGAGAAGGATCTGGTGCTCACGCTGCGGATCTTCGTCTGTGTTGAACAGCACAATATGGAAGCCCTGCTCATCCGCAGCGCGGGTAATCCCCTGCAGGAGCTGCGAAAAGAAGGGGTTGTTAATATCCGGAACAACAACGCCGATGGTCATTGATTTTGAAGTGCTCAAGGAACGAGCATTTCCGTTGGGAACATAATTCCGCCGTGCAATTACATCATTGACCTTCTTGCGGCTTTTTTCGCTTACCGAGCCGTGATTATTAATGACGCGGGATACCGTCGCAATGCTGACGCCGGCCTCTTTTGCAATTTCGTAAATATTTGCTTCCTGCTTCATCTAATCAACCTGCTCAAAATTTGGAGTTTGTAAGCGCTTTCTTTTGGCTACATCTACAGGATACCCCACAGCTCGCGCCTTGTCAATAGGGGAAATTTTTTTTAGATGTTTTCACAATTTCGTTCGAGAGTATTTGTGCAGTTGTGACAATCGGCAAGCCGTTTTTTGCAGCGCAGGCGGTCGTTTTCTGTTTTTCACGCCGCCATTTGATAAAATGGATGCTGCCGCAAGGCAGCATCCCTCAGTCTGTCAAAACACCCATGCTTTCCAGAAAAGTCTACCGCGTTTTTCTGTCCAAACCCAAAAGCGGGTGCGTGAGCACAATGCACTTTCCGAACGGCAGCAGCCGTGCGTTTGAAATGCTCATGCCGGAAATGCCAGGCTTTGATCGCTATGAAAACGCCGACGATACCGTCCGCGGAAATTGCAGCATGATACGTCGTCAATAGGTAATGTAAATAGCAAATCTCTGCCACTTGAGGCGCCGAGTATCGCAGCTTCGCCTTCTTCAGCTCCGCGATATAGGTCAAGTCACGCTGCAAAAAGCCGAAGATCTGTCGCTTCAGCGCCTGCAGCCAGGCCTCCTCCGGGCCGGAAACGCCCGCCGGGACAGGGACGGCCTACAGCCAGACAGAAGCGATGCAAAAGGCGCACACCTTCGTGGCAAAGGATTGACCTCCCAGACGCAGAAACCACCACACGGATGCAGCAGCATAGCATCCGGGTGGTGGTTTGTTTTGTATTCGTGCGTCGTTGTATCTTTTTCCATTCCGCAGGTATAAAAAATCCCCGCCATCCAAAAAGCGGATAGCGGGGTGTCTTGCGAAAGAGCGCGTAAAAGGATACCGAAGCATAGAAAGAACGGCTAAAAGTGCACCAGTAATCGGCAATCTACTACCCTTTCTCGGGCCATTTCTCCAAGATATACTTCAAACAAGCTTTATAGTCTGCCCTTATTTCTTCTGGGAGGGCAGCTTCTTCTATCCGCTCTGTCAAAGGCGCGGGGATGTGCTGATGGGCATCATGGATGTTGTCAAAATCATGATAACGAACAGCATCACTGTCCAATGGAATAACATAGTACTCGCTGCAGGGCAGATTGTTGAATGCAAGGGCTATTCCGTATGATTCTTTTCCAGAGAGATCATAGAACTTAACAGCATCGCCATTCTGGATAAACTGCGGGAAAATAGTCTCATGACAATCGGCGCAGGGACTATTACAGTTTAGGCATTGACCGGCGCATCCTTCTGCTTGATGGTCAAAAGACCACATATTTACAGAATATACACGCATTCCGGCAAGCATAACAAGCTCACCGAGTTCATCTTCGGAAAAGTCGGCCTCCTCAGACAGAACGCGGCGCTTGACAATCGTGTAGCGTGTCAACGAATTCTCCTCACAGTCGTATTCCTGAAAGAACAGCGGAATGATACGAATAGCGGCATCAAATGATTTGCACAAATACCGCTCGTCATATGCGTCAGGAGTGTCCTTGATATGCAGTTCGTAAACTGTATTGTCTTCCGGCTTCAAAAAAACTTCGAGCATTTGACGCTGCACATGAATAAGTTTTGAAGTATAATCGCGCAAATCTCCTGTAAATTGTTGCTCCAGCATCTGAAGGAGTTCGACCCGAGCGTCGTAATCTGCCGCATAGCGGTACGCGGTTGATAACAGATCCGCATCGGAAAGGCGGTGGTTTATCAACCGAATCTGGTTTTTAAGACTTGTAGAAGGAATCAGCGATACAATCCGACTCTGGAGTTCATCAAGCATAGCGGCAATACCACACCTCTTTGAGATGGAAATCATGTATATGTTTATTTATATCATAAAACTCCTGTTATTTCAATGTTTACGCGTAATTCAATCCTTACCAGACTGGATATTCTTGGTTCAAATCCTGCTTCCTACACCTTTTTGTCCTATCTTTACAGAGCAAAGAAACGCAAAAAGTACACCAGCGTTTTAATCTGTTTTCGAGGCCTGAAAGCAAGAATCGGACTCCGAAGCCCGATTTCACTGTGTTTTGCCCGTATTTCGCCCAAAATGCAAAAAGAAACCTCTTTTGTCGTGGTAGACAAAGGAGGTTTCTTTGATGTGAAAGAGCGCGCAAAAGTACACCGGAGCATAGAAAGAACGTCCAAAAAGGACACCAAAGGAATGTGCTGAACAGTTATCTGCTCTTTAATCGGAACACATCCAAACCACCAGTCCTGCCATCATAGTCAAATCCGTATTTCAGCGCAAGATGCTTTGTTATCTCCTGCTCGGGAACACATTCAATTACCAGATATTTGTGCAACTCCGCCCCTTTTTCAATTAGTAATTCTGTTAATTGCGAAGCATAACCTTTTCCCCAGTAAAGCGGAT